>JAMPXI010000155.1 GCA_023701265.1 Desulfuromonadales bacterium | reverse complement strand
CGAAACAACCAGATGTTCCGGCGTCACGACTCCGGCCAGGTCCGGGACAACGGCCGGCACCATCTGCGGCTTGATCGCCAGCACCAGCAGGCGACAGCCGGTGGCCACTTCACGGTTGTCGGCCAGAACCTTCACTTTGTGGATATCACCTAGCAGCGCCTGGCGCTCCTGACTTGGATCGGCGACCAGAATCCGCTCCGCCGGATGCCCCTGGGCCAGCAGGCCCTTGATCAGCGCCTCGGCCATATTGCCGCCGCCGATGAAACCGATGGTTTGCCATGTTGTCATGAGCGAGACCTTTTCCCTTGATTAGTATCGCTGGCATTCAAACGGAAACTCGATGCCGAGTCAACCAGCTTGAATCCTGAACGTAGTTTTCCGTATGCAGTGAAAGCAAAGGCCGGGCCCTTCCGGGTCCGGCCTTTGCTTTGCTAACTGCCTTTGAAGATGAAGCTACATTACAGTCCGTCACCAACGATACCATTTGACAAGAAGTCAATGGAGTCGGCAATCAGTTTTTCCGCGTAAGGCAGGTTGTGAACGTAGCCGCACGGATCTCCCCCATCATAGGAATACAGCCAGAGGTTAAAGGCCGCACCTCGGAGGTCGGATGGATCGAAACCCAACAGGGTTGCCTGTGAGGTATAGTAAGCTTCGGTAACGGGTACGGTGTGTGCGGCATCCTGGTAGAACGTGCCACCAAAGATGAAGAAGCCTCTGGCTTGCAGGGCGCCGTCAAGCGCAGCCAGCTTGGTAGTAAAAGCTGCCTTGCTGGTATTCAGATGGGCGGCATCCATGTTGGCATGGCAATTAGCACATTCGACAGCGCTGTTGACGGCAGTGATGTTCCCTGCCGCGTCCTTGGCAACCGGTTCCCAAGTGTGGCCGGCAGAGCCACTCATGTGACAGGCCACGCAGGCACCCCTGCCGCCGGAGCCGACGAATGCATGGGTGTTGAGCCCGGTATAGGTCTGGCCGGCAAACTCATAGCCGACGCCGGTATACGTGGGGACACCGCCGATCGCAACCATTAGTTCGTTGCCGGCGAAAACCGTCGCCGCGATCGGCAGGTAGTGCGCCGTGGTGGTCGCCGTGTCGGTGATGTTCGGGCCGGCGCGACGGGCGCTGTGACAGCGGACGCAGAGGTTGGAATCACCCACGTCAGGATAGGTAACGACGGCAGTAACAGCGTTCCTGACCCAGCTGGTGGTAAGTGCCGGCGCCGCGCGCCGCGCGCCAGTAGACAGATCGGTGTGGCAGGCCGCGCAGACCAGGACCTGCAGGCGATTGTCACCGACAGGGTAGGCATACTGGGTGCCGGGAACGGCGAGGTCCGCAATGTACCCGCTGGAGGTGTGGCAGCGACTGCAGCTGCCGTCTTCCTCATGCGACCAGGTTCCCGCTACATCGGCATGGCCAGAATCGGCATAGTCGGCAAGGACCTGCAAATTCGCAGTGAGGCTACCGGCGGCATGGCAAGTGTCACAGGTGGAGGTACCGGCCGTCAGGAACTGCGCCTCGCCAAGTGCCGCGAAGTGAGGAGCGCCCGAATGGCAGCTGCTGCAAACGGTCGCATCGCCTGTGAGCCCAGTATGGATTGGTGAGAAGCCGGCCGCGCTGCTGATGTTCATCCCCTGGATAAACATGTCGGAAGCGAGATTCGCATCGCCGTCGACCAAACCATCGTTCAGGAAATCGACGGAGTCGGCAACAAGCCTGAGCGCGTAGTCGACGTTGTGGGCATAGGCACCCGGGTCATGCTCGAGCATATTGTAGTTGAAAGCCGCCCCCATGACATCGCGCCAGTCAACCGGCGCGGCCGCGGGGTTGGCCGTGCCGATGGCCGTGGCAACCGACTGCCAGTCGGTGAAGCTGGCGGCGGTGGCCCCGGAGCCGACGAAGAAGTAGGGGTTGCGCGCCTGGAAGAACATCCCCCTGGCTTCCAGGGCAAGACGCAGTTGTTCCATCGCCAGGTGGAACGCTTCCTTCTTCTCCTCGAGGACAACCGGGGTCATGTCGGCGTGGCAGTTGGTGCAGACGGTGGTGGCCACGGCCGTGATGTTATCGGCGGCATCCTTGGTGACGACACTGAAGGAGTGCGACCCGGGGGTGGTGCTGGTCATGTGGCAGGTCACGCACGGCCCGGCGGTACCGGTCCCTGCCGTACCACCCACACCGACCTCCTGGTGGAAGCCAAAGTTGGCATAGGTAGCATACTCATAGCCGGATGCATTGAAGATGCTGGCGCCGGCGGTCAGGTAGTGCGAGTTGATGAAGCCGCGTACGCCGTCGGCATCGATGTCGTTGGCTACGTTCTGGCCGATTTCACGGCCGAGATGGCAGCCCATGCAGACGTTGGACTGGTTGATGTTCGGATAGGCGATGGTCGCTGTCGGCGAGCCGGCCGTGGCGGCAGCGTACACTTCGGTGATGGCACCCGGGTTGCGCAGGGCGCCGGTAGCCACGTCGCTGTGGCAGCCCCAGCAATAGAGCAGTTCGTTCTGCTGGGAGCCAGTTGCGGCGGTCCAGTTGAGCAGATGGCTGAAGTCGTTGCCGGAGCCGTTGGCCGCATACGTTGTCGCGGGATTGCCGTCACCTGTTAACGTCAGGAAGTTGCTGATGCCGGTGGCGGTGTGGCAGCGCTGGCAGGAACCGCGGCTGGTTCTGTTGTCCCAGTCGTAGTGACCCCAGACGATGCCGGTTTCCGGAGTGGCCGAGGCAATACGCCCCGCATGCGCGGAATTCGCCCACTGACTGTTGATGGCGAGGTTTTCCGGATCATGCGGCCACGTCGTCGCCGCCGGCGTATCGCCGGCATGGCAGCCCAGGCAGTCAGCGACCTTCGTATACCCCTCGACGACCGGGTTGGTCGGCGTGGTCTGGAAGCTGGTGGCGGGATCGTCGCCATTGATGTGCCTTACGGTCACGTCATGGCATACATCGCACTGCACCAGGCCGGGGGTTCTGTTGGGAACAGCAACCGAAACAGGCGCCGCGGCATGGAACTGTCCTCCGCCGTGGCATCCTTCGCAACCGATGGCCGTCGTGTCGTGGACCGACCCGGACCAGCCTTGAGTGACGACCGCCGAGTGGCAAACAGCGCAAGATGAACTGCCGATCACTGCAGGCTGAGTGCCGCCGGAAGGTGGAGGCACATCGCTCCCCCCGCCACCACCATTGCTGCCGCAGCCCCAGAGCGCTGCAGTCAAAAGGATCATTCCCAAACTCGCCAACCATTTCCTAGTCATCTCGAACCTCCTTTAGTTATCTGTACCAGTTAGAGCTTCAATGACACTTGCGACAGGTTTTTCCGTTGCTGGCTTTATTCAGAGTCCCCTTGATGCTGCCCCAGTCATCAGGATGAGGATTGAATCCGACCGCACCACCCTTGGTGCTGTGGCATCTGAGGCAGACATCGCCATCGGGGTGGCATGACTGGCAGGTGGCCAGGGAGCGCCGCGCCTCGCGGGCATGGCCGATCTGCCAATCGTGGAAGCTGGGAGACACCGAACTTGACAGGTGGCAAGCGTCGCATCGGGTCGCAGCTGTAAAATTTTTATGGACCTCATCAAAGTCCAAGCCATTCACCAAGTTACCGAAAGCATACCGGTGCGAAGGGCTGCCGATATCGCCGCGCCGCAAGCGGAAGGAGTCGTGGCACTTGTCGCAGAACTTCGTCTCGTGGCAGCTGCTGCACAACCGCTGGTCGTTGCGGGCGGTCAGCGGATGGGTTATCTGGAAGTCGCTGCGATGGACGTTGATCATGTTGTTGCTGAACGCCCCCATTTCATCGGCGAAACCCGATTTGTGGCACTCCAGGCAGTCTTTCTGCTCATGACAGGCAGAGCAGTCGATGGCGCCGCCCTTGGCCTCTGCCCGATGGTTGAGCGCCCACACCGGACCGTGCGTCTTGGTCTGGGGCAGCACGACGCCGGCGACGTCTTCCTGCTTGTGGCAGTTCAGACAGACCGCCTTGTCGGGAATAATGGACGGGGCATCCACAACGTGGCACGCCACACAGGCCGCGTCGGGAGCATAATCCTTGAGATGCGCCTGGTGATCGAAACCGGCGGCCCCTGCCAGGCTCACCCCCGCTACCAGGACAAGCAGGACCAGCAGTACTTTGTTGATCATATCGTCGCTCCTTGTCAGAAGAGGATGTTCAGCCGGATGCGGCCACGATTGTAGTAATCCCAGAGGTCGCTCTCAACCCTCTCGACCTTCCCCTCCACATTGATCTTGTCGGTGACATTCCAGAGGACGTCGGCCCAGAACCGCTTGGAAGTCGTCTCGTCCGCATCGCCGTCGGTTTCGAAATACTCGACCTCTCGCTCCAGAACATCGATGTTCACACCTATTCCCGCCTGCAGCTGTGACAGGAACCGGTAGGCGCCGTACACCTTGAAACCATGAAGATTCTGGCCGTCGTCATCGCGACGGACGGTCCCGGTCAGGTAACCGGAACATTTGCCGGTGCGCAGTTTCTCCACACCAATCTCAAAGACGTTGGCATCGTCGAATTCGTCATAGAGTTCCCGGGTCGCCCGGAGGAAGGTCTGCACCCCCGGCTGGACCATCCAGGTGGCCTCGGCCATCAGCTCCTCGTACTCCTCGACGGCAAAGACCGAGTAGATCGAGGTGGAAGAGAAAACCGGCAGCGAATAGAGATACTCGGCACGGAGGGTGAGCGGTTCTTCGAAGCGGTACTTGGCTCCAACCAGTTCATAGCTCAGGCGCTCCGAGAGGATGTCCCACTGACTTTCGTTGTAAAGCCAGAGCTTGCCGTTCAGATCGAGGGAGGCGTCGAAACCGACCAGTTCCTGCGCGAGGAGTCCGCCGTCCCACTTCTGCAGGTAGGATGCGGCCACTTCCAGGTTCTCGTCGAAGAAGCTCCCGCCCAGTTCAACCCCGGCAATCACATCCTTGACGTTGTAACCTTCGTAATAGGTCACGTCGCCGCCACCGAACAGTTTCAGCTTGTAGTTCTCGAGGAAAGAGTAGTCGAGGGCAAGGCCGTCCATCAGCGAGGCACCGGCCGTCGTGGAGATGAATTGCCGGCCAAGCCGGAAGTCCAGCCCGTTGACGAGGTCTTTCTTCTCGATATAGGCGTAGTACAACTCGCTCTTGGCGTCATCGTCCTCGTCATTGAGATCGTCGCCGAGTCGACCATACATCTTGAAGTGGTACCCCGGTGCCAGATCCCGCACGTTCAACTGCAGGTACTGGTAGACCGGCAACGCCGTATCCTCTTCCGGGTCGTCATACCACTCCAACACCGTGCTCGCCCGCCCGGTG
>JAMPXI010000154.1 GCA_023701265.1 Desulfuromonadales bacterium | reverse complement strand
CCGGCAGGAATGGCCGAACTGCTGGGCTCGGAGCCATCGCCGGAACTGGTTTGTCTCGGCCAGTACGGTGTGCAGTACATCGCCTCGGCGCGCCGGCTGGAACCCCCGTCGCAATCTCCTGCTTCGTTGCGCGCCCGGCTGGACGCACTGGGGCTGGAGGGAATCCTGATCCTCGATACCCGGCCGATCCTCGATTGGTTCACCGAAGCCGCCCTGCTGGCCGCCGACCTGGTGCTGACCCCGGTGAAGGACCGTGCTGCGCTGGTTAACGCCGCCGCCCTGCGGGCGGTGCTGGCAGGTGCCGGGTGCGCCGGCAAGCTTTGGCTGGTGCCGAGCCTGGTGGATGTCCGGGCCCGGCTCAACAGCGAGGTCAAAGTCAGTGATTTCCTGGCTTTTGCCGCCCGGGAACGCGAGTATCAGGTCACTGACCTGATGATCAGCAAGAGCCCCCGGGTGGAGAGCCTGGCCTCCGGGTTTGCGACCCGCATCCGGCCGGTGCTGACCCATGCCCGCCAGACGGCGGTGCACGGTCAGTTGCGCGCCCTGGCGGATTTTGTCTTAGAGCGCCGTGCCGCGCTTCCTGCCGTGACCGCGTCGATGCCAACGGATCCCGCTGCCCCGGTCTGGCGCCGGCGCCTGATGAGCGAATGCCCGGTCTGTGCCGAGCGGGCGGTCGACGGCAGCGGCCATGTTTTTCTCGACCTGCGCAGCCGCCGTCGGGGGCTGATCCATGCGGAATGCTTCCACGAGCTGTTGAGCGGCTGCGAACTTGGCACGCTGGCCGGTCCGGATGCCCTGCTGGTGTTGGAGTTGGCCGGTCCGGGGATGCTCGACGAGGAGGCCGAACTGCAGATGCACCTGTTCGATGCCAATGACCGCCTGGTGGTCTCGGAGCGGGTGCCGGATGCCGGCAGCGGGTCGTTCCGGGAGACCGTCGAGGGGATGACCGGGCGCAAGTGGCAGGCGACCCTGCGCGAGTGGATGCTGGTGGCCGGTGCGGTGAGCCCGGCGGAGGAGCTGGCTGACCGCGCGACGCAACGCACCTTCGCCGTCCGCCGCCGGGTCGTGCTGCGCGAAGCGATGGGGAAACCGCGATGAAGGGAGACAGACCATGAAACCGGAAAATTTTCGCGATCTGATGCGGCTGGTGCACGGGTTCGAATCCGCCAAGATCCTGTTGGTCGCCAATGATCTCGGCCTGTTCCGGGTGCTCGACCGGGAGCGCGGCGCGGTGGACGTTGCCGGCGAACTCGGAGTCGATACCCGGGCCCTGGAACTGTTGATGAATGCCCTGACGGCGCTCGGTCTGCTGGAGAAGGGCGGCGACGGCTACCGCAATGCGCCGGTCGCTGCCCAATATCTGGCCGATGACAGCTATCGCGGGCACATCTTCCGGCATATCCATCATTGCTGGGACTCGTGGAACGACCTGGCGGGTGTGATCCGGCGGGGCGGCCCCGATCTGGTGCGCGAATCGGTCATTCTCCACGACGAAGAAGCCTGGAACCGGGACTTCATCCGCGGCATGGACGACGTCACCCGGGAACTGGCTCCCCAGGTTGTCAGCGGACTCGACCTGGCCGGCGCGCGGCGTCTGCTCGATGTCGGCGGCGGGCCGGGGACCTATGCCCGGGCCTTCCTGGCGGCCTATCCGCAGCTGACGGAGGTCACGATCTTCGACCTGCCGTTCGCCCTGGCGGTCGCCAGGGAACGTCTGGAAGGATATTCCCGGCGGGATGACGTTCGTCTGCTTGCGGGAGACTTTCACAAGGACGCGTTCGGTGACGGTTTCGATGCGATCTGGATTTCGCAGGTGCTGCATTCGCAGAGCGAAGCCGGCTGCCGCACGCTGCTCGCCAAGGCCGTGCAGGCCCTGGTCCCCGGTGGCAGGCTGTTCGTGCATGAATTCCTGCTCGACGACAGCCATGCGGCGCCGCTGACCGCAGCCCTGTTTGCCGTGCACATGCTGGTGATGACTGCCGGGGGCCGGGCCTACGGCGGCAGCGAGGTCGCAGGCTGGCTGGAGGAGGCCGGTCTCGTCGACATCGAGGTCCGCAAGGTGAGCGATGACACCGGAGTGGTGCAGGGGCGGAAACCATAAGATCAGGTACAAGGTTCAAGGCTTAAGGTTAAAACTAAAGACTCCAATCCCGAGGCATTCGGATCGGGTGCCTGCTACCTTGCACCTTGAACCTTGAACCTGGGCTTTGCTGGCATTGTCCTTGACACGATTGCTCAAATATTTTAAACAGTTAGTTCTGGGATGAGAGTCATCCGCAGTTCCCGAGGAATATCAAGATGATCCTGCTGCCGCGTGGCAATCCCGTCAAGGAAAACGTCAATCCCGGCAAGGTCAACCTGCCGGACGCCCTGGATAAACTGCGCCAGGGGAAGTTCACGGGCTACCTGCGCTTCGACTTCTCCGAGGGCACCGGGATTTTCATCTTTCAGGCCGGCCGGCTGATCAGTTCGCTGTTCGAAACCGGTCGCGAAAACCTGATTGCCTACGATGCCATCGCCCGCACCTTCCATGAAGCGCTCAAGGGCGACGGCCGGCTCGACATCTACCGCCTCTCCCCGGAACTGGCCTTCAGCATCCATGCCCTGTTGCATGGCGAGATGCTGCACCGCGGCCAGGATCTGCAGCTGATCGACATCCGCTCGCTGCTGACCCGCATGCGCGACGAGCAGCGCAGCGGCTGCCTGCGCATCTATTCGCAGAACCATATCGCCCTGATCTTCTATCGCGACGGCAAGCCGCTCGGTTTCTTCCACGACGGCTCGACCGATATCGAAACCACGGCCGATACCTCCATGTCGGTCGCCCGTGAAGCGGGCGCCAAGGTTGATGTGCTGATCACCCGCGGCGATGTCGAGAAATCGCTGGCCGACCTGATGGAAACCGCCAATATCGCCGGTCTCTGGAACAAATCGGTCGGTGAACGCCAGCGCCAGCGCGAGGAGCAGGAGAACGCGGCCAGCCGTACCCTCGAGATGCGGGAAGGAGAGCGTCGGCAGAAAACCCTCGCCCTCTTCCAGAAGACCGCCCAGCAGCACCTCGGCAAGATCGGCGTCTCCCTGGTTGACAAGGAATTCGACCGGCTCAAACTCAACGGTGTGTCCCTCGGCGAGGCGCAACTGACCGGTTTTTACGATAACCTGACCAAGGCGGCCAAGCTTGTCGCCGGCCCGAGCAAGATCGAGCTGATGCTCGATGAAATGAAAAAAGGCGCCAGATCCCTGCTGAAGGGCCCATAAGTCTGTAACGGCGGCTTTGTTTGGCCGCCTTTTTTTTCATTGTAAGGAGGTTTTCCCATGGAACAGTTTCATCTTGTCCTGGCCGTGTTCTGGCTTATAGCCGGCGGGGTGGCCTTCTACTTCAGCATTGGCAATGCGCGGGTCTGGACCAGTATCGCCGTCGGATTCTTCCTGATCCTGCTTGGCGAAATCATCCCCGGCGCCCTGCCGATCCTCCCCGGTCTGGACAACCCCTACATTCTGGCCATGGGGCATATCATCGGGACCATCGCCATTCTGGTGATGAGCCATGGCTTCCAGGAATACTATGTCTTCACCCGCACCCTCGATTTCGAGGGGAGCAAGCTGTTCGTCTACCTGTCGGTTGCCGGCGTCATCATCGCCTCATTGGTTTTCCTGTTGATCAACCCGGCGCCCGGGCCGGAAGTCCGGCGGGTGATCCGCATCGTCGAGAACACCAACTGGGTCTTCCTGTCGCTGATCAATATCGACCTGATCCGCAAGATTTACCTGAACGTCAAGGATACGCCGATCAGCAAGGGCTTCATCGCCTTCATGGTGGTCTTTGCCTGCATCTTCCTCTGGAAGGGGAGCCAGCTGTATATCGACGTCTATGATCTCGAGAACAAAAAGGATCTGATCAACTACACGATTTCCTACTTTACCAATCTCGGCGGCAACCTCCTGGCCAGCATCTCGGTCGGGGCAACGTTCATCTACCTGGCCAAGCTGCTGCGCTGATGCTGACCGCCATGCTTGCTCCCAAAGTTGACCGCCTGCTGCGCACCGCCCTCGAAGAGGATATCGGCTCCGGCGACGTGACGACCGCCGCGACCATCGCCCCGGGAACCCCGGCCCGTGCCCAACTGGTGGCCAAGGAGGATTTCGTTCTCGCCGGGATCGGTGTGGCCCGGCGGGTTTTTGAACTGCTCGATCCGCAGGTGGCGTTCGAGGGGCTGATCGCCGACGGCCAGACCGTCAGGCGCGGCGAAGTGCTGGCCTGGCTGAAGGGCGATGCCGCCAGCCTGCTGCAGGGGGAGCGCGTGGCGCTCAATCTGCTGCAGCGCCTGAGCGGGGTGGCAACCCTGACCGCCGCTTTCGTCAGAGAGACGGCGGGAACCGGAGCGACCATCGTCGATACCCGCAAGACCACCCCGGGGCTGCGGGCGCTGGAGAAGTACGCGGTCCGTGCCGGTGGCGGCGGCAACCACCGCATGGCGCTCTACGACGGTGTGCTGATCAAGGAAAACCATGTCGCGGCCGCCGGCGGAATCACTGCTGCCGTCACCCGCGCCCGGCGGCATGCGCCGCATACCCTCAAGATCGAGGTGGAGGTGCGCGATCTTGCCGAGGTCAAGGAAGCCCTGACGGCCGGGGCCGACATCCTGCTGCTCGACAACATGGACCTGAAGCAGTTGCATGCCGCGGTCGAACTGGTCGGCGGGCGGGCCGTGACCGAAGCGTCGGGTGGCGTCAATCTCGACACCGTCCGGGCGATCGCCGAGACCGGTGTCGACCTGATTTCGGTTGGCGCCCTCACCCATTCCTATCGTTCCGTCGACATCTCCATGCTGTTCACCTAATAAGAGGTGCCAGACCTTGCCCATGCCCGCAACCGGTGCGCGAGAAGCCATTCTCAACCTGTTCCGTCAAGCTTCCGAAGGATTTGTGTCGGGGGCCAGGCTGAGTGAGGCGTTGGGGGTATCGCGCACTGCGGTCTGGAAGCAGATCCGGCAGTTGCGGCAGCTCGGCTACCGGATAGAAGCGGTTCCCTCGCGAGGTTATCAGCTGTGCGCGACGCCTGATCTGCCACTGGCCGAGGAACTGCGCAGAGGCTTGTCAACGCGCATCGTCGGCCGGGAGATCCGCTACTTCGCTGAAACCGATTCGACCAACCGCCAGGCCTATGCCCTGGGCGAAGCCGGTGCCGGCGAAGGGTTGATCGTGATTGCCGACCGGCAGCGCGCCGGCAAGGGCCGGCTGGGACGTACGTGGACGTCTCCGCCCGGGGTCAACCTCTACATGTCGGTGCTGTTGCGCCCGCCGCTGCCGCCCCATGCCGCGCCGCAGTTGACTTTCCTG
>JAMPXI010000030.1 GCA_023701265.1 Desulfuromonadales bacterium | reverse complement strand
TGATCGGCTTGGAGAGGTAATCGTCGAAACCGGCCGCGAGGAATTTCTCCTTGTCCCCCTGCATGGCAAAGGAGGTCAGGGCGATGATCTTCAGCCCGCTGGTGGCCGGATCCCCTTTCAGGAGGTGGCCGGCAGTCATACCGTCCATACCCGGCATCTGTATGTCCATCAGGATCAGATCGGGCAGCACTTCCCTGGCCAGGGCCACCCCTTCCTGTCCGTCGGCAGCCACGGTGATTTCATAGCCGTGAAAGGAGAGCAGATCCCGCAACAGACTGCGGTTGTTAATATTGTCTTCAACAATCAGGATCTTGTAGGGCATCGTCATGCTCTCTCGTAAACCACGGTCTCGCTTTGAGACGGCTAGCCGGACACCTCGGCGGCGGGTTGGGTCATTGGCAGGGTGAAAATGAAACGGCTCCCCGCGCCGAACTCACTTTCCACCCGGATGCTGCCGCCGTGCAAATTCACCAGCTGCCTGGTCAGCGCCAGGCCAAGTCCGGTTCCTTCGTATTCCTTGGTATAGACCGATTCCAGTTGGGTGAAGGCCTGAAAGAGCTTCGAGAGGTCTTCCTCCCTGATGCCGATGCCGGTGTCCGTCACGGTGATCTCGATGAAATCTCCGGCTCTCACGGCGTTCACGCCCACGTTTCCACCCGCGGGGGTGAACTTGACCGCATTCGAGAGCAGGTTGAACAGGATCTGCTTCAGTTTCCGCTGGTCCGCCTCAATCGGCACATCGGCCTCCGGGGCAATCTCCAGATGGAGGTTGATGCCGCTTTTCTGCGCCCTTTCCATGAGCATCATCATTGAGGCATCGAGCACTTCCCGCAGCAAAAAAGTGCTCAGCTCAAGTTCCATCTTGCCTGACTCAACCTTGGAGAGGTCGAGGATGTCGTTGATCAGGGAGAGCAGGTGTCTGCCGCTGGTCAGGATGTTATTGATATATTCCCGCTGCTTCTCGTTGATCGAACCGAACATCTGGTCCTGCAGCACTTCGGAAAAGCCGATGATCGAATTGAGCGGGGTGCGGAGTTCGTGACTCATGTTGGCCAGGAAGTCGGATTTCGCGAGATTGGTCTTTTCCGCCGCGGCCCTGGCGCTCTCCAGCTCCACATTCTTTTCCTGCAGCACCTGGTCCAGGCGTTTGCGCTCGGTAACGTCCCGCGCGGCGGCAAACACCCCTTGCAGCTTCCGGTCCCGATCGTAGAAGGTGGTCGCGTTGATGGAAACCACGGTTTCCTTGCCATCCCTGGCGCGGGCGGTGAGTTCGTAGTTGGTCACCTTCTTTTCTCGCAGCACCTGCTTGATGCTCTTCTCGGCCCGATCCGGATTAGTGAAGTAGTTCTTGTACGGTGCGCCGATCAGTTCATCGCGGGTGCAGCCGGTGAGTACCTCCATCTGCTTGTTAACATCGGTGATGATGCCGGCCGGATCGGTGGTCATGATCGCGTCGATGTTCGATTCGAACAGGGAGCGGGTATAAAACTGGTTGTCCCGCAGCCGTTGACTGAGCTGCTGTTGCTCTGCCTCGATCTGCTTGCGCGCGGTGTTATCGGTGCCGATCAGCAGATAGCCGATGATGGCGTCCTGAGCATCGCGCAAGGCCGTGACCGACACCACCGCCGGGAAGCGGCTGCCATCCTTGCGGATGTAGGTCAGCTCGTAGATGTCCTCGATGCCGCGCGAGGCCTTGAATACCAGGGCCTCGAAGCCAGGAGTAATCGGGGTCCCCAGCTCGATGCTTAATTCTTCGGCGCGCGCGATCACTTCCTGCGGATCGGAAATATCGGCCGGCGTGATCTGGTTCATCACCTCGGCCGCCGTGTACCCCAGCATCCGCTCGGCTCCGACGTTGAAGATCTGGATGACCCCCTTGGCGTCGGTGGCGATGCTTGAGAAGTTGGCGCTGTTGAAAATTGCGCTCTGCAGCGCCCCGGGTTGCTCGATCAGCTCCTCCGCCTTTTTGTGCTCGGTGATATCAATGATCGTCGTGCGGAGATAAGCGCCATGGCCGTCGACATGGGCCATGGCCGCACTTTGCAGCTGCGCATAAAACACCGTGCCGTCTTTTCTCTTCAGCCTGATTTCGCAGGTTTGGTTGCCCTGTCGGTGCAAAACTGCCGTGCGGTGCTCGGTAAAAACCTCCCTCTCCGCCACATCCGCGATAAACTCGCCAAAGGGCCTCTTGATAAGCAAGCCGCGTTCGATCCCCAGCAATTGCGCGCCGGTAAGATTGACCCCCTCGATCACTCCGGCCGCATCAAAGGTGAAATAGCCGACGGGTGCATAGTCATAGAGTTCGGCATATTTATTCAGCGAGATCTCCAGCTCCTCCTGGGCTCGACGCAGCTCTTCGTTTTGCATCTCCAGCTCGACCTGGTGGACCTCAAGCTCATGGACAATCCGCTGCGACTCTCCCTTGCTCCGGTGGGGCGGCGCTGTCGCCGTTTTCGCCTGCAAGCGCTCTTCCGCCTGGCGGCGCAATTTTGCGGCGGGCGTGCCCTCGTCCTTTTCTCTCTCCATAATGGTCCCTTTACTGCTCCTCGCCTTGTGCCAGCGTCCCCTGCAGCTACGATGCTTTTTGCGCCGACTTATCCCGATACATCCTTTCATCGCCACGCTTCAAAAGATCTTCAAGCTGATCCTGGTTCTCCGCGGACGCGATGCCGAACGCGATGCTCACCAGTCCATTGATGATTTCCGGGGAACTTTTGATCCTCGTGACCGCTTCCTCGGCAACCTGTCCGTCCGTCTCCGGGAGAAGAATGGCAAATTCGTCGCCGCCGATGCGGGCAACGATGTCCTCGCCCCGGAAGGCATGCAGGAGCAGCCGTGCCGCCAGACGGAGCAGAGTATCCCCCGCGTCATGTCCCAAGGTATCGTTGGCGGTTTTCAGGTCGTTGACATCCGCGACCACGATACTTAAGGGAAACATTCTGCCATGGGCAAACCGCTCCAGCTCTTCATCGAAAAACGCCCGGTTATAAAGGCCGGTCAAACGATCGTGGGTACTCTCGTGACGCAGCGCTGCTTCCAACTCCTTGCGCTCGGTGATATCCCGCATGATGCCGATGGCATGCCACCGCCCCTGTAATTTCAGGGCCGAGATGGACAGCTCCAGTGAAAATTCCGACCCGTCCTTCCGGCGCGCCGCCATTTCCGTGGTCCGGCCGACCAACGGTCCCGTGCCCTGCTCCCTGAAGCGGGCAAACCCCTGCTTCTCCGTGTCGAGGAGCCGTTCAGGGATGAAGTGCTGGTGGAAAAGCAGGCCGGTGATCTCCGCGGCGGGACAGCCGAACATCCGTTCCGCCGCGGCATTGCAGAAGGTAACCGTCCCACTGTCGTCCAGCATGACAATGGCGTCCACGGCCATCCCCGCCAGCTGGTACATCCGCGCTTCACTCTCCCGCAACGCCTCCTCGACCTGCCGGCGCCCGGTTATGTCGATCAAGGCAAGGCGGCACTCCTGTCCCGAACTGGTAGCCAGGGCTTCGATCTGCACGACGACCGGCCGATCCTCCTTATTCCGGAGCGCCACTTCGCAGACCTCCCTGGCGCGGCTGGTAAAAACCGTGCCGAGGAAGTCCGCAAAGACGGGACGATATGCTGCCGTGACGAACTGCGCGAAACGCCGCCCGATCAATTGGGTACGGTCGACGTCCAGAAGGCCGGCAGCGGTGAGGTTCGTGGCCAGGATCACCCCGTCGCGGTCGAGGGTCGCGTAGCCGACCGGGGCGAAATCGTAGAGGTCGGTGTACTTGTCCAGCGCCTTTTCCACCTCGTCCCGGGTCTGGCGGAGTTCTTCATTCTGCATCTCCAGTTCGATCTGGTGGACCTCAAGTTCATGGACCAGCCTTTGCATCGCTTCCCTGGTCAGGGGCGGGTGCAATTCATCCGTTTTCGCCTGCAAGCGCTCTTCCGCCTGGCGACGCAGGTTGTCGGCTGCGGTTAACAGCTTCTGGTCTTTCTCGATCCCCATTGCCAACCCTTGATGACCAGGTTATTGCCCACGGTTTGGAGAGACTCCCTACTGGTGCGGGTGGGGCGCGTCAACGGCGGCCCCGTTCGCCACGCAAGGTTTTAATGGCAACCATCAGCACCCAGAAAATTCCGGCCAGAACAATTGCCTGCCCGGCATGATGATGCCACCCGACATCCTGGGGAGCCGCCACCAGCAGCCCTCCGGCGATCATGAGCCCCGCGGCAAGGATGGCGCCGGTGAGCCGTTCCAGGCTCCGGCTCACGCGGCCGCCCAGGGCCTCCACCGCCGGCGCCTGCACGCGTCCCAGATTGCCTTCGGCAATCCGCCGCAGGATGCGGCGCGTATCGCCGGGGGCATCGCTGATCAAGCGCTCCAGTTCGCGCGCCAGCGTGATGGTCTTGCCCTTGATCCGCTCCATGGAGAAGTGCTGGGCGGTCAGGCGCGAAACCTCCTCGCGAAACGATCCCAGGTAATTATGGTCCGGGTCGAGCTGCCGAATCATTGCTTCCAGGATGACGAAAGTCCGTGTCAGCAGGAAAAACTCCGGGGGATTGTGGACCCCGTGCCGACTGCCGGCGTGCAGCAGCGAATCGAACGCATCGCCGATGGAAACCTCCGCCAGGTCGCTCCTGTGGATGTTATGGAGCACGGCCTTGATGTCCATCAACAGGGCCGCCCGGTTGACCTTTTCGCTGCCAAGCGGCGCCATTTCCAGATAAGCCTCGGTGGCGGCCCGCGCATCGTTTTTGACGACCGCTTCGAGCAGGAGTTTCAGCGATTCGCGCATCGGCTCGTCAAGCTCGCCCGTCATCCCGAAATCGAGCAGGGAGAGCCGCCCGTCGGGCAGCACGAGCACATTGCCGGGATGCGGGTCGGCATGAAACAACCCTTCCTCGAAGATCGTTTGCAGCATCATCCTGACCAGGATGTTGATCAATCGCGGCATCGCTTCCGGATGCTGTCTGGCGTAGAGATCGACCCGTTCGCCGTCCGAAAACTCCATGGTCATCACGTTTCCGTTCGAACGCTCCGCCACGACATCCGGAATCCACAGGTCGGGGATATCCGCCAGCGCGTTGCGAAAGAGCGTGATGGAACGCGCTTCGTGACCAAAATCGGTTTCCCGGTTCAAACTGTTGGCAAATTCTTGCACCAGCACCGGAAGGTCGAGCGCGAGCAGCCGCGGGAAGAGTTTTTCCCCCATGGCCACCAGGCAGGTCAACGCCGCGATATCCGTGACAATCATCGCTTCGAGGCCGGGGCGCTGCACCTTGACGGCTACGCGCCGCCCGTCGGGCATGGTCGCCTCGTGCACCTGGGCGATGGTGGCGGCGGCCAGCGGTGTTGCGCTGAACGATGCGAACAACGTCGTCAACGGGGCACCCAACTCGAGTTCGATCGTCGCGCGCACCGCGTCGATGCCCAGCGCCGGCAACTGGTCGTGCAGCAGCTCCAATTCATCGATATAAGCATCCGGCAGCAGGTCGCGGCGCATCGCGAGCACTTGCCCGAATTTGAGAAAGGTCAGCCCCAGTTCCTCAAAAGTTTCCCGAAACTCTTTTGGCGGCGGCCAATGGCTCTTGCCACGCAGGGCGCCGAGGAACTGATGGCGCACCAGCACGCGCACGATTTGCATGAGTCGCGGCGCCGCTCGCAGCAGGCTGCTTTTCTCCGGGTCAAGCGTGACCGCCATGCGCTCCTCCCCAAATTGACCGGTCTAAATAAAAAAACCCGCCGGAGCGGGTCGTAAATTGATTTGCGATACGCACCTTCTGTTTATTCACATTAGCTCACGCCATGGAGCTGTCAAGCAGGCCATCAGGCTTATGTAAGGTTTGCGCGACCCAACAAGTGTTTTTTGCGGAAATTAATATATACTGTGACAGCTATCCTCTTGGAGATTAAGCGTGCGGCGGGATTCCCCTGATGGGAGGTTGGTCTACTTAGATCCTTATGAAAAAGCAACTGCAACCGGCAAACAGTGGCAAGGCATCCGCGGGGTCATCCCCCAAAGAGACCCCGACACTGCAGAAGAGCCCCCTTTTCCCCATTGTCGGCATCGGCGCCTCCGCCGGCGGGCTGGAGGCGCTGGAGCAGTTCCTGCGGCATATGCCGGAAGGGAGCGGCCTCGCGCTGGTCATCGTCCAGCACCTCGACCCGACCCACAAGGGGATCCTCCCCGAGCTGCTCCAGCGGGCCACCGGCATGGAGGTTTTGCAGGCCAGGGACCGGCTGCGGGTCAAGCCGAACTGCGTCTATGTGATCCCCCCCAACAAGGACATGTCCATCCTGCACGGGGTGCTGCACCTGTTCGAGCCAACGGCGCCGAGAGGGCTGCGGCTCCCCATCGATTTTTTCCTGCGCTCCCTGGCCGAGGACCGGCAGGAGCTAAGCGTCGGCGTCATCCTCTCCGGCATGGGTTCGGACGGCACCATGGGCCTGCGGGCCATCAAGGAAAAGGCCGGGGTGGTGCTGGTGCAGGAACCAGCTTCGGCCAGGTTCGACAGCATGCCCCGCAGTGCCATCGATGCCGGACTGGCCGATCTGGTTGCCCCGGCGGAGGAACTGCCCGGCAAGATCCTCGACTACCTGAAGCACGCCCGCGTCCTCGTCGCCAAGACCGAACGTCCCTTGGAGGAGAAGGACCAGAGCGCCCTGGAAAAAGTCGTCATCCTGCTGCGGGCCAAAACCGGCCAGGACTTCTCACTGTACAAAAAGAACACGGTCCACCGCCGGATCGAGCGGCGCATGGGCATTCACCAGATCGACCGGATCGCTGCCTACGTCCGCTATCTGCAGGAAAACCCCCAGGAGGTGGAACTTCTCTTCAAGGAACTGCTGATCGGCGTGACCAGCTTTTTCCGCGATCCGCCGGCCTGGGAGCAACTGCAGACCGAGGTTATTCCGGAGCTGCTGGCGAGCCGCCCGGCCGGCGGAGTGCTGCGCGTCTGGTCGGCAGGCTGCTCGACCGGCGAGGAGGCGTATTCGCTGGCCATGGCCTTCAAGGAAGCGCTGGCACAGGTCAAGCCCGCGGAGAATTTCAAGCTGCAGATCTTTGCCACCGATCTGGACCGGGACGCCATCGACAAGGCCCGCCAGGGGGTCTACCCGGCCAACATCGCCGCGGACGTGTCCGCCGAGCGCCTGCACCGGTTCTTCATCCAGGAAGAGCACGGCTACCGGGTCGGCAAGGAGATCCGGGAGGTGGTGACGTTCGCCACGCAGAACCTCGTCATGGACCCCCCCTTTACCAAGCTGGACATTCTCGTCTGCCGCAACCTGCTGATCTATCTGACGCCGGAACTGCAGAAAAAGCTCCTGCCGCTCTTTCACTACAGCCTGAACCCCGGCGGCGTCCTGTTTCTGGGGAGCGCGGAGACCGTCAGCACCTTTACCGAGCTCTTCGCGCCGCTGCACCTCAAGTCGCGACTCTTCCGGCGGCGCGAATCGGTCCTGCCGGCCGAAGCGCTCGTGTTTCCAGCCGCGTTTGTTTCCGCTCGATCGGGCGGGCCCAAGGAGTCACCGCTATTGAAACCAGCCACCAATCTCCAGTCGCTCGCGGACCAACTGCTCCTGCAGCACTTTTCCCCACCGGCCGTGCTGGCCAACGACAAGGGTGATATCCTCTATATCAGCGGACGCACCGGCAAATATTTGGAGCCGGCGGCCGGCAAGGCCAACTGGAATATTTTCGCCATGGCCCGCGAAGGGCTCCGTTTCGAGCTGGGGAGCGCCTTCCAGAAGGCGCTCCGACAGCCCAAGGCGATCACCGTCAGGGGGCACAAGGTCGGGGATGGCGGCGGCACGCAGGCCGTTGACATCACCGTTCAGTCGATCGCCGAACCGGATGCGCTGCGCGGAATGGTGATGATCGTCTTTACCGATGTGGCGACGCCCCTGGAATCGAAGGCGCCGGGCCGCTCCAGGACCTCTCCCGCCGGCAGTGCCAGGGTTCACGAACTGGAGCAGGAGCTCGAACAGCTCCGTGAAGAGCTGCAGACCACCCGCGAGGAGATGCAATCCTCGCAGGAAGAGCTCAAATCGACCAATGAAGAGCTGCAGTCCACCAACGAAGAGTTGCAGTCGACCAACGAGGAGCTGACCACCTCCCGGGAGGAGATGCAGTCGCTGAACGAAGAGCTGCAGACGGTCAACGCCGAGCAGCAGGCGAAAATGGACGAGCTGGCGCGGATCAACAACGACATGCGCAATCTGCTCAACAGCACGGAAATCGTCACCGTGTTCCTGGACAACAACCTGCATGTCCGACGCTTCACCAGCGGGGCGAACAAGCTCTTCAAGCTGATTCCCGGCGATGTCGGGCGGCCGCTGTCCGACATCGCCAGCGACCTGCTCTATCCCGCGATGACCGAAGAAGCGCAGGAGGTGTTGCGGACGCTGGTCTTTTCCGAAAAGCAGATCACCGCCACCGATGGCCGTTGGTTTACGGTGCGCATCATGCCTTACCGCACCATGGAGGACGTCATCGGCGGGGTGGTGATCACCTTTGCGGATATCACTGCGGCCAAGACGTTGGAGGCGGAGCTGCGCGAGGAAAATGCCCGGCTCAAGAGTCTGCTCGAGGCTGGCAATTAGTCGAAACAACGACGCCTGGGGTTGCCTGCCAGGTCCGGGGCAAGAACGGTAGAGCGATGGAAAACGACCGAGACCAGGACCGCTCAGCCGAAGCGGCGCAACTGCGCCGCCTGGCAGAGGAGCGCTTGCGCGATCACGCGACCGAGTTGCCCCCCCGGACCGACGCAGAAACGCAGCGGCTCGTCCATGAACTTGAGGTCCACCAGATCGAGCTGGAGATGCAGAATGCGGAACTCCGCCAGGCCAGGGATGAGGTGGAGAAGACGCTGGGAGAGTACTCTGACCTCTACGATTTCGCCCCGACCGGCTACATGACCCTCGACCGCGACGGAACCATTCGGACCGCGAACCTCACCGCCGCCAGCCTCCTCGGCATCGAACGCGCCAGGCTGATCGGCCGGAGTTTCGGGCTGTTCGTCGCCGTTGAAGACCGTCACACCTACACCGCCTTTCTCGACAAGGTCTTTGCGAACAAGGTCAAAGAGTCCTGTGATTTAGCACTCCTGACGGGGGTAAACCCCCGGGTTTTTGTGCTGATCGAAGCCGCGGCGGCCGTTTCCGGGGAGGAGTGCCGCGTGGCGATCGTCGATATCACCACACGCCGGCAGTTGGAAAAAGAACTCGAAATCCTGCACAGCGAACTCGCTACCCGCGCCGCCGAACTGGAAGCCGCGAACATCGAACTGGAAGCGTTCAACTACAGCGCCTCCCACGACCTGCGCGGACCGCTGGCCGTTATCGTCGGCTACTGCGACGTGGTCGCGGATTCGTACGGCAACCACCTCGATGAGAAGGGTCGGGGGTTCATCCGGCAGATCCAGGAAGGCGCCATGAGCATGAACCGGCTCATCGACACCCTGCTCAATTTTTCATGTGTCAAACGCATCGATTTGTGCCAGGAACTGGTTGACCTGAGCAAAATGGCGGAGGACGTGGCCAGGGGACTGCAAATCGCGGAACCGGAGCGTCGGGCCACGTTCCGGATCGCCGCGGGGATCGAAGCCAACGGCGATGCCACCCTGTTGCGCGTGGTTCTGGATAATCTGTTCGGCAATGCCTGGAAGTATTCGCGCAAGCGGGAAGAAACGGTCATTGCTTTCGGCGGGACGGAGGTTGCCGGCAAACCGGTCTATTTCGTCAGGGACAACGGGCAGGGCTTCGATATGGCACATGCGGGAAAACTCTTTATCCCCTTCCAGCGGCTCCCCGGCTCTGCCTTTGAGGGGCACGGCATCGGCCTCGCCACGGTGGACAGGATCGTCCGGCGCCACGGCGGGAGGGTGTGGGCCGAAAGCAACCCGGATGAGGGAGCGACCTTCTATTTCACCTTGGAGTAGATCCGTTTACGCAAGGCGCCCTCCTCCACGCAGGCGGTAGTCGTGCCGGTGCCTCTGCCCGGCTACCGCACTTCGGCCCCGGGCAGGATGGTCATCCCCAGAATCCCCCGGAAAAACCTGCCGTCCTCGACATCCGGCCGTTCCTCGCCCGGATGCAGGGTGGTGATCGCCAGGCGCCCGACCAGGGCGCGCCCTTCCCGACCACGACTGTCGGTGGTCCGCACTCCCCACAGGTTGTGCAGCAGCAGCGGCTCGCCGCTGGCCGGGTCGGTGCCGAGGTAGAGGCCGACATGCCCTTTTAGCCAGACCAACGTGTAGAAAGGCACTCCGTACTGCAGGAGGTAGTCGCGTTTTGCCGCGTTGTCGAGGTTGGCCAGGTCGTGAAAGGTGCCGCCACTTTTGGCCTGCTCCGCGGAGTTGCGCGGCAGCCAGATGCCGAAGGGGGTAAAGAGGTCGCGCAGGGTGGCCGAACAATCACGATTCTCGAATAGCCCGCCCCAGCCGTAGGCCTGGCCGAGCATGTGGTCGGCCAGTTCAGCGATTCGCCCCGGCTGCAGCGGCAGCGGCTTGCGCGTGGCCAACTCCTGGGCAAGTGCGGCGGTGCGGACCACGGCTGCACCATCGGCATCACGCACCGGCACGAGGAGTTGCAGGCTGGTCGCGTCCTGTGCCACGACCGGGAAGATGGCTCCAAGGTGGGTCAGGGTCAGGAATTCACCCGCCGCGCTCCTGAGGGTGACCTCGTCGCGCAGCAGCGCCGCGTATTGTCCGGTCTGGTAGGCTGAGCGGAAGGGCTCGTCCGCCCAGGCGAGGTCCTGGGCCGGCAGCCATCCGGCGACAAAACCGGTCTCGGCGAAGAACCAGGCGCCATCCACGGACACATGGGTGACCAGCAGCGGTGTCCCCGCCCACAGTGCGGAATTCTGAAAGTAATCGAACGGGAAACCCTCCCCGGCCCGGCTCGGGTCGAGGAAGAACGGGCGCGCGGTCGGAAAGACCCGGCAGACGGTGTTGCGTACGGTGATCGCGGGACGCGCCAGCGACGGATAGCTCTCCCGCTGCAAGGAGGAGACCAACTGCTGCCAGCGGGCGCTCCCTATCGGCAGGAGGTTCTCGGCGTAGCCCTGGCGGTTGCCGTAGGAAGTCACCCCCCAGAAGGCCTCTTCTGCCGAAAGGCTCGCCCGCTGCTGCCGCCAGGGGGCAAAAAAGCGCTCGTTGTAGCCGGCATCGAGGCGTGCCTGCTCCTCGGCGGGGACCAGCAGCCTCTCCGCCGTTCCGGCTTGCACGTAGGCTGCGGCATGCTGAGGGTAACGCGCGAGGTCGGCAACCTCCGGGAGTCGTACGGCGCAGCCGCCAAGCACGACCAGCAACGATATGCCGAGAAGATACGCAAGCACGATGACCGGTGACAGGTACGCTCGACGGACTTTCCCTCGTGTTGTTCGGACCAGTACTGGAGGAATGAGCGGGTTCATTCGCGGCTAAAAATTCCTTAAATGATCCGGGATATTATTCAGCGGAGACATATGACACTCTAATCTGGACGCACTTGCGTTACAACCATTCGTGACGACCGCGAATTGAAGCGGGTCAGGTTGTCCTGCGTTCACAAACCGGCAGCGCCACAAAGAAGGAGGAGCCTTTGCCGGCCTGGCTTTCCACCCAAACCCTGCCGCCGTGCATGTTCACGGTTTCCCTGACCAGAGGCAATCCCAGCCCCGTTCCGCCGACACGGCGATTATTCCTGTTGTCAACACGATAGAACGATTCGAAGATCTTGTCATGGACAGACGGGTCTATTCCAATGCCCTGATCCGTGACCCGGACGATGACATCACCTGCTTCCTGGTATGCCGCAAGGGAGATCAAACCGCCGTCCGGGGAATACTTGATCGCGTTGGAAATCAGGTTGAGAAAAACCCGGTACAGTAGTTCGGCCTCGCCGTTGATCTGGGGCAGGTCGGCTTGGCAAGAAAGCTCCAGGGTGTGCTTGCGGGAAGCACCTTTGAACAGATCGATGGCCTGGCTGAGAATCGTTTCGATTTTGATCGGTTGAAGATGAGCGGGAGTTTTGCCGATTTTGATGGTTTGAAGATTTAGAAAATTGTCAAACAACTCTGCAAGCCGTTCGCTTTCGTGGCGGATGATCCCCAGATATTCCCTGCGCTGTTCTGGTGGGAAATCCACGTCCGTCATCAATTCGGCATAGCCTATCATGGCGGTGAGGGGGGTATGAACCTCATGGCCAACGGCACAGATCATCTCATCCTTCATGCGATCCAGCTCTTGTCGCTCGGTCAGATCGGAGATAATCCAGACAGCCCCTCCTCCGAGTGGATCAGCATCATCCAAAGCGCGCCCCTGAATGTAGCCCCAGAAGGTATTGCCATCCCGGCGTCTGAGCCACAGCTCTTCGCCGTAGCTTTCACCGCGGCCGAATGCACCGTAGGCCCGCTCGCCGGTAGCAAGGAACTTGTCGTGGCTTTCGTACATGAACTCCGCACTTTTCCCGGCCATCTCCTGCATGTTGTAACCGAAAATCTCGCTGGCTTGCTGATTGGAACGCAAGATCTTGCGATCCCTCACAAACAAGATGCCGGACAGGGCATTGTCAAGGATCACCTGCTCCTGGTGAAGCGTTCTCTGCAGTTCATTCTGGGTGGCGCGCAGGGCATCGACTTGCGCCTTAAGTTCTTCGGCCTGGGATTTGACGGTGGCTTGAAAGTTACGCAACATCATGAGCATGTTCGACTGTGCCATGACGAGCGAGTTGATCTCCTGCCAGCGCGTTTTGATCGGTGGGTTGTCTGAAAAATCCAGTTGGGCGATTTTGCTGCTGGCGGTGGCGAGGGCTTCCAACGGCAAACTGATGCGCCGCGCCTGGCGGCGGGCTGCCATAAAAGTCAGAACCAGCACCAGGGCAAGACTAACGGCGATGGCTTTCCCGACATTATAGATGGACGGCAAAAAGTCGGTAACAGGGGCGAAGGCCGCAACCCAGAACGTCTGTTCTCCCAACAGCAAAGGATGCATCTCAAACAGCCACCGTTGACCCTGGACATTGATGATTCCCGGATGCAAGTAAGCATTCTTGTTCTCCCGCCAATTACCCAGGGCGACATTGACAGGTTCCAGGCCTAGGTCTCCCGCCGGCTTGAGAATAATGTCACGGTTCTCCAGGGCTTCACTCAAAACATCCTTGCGAGGCAGCCCGAGGACTTTCCCGTCGTCAGTCAATACCAGCACATAGCCTTGCTTGCCAACGGCAAGGCCTGCGGTGATTGACGAGATGTCGATCAGCTTGAGATCCATGCCGACAACGAGGCTGCGCTTGCCGGGCAAGTCACGACGGATGGATACGGTGATGCCGGGTTCGCCGGTCGTGAAGAATTTATAGGGAGCGGTCCAATGCGTCCTGCCGTCGGCGGGGGCGGACATGGCCATTTTGAACCAGAGGCGTTGCCGCGGGTCGTAGTCGGCACTTTTGTAATAACGTTGCAACAGCCGGTCGTCCTGCCATTCGAAATACAGTTGTTCCTTGCCCCGTTCGGGGACATTGGTGAACCGGTTGTGCCAACGGCCACCCGGAAGTTGTAATAGCAGCCAGCCAAGGCCTTCTGTTGAGCCGGCGACGATGGAGGTGGCTTGCGGGATCGTTTTCAGAACCGGGGAGAACTGATCGTTGAATTTCTCCGGCTGGTCGGCCTCAAATCCTTGCGAGCCTGCTGATTCGCTCGCGATACGAACGATATTTTCAGCCAGGATGAGAGTTTCGCGAATGGACCCGCTAGCAGTTTCGATCGTCGTGTCAAAATGGCTGGCGGCTATCCGGTTGACGAGCGGGAAAAGTCCGAAGAAAAAATATGCGATGGTAAAGAGGACAACCGCGCCGACCCCAAGCAGCCCGAAGCGAAGGAACAAGGCCCTGCGCAGACTGATGAGCCCGCGATTTTGCCCGGCAACCGGATTTCCAGAAGGAGCCTTCGTCAATTTGGCCATAAATAAAAGTAATGAAATTGTTAATGACTAGCGCGGCGGCCGGCGGGCCTCATGGAACCAGGGACGGTACTCTTCCATGCGCGTGCGCTGCTCGGTAGGTGCCTGGCGGCGGCAGCTGCCGAAATCCGGCGTGCCGGGGGCCGCGCCCCAGCGTCGTTCCACGCAGTCGTTGGGATTGTAGGCGATCTCCAGTCCCGGCCGGCGCGCGTAGATCTCCGCCAGGCTCAGCTTCCAGGGGCTGCCGTCGCCGCGGGTGTAGGTAATGAAGTTTTCCCTGATACTCTGGGCATGGAGCTTTTCAATCCGCTCGGCGGCCGCCTCCGGGCTGGTCCACCACTTCAGCTGGTAGAGTTCCGGGTGGCGGCGGATGCGCTCGGGAAGGTCGGCCAGCACCTTGAGGGCGATCAGCAGGCGCATGTCGCGGGACGGGGTCGCGTAATCCTCCCAGGGACCGACAGTTTCAAAAATGGCCGGACCTTTCGGCATGGCGACGACCGTTCCCGGATGGGCGCGCATGTATTTTTCGCCATTTTCCACCGACTGCACGCGGGTTTCGAGCTGTTCCATCAACGCCGCAAGGGTCGCCGTGTAAGCTGCCTCCGGATCGAGTCCTTGCGGATTGATGAGCCGTTCCATGCGCGCATAAAAGTCCGGGGGGAGAAGGCTCGCCTGCTCGGTCGCATAGGGCGGCAGGCCGGACCGGTTGGCGAGAGCGCTGTTGGACGGCAGGGACCAACCGCCCTTTACACCGCCGGCCAGCGGGGGACGGTAGGCTTTGAAGCCGGGGCCGGCACCCGGGGTCCGGGCAAAGAGGAAGGTCCCCTCCCAGAAGCGCTTGCGGGCGACCGAGTTGTCGGGCTGGGCGTCCACCGCAAGCAGGAGCCCGCCTTGATCTTTCGTCTGGGGAATCCACTTGGCAACGATCAGGGTGTGCCCGTAGGGGTCGGCATAAACGGTGCCGGGCCACAAGGCCGAACGTTTGAGCGGCACCGGGTAGAAGTCGGTGGCGTCATCGCTCAGTCCCGTGCGGCCGCCGCCGGAGGTGACCCGATCCATGATCCTGCGGCTTACCCTGCGGAAAACATCGGCGGTGGCGGTGGTGCCGGTGAAGCTGCGGTCGATTTCGGGCGCATCACAGCGCGGCGGACTGGTGGCGGTTCCCCGGGTGCAGGAACGATAAGCTACGGGGAGCCCGAGTTTCCAGGCGAAATAGGCGCGCAGGAAATAGGCGAGGTCGGCACAATCGGGCTCGGCGGCCACCCGCTGGTCCTCACCCTGTCTCAGGTAGTCATGGAGGAAGTTGCGCCTGGAATCGCGCAGCACCGGCTCGAGGGAGGGGAAACTCAGGGATTGCTCGGGCGGGGCATCGAACAGGTGCTCGACCCAGACCGCAAAGAGCGCCTCGGTAGCCAGGTCCCACTCTCCACTCCCACGGTTCCCGGCACCGCCGCCGACCTGGACCTCGGCACAGGCCGCCACCCGCCCCTCACGCTTCGCCTCGATGCGGTAGCTGCCACGGATTGGTGCGGCCAACGTTCCCCGCAGGCTCCAGGGCGGGCCGCCGCCCTTTACGACGATCAGATTGGTCCGGCGCCCCGCATTATCCGTGACCGACAGCTCCGTCAGCTCGCCATCGATCGCGACCGCCAGGATCTCCAGCGGCTCCCCGGGCCGCGCCACCAGCGGCGCGGTCCAGATGCGGACCACATCCCCCTGCCCGCATGCGGACGCAGCCCAAGATTCGACGGGAACGATCAACGCCAAGGCCAACAGCACGATGGCGAGCAGCAGGGGCGAGACGTTGCGCGTGGCTATCAAAGCGGGACCTCCCATTCAACCTCCTTAGCCCAATCGACATGGAACGTCAAGGGCGGGGGCAGGAGCAGGCTCAGAACATGAACCGGCGCATGCTCACGTTCAGCAGCAAGCCGACCCCCGTCATCGTGGTGATCATGCTCGTCCCCCCGTAGGAAAAGAGCGGCAGCGGCACCCCCACGACCGGCAGCAGGCCGATGACCATGCCGAGGTTGACCACGATGTGCCAGAAGAGCATGGCCGAGACCCCCAGCGCGAGGAACATGCCGAAGCGGTCGCTGGCCAGGCGGGCAATATACAGCCCCCACAGGACAATCAGCAGATAAAGGACCAGGACCAGCAGGCAACCGGTGAAACCCCACTCCTCGGCGAAAACCGAAAAGGCGAAGTCGGTATGTCGCTCCGGCAGAAACGACAACTGCGCCTGGGTTCCCTTGCGGAACCCCTGGCCGAACAGCCCGCCGCTTCCCACTGCGATCTTCGACTGGATGATATGATAGCCCGATTTCAGCGGATCCTGTTCAGGATTGAGAAACGTATAGATTCGCTGCCGCTGGTAGTCGTGCAGCAGAAACCACCCGCCCACCGCGGCCAGGATGCCGCACCCCCCCAATGCGACCACGGTCGCGCGGCGGATGCCGGCAAACAGGGCCATGGTGCCGCCAATCGCCAGCAGCAGCATGGCGGTGCCGAGATCGGGCTGTTTCATGACCAGCAGCACCGGCATCAGCAGTAAAGCCCCTGGAGCGAGCAGTTGCACGATAGAAAAACCGACCGGGGTGGATCTTTCGCTGAAATACCTGGCTAAAACGATGATGATGACGATCTTCATGACTTCGCTCGGCTGCAAACCGACGCCGCCGATGCTGAGCCAGCGGGTGGCGCCCATGCTGGTCCGGCCGACGGCCAATACTGCAACCAGCAGGAGCATGGCGACACCGTAAGCCGGAAGTCCCATATATTCGAGGTGACGGTAATCGAAAAGGCAGACCCCGATGACAATGAGCACGCCGAGTCCGAACCAGAAGATCTGTTTGAGGTAGATCGGGGTTGCCGCTCCTGAAAAGTTCGCCGTGGCGCTGTACAGATTAACAATCCCGGTAACGGCCACCAGGACCACCAGCAGCATGAAAATCCAGTCGAAATGGGTAATCAGGCGACGATCGAACATATCTTCTATCCCTCGGCCGGGCGAAGTGGCGGAGCGATCGCCGGATCGACCGGTTCATCCTCCGTGGCTGGCGGAACAGCAGGGATCGGCAGGTTTTCGGGGAGCGGGGGAGGCTCGGTATCCGGTGCCGTTGCGGCACTTCCGTCTGCACCACCTTCGATTCCGGCCGCCGGTACAGCATTCACCGCGGTCTCTTCGATCGTGACAACCGGCGGGGCTTCCCGGTTGATGCCGAAGTAGGCCTCGAGCATGGCCTTGGCGACTGGCGCCGCCGCACTGCCGCCGTGCCCGCCGTGCTCGACCACGACCGCTATGGCGATCTCCGGCGCGATCGCCGGCGCATAGGCAACAAACAGGGCGTGATCGCGATGTTCGTATTTGCTCGTGTCCGCGGCCTTGTCGCCACGCCGGCCGACCACCTGGGCGGTCCCCGTTTTCCCTGCGTAGGGAACCTCCGGAAGACGGTTGCGGAACGCCGTGCCGCCCGGCTCGTTGACTACCGCCTCCATCCCCCTGCGCACCGCGCGCAGATTGGCTGGCGACCATTGTGATTCAAATAATTTCTGCGGTTCGGGGGTCCAGAGCAGATCTCCCTGCAGACTTTCGATCCGCTTGACCACCTGTGGACGCCAGACCGTACCGCCATTGGCAACTGCAGCGGTCATCGAAGCAAGTTGCAGGGGCGTGGCCAGCACGTACCCCTGACCGATGGAGCAGATCACCGTTTCCCCATTGTACCAGGCAGTGCCGAAACGTTTTTTCTTCCACTCCCGGTCGGGAATCAGCCCGCCCCGCTCGCCGCCGAACGGAAAACCGAGCGGCTGGCCAAGACCGAGGCGGTGGCACATGGCGGCAATCCGGTCGATGCCCAACTGCATGCCGATACGGTAGAAATAGACATCGCAGCTCTCCTTGAGCGCCCGGTGCAGGTCGACGGCGCCATGCCCGCCCTTGTTCCAGCAGCGGAATTCATGGGAGCCGAGCGTGATGCCGCCGGAACAGCTGACCGTGGTTTCCGGCGTTGCCGTACCCGCCTCCAGAGCCGCCAGCGCCACGGCGACCTTGAAGGTCGAACCGGGAGGATACTGGCCGCGCAGCACCTTGTTCTGCATCGGATGGCGAGGGTCCTCGGCCAGCGCCTGCCATTCGGCGGCAGTGATCCCCCGGGCGAACTGCCCCGGGTCGAAGGCCGGCCGACTGACCAGCGCCAGCACTTCGCCACTGCGCACGTCCAGGGCCACGGCAGCACCCGCCTCCTCGCCGAAGGCTTTTTCCGCGGCCGCCTGAACCTTGGAATCGAGCGTCAGGATCAGGCGCTGTCCCGGTGACGGCTTCTGGGTGGTCAACTGGCGCAGTTCACGGCCGCGCACATTGACTTCGATCAGCCGGTAACCGTCCTGGCCTCGCAGTTTTTCCTCGAATAACCGCTCCAGTCCGGTCTTGCCAACCAGGTTGCGGGGCCGGTAGTCGGCAAACTCCGGGCGACGCAGATCGTCCTCGGTCACCTCCCCCAGATAGCCGAGCAGGTGTGGCGCCACCGGACCTTGCGGGTAGGCCCGCAGCGGTTTTCCTTCGACGATCACCCCGGGGAGGTCGATACCGTGCTCCTGAACAATCTCCATGGTCGCCCGGTCGATATCCTCAAGCAGCGGCAACGGCTGGTAATCGGGGAGAATCTGGCCTGCCCGCCAGCGTGCCTCGAACTGACGAGACTCGATACCGAGCAGTTGCGAAAGACGGCTGAACAGCGCCTGCCGGTCGGCCACCTCCTGGCGCAGCACCGAGACCGTGAACGCCGGACGGCTGTCGACCAGCATGACCCCATTGCGATCGTACATGGTGCCACGCGGCGCATCGATATGGATGAAGCGGGTGCGATTCCGCTCGGAGAGGAACCGGTAGCGCTCGTCATTGACAATCTGCAGATGCCACAGACGCAGCAGGAGAATCCCGAAGATCCCGGCAGCCACTGCGGAGATGACGATGAAGCGGCGACGCAAGCCGGGGGTGGCGTCCGGGGCAGGATTAAGACTCATGGCGGCGGAGCGGGCGAGGCATCATTCCGGGCGGGAGACGATCGACGATCTTCTGAAATCGCAATCCGGCACAATATAACAGATAAGCGGCAAGGAGGTTGGAGAGCAACTGTGCCGGCAGGCAGCGCAGCATTACGGTCCAGAACTGATCGGCATCGGCAAAAAACTCGATGGCAAACATCGTCAGTGCGCCCTGCAGGAGCGTCCCACCGCCGACGAGGCACCAGACCAGGGGGAGACTTTCAGTGTTGAGCCGGGTCGCCATCCCGCAGATGATCAGAAAAACCGCCAGCAACACAAAGCCGTGTAGACCAGGAAAGATTCCGGCATAGGAATCGTACAGCCAACCGAGCCCGTAGACCAGCACTCCGCCCTGCCAGGGCGGTTCACGCAGACCGATCCAGATGACCAGCAGCAGCATCAGGTCGGGCTTGATCCCGTTGGGGAAAAATGGCGGCAGCAGTACGGTCTGCAGCACCAGTGCCAGCCCGGCCAGCACCAGATAGATGAGGACGCGCATCAGGGCGTCTCCCGGAACAGCACCAGCACCTCTTCGAGATGAGCGAAGTCGACGGCCGGCTCGAGTTCGACGGTCTGAAACAGCCCGAACTGCTCGCGATGCACCGAGCGGACGTAGCCAACCACCAGCCCCTTGGGAAAAACACCCCCCAGACCGCTGGTGATGACGCCATCGCCAATCTGGATCGGATCCTGCACCAAGGCGAAGTCGAGGGCCAAAGTACCGCCCTGCCCTCGGCAAACGCCGCGAATCCGCTCGTCCTGGACCAGCACCGCCACGGCCGAGGAGGCATCGGTGATCAGCAGGATTCTGGCCGAATGCGCCGTACTGCGCACCACCCGACCGAGCAATCCGGCGGCATTGACAACGGGCAGTCCCTCGACCACACCGTCCTCGTAACCGCGATCGATCTCGATGGTGCGGAACCAGCTGGCCGCATCCTCAGCGATGACCCGGGCCGCCACGGAACGGCGTGGGTGCTCCTCGACAAAGCCGAGCAGACGCCGCAGTCGTTCGTTCTCCCGCTGCAGTTCCTCGACGCCGGCCATTTCGGCACGCAGGCGCCGGCTCTCGGCATCGAGATCGAGGCTTGAGCCACCCGGGATCACGGCGTCCCATATGCCGGCGACCGCATAGCGGGCAGAGGCCGCCGTCCCGAGCACGGGACCGCCCAGACGCAGCGACAGCCCTTCAATCCAGCCGGTCCGCTCCTCGGTCCGCAGGCCGAGGGAATAGCAGAGCAGAGCCGTCAGCACCAGGGCCAGACCGATCAGCAGGCTGCGATTTTTCTTCCACCATTCCCACATGGCTGTTTCACGAAAAAAGAGGGCGCCTGGCCCTCTCTTCGAATCGTATGGCGGTGTCGGAGACCGGACCGTTCATCGGCAAGGGCTCCATTTCAGGAACTGACGGTCACCTGTCTGAGCAAGTCGATTTCATCCAGAACCTTGCCGGAACCGAGCACGACACAGGAAAGCGGATCCTCGGCAATCACCACCGGCAGACCGGTCTCCTCGCGCAGCAGCACGTCAAGGTTGCGCAGCAGCGCGCCTCCTCCGGCCAGCACGATCCCCTTGTCGACGATATCCGCCGCCAACTCCGGCGGGGTCCGCTCCAGCGCGTTGCGAACCGCCTCGACAATGGCGTTGATCGGCTCGCTGAGCGCCTCGCGCATCTCATCGGAGTTGATCTCCTGAGTTTTCGGAATCCCCGACACCAGGTCGCGCCCCTTGACCTCGAAGGTGAGTTTCTGGTCACCGGGATAGGCTTCACCGATCGAGATCTTGATCGCTTCCGCGGTCCGGTCGCCGATCAGCAGGTTGTACTTGCGTTTGATGTACTGGACGATCGCTTCGTCCATCTTGTCGCCACCAACGCGCACGCTCTTCGCATAGACGATACCGGCCAGCGAGATCACCGCCACTTCGGTCGTGCCCCCACCAATATCGACGATCATGTTACCCGACGCTTCGGTAATCGGCAGACCGGCGCCGATCGCCGCCGCCATCGGCTCCTCGATCAGGTAAACTTCGCGGGCACCGGCGGATTCGGCCGACTCCTTGACCGCGCGCTTCTCCACCTGGGTAATCCCTGATGGCACGCAGATGACGATGCGCGGGCGCACCAGAGCCTTGCGGTCATGAATTTTGCGAATGAAGTAGCGCAGCATCTCCTCGGTAATGTCGAAATCGGCGATCACGCCATCCTTCATCGGACGAATCGCAACGATGTTGCCCGGGGTGCGGCCGAGCATGTTCTTCGCTTCGGCACCGACGGCCAGGACCTTCTTCTGCCCCATCCCGTCCTTTTGTACCGCCACCACCGATGGTTCGCTGACGACCACTCCCTTCCCCTTGAGATAGACCAGGGTATTGGCCGTTCCCAGGTCGATGGCCAGATCATTTGAGAACATGCCGAGGATGGCATCGAACAGGTTGATCATGCTTTGTGCTGCTCCTTTCAACGACCCGGATCGCACACCGGGGCCTTTTGGAAAATGGACCGTTAACCCTAGCAAGATCGCCCTTCGTTTGCAAGCCGTAAAAGGAAACGGTTGCAATTGCCGAAGCGATTGTCTAACATTTGGCGCTATTCCCGTAAACGGTGAAATTTTCCTCAGGAGACCCTTTCGCGATGCTTGATTTCGTCCGTACCAAGCAGAAATCTATCGTCATCAAGCTGGTGTTTGGCCTGATCATTCTCAGTTTTGTGATCGGCTATGCCATGCTGACTTCCCCGGGCGACAACACCCAGGACGGAAAGGCGAGCCTCGCCGTCACGGTCAACGGCAAGGCCGTCGCCTTCAGCGACTTCCAGGCCGCCTACAGCAACCTTTATCAGCTCTACCAGAATATTTACCAGGAACAGTTTACGCCGACCCTCGAGCGTCAGCTCAAGCTCGTGCAGAAATCGCTCGACGGCGTGATCAATCAGACCCTGCTGCTCGACGAGGCCAAACGCCAGGGGCTCGAGGTGAGCAAGCAGGAACTGGTCGACGCGATTGCCAAGATCCCGGCATTCCAGCAGAACGGCGCTTTCAGCAAGGAGCGTTACCTGCAGGTGCTGGGTGCGCAGCGACTGACGACCGAAGAGTTCGAGGAGATGCAGCGGCGGGATCTGCTGGTTGGCAAGGTACGCGACGGGCTGCAGAAGAATATCGCTGTCACCGATGCCGAGATCGAGCAGGAGTTCCGCAACCGCCAGGAGAAGGTCAATCTCGAAGTGGTTCGCATTGCCCCGGCCGCGTTCGAGACCCAGGTCAGGGTGACCGATCAGCAGTTGGCCGCCTTTTTCGAGCCGCGCAAGGAGGAGTTCCGCACAGCCGAGGAGGTCGCGTTGAAGTACGTGGAATTCTCGCCCCAGAGCTATCTCGACCAGGTGACCTTCGACGATGCGGAACTGGAGACTTTCTATCGTCGCAACCTTGACCGCTACGAGATCCCCGAGCAGGCACGCGCCGCCCACATTCTGGTACGCGTCCCCGAGGGCGCCGATGAGGCAACCCGCAAACAGAAGCGCGCCCAGGCCGAGAAGATCCTCGCCGATGCCAAGGGTGGCAAGGATTTTTCGGCGCTCGCCCGCGAGTTCTCCGACGACAAGGCCAGCGCCGTCAACGGCGGCGACCTCGGCAACTTCACCCGCGGCACCATGGTACCGACCTTCGAGCAGGCGGTTTTCGGCCTCAAACCGGGTGAAATCAGCGGTCTGGTCGAAACCCAGTTCGGCTATCACATCATCAGGCTGACAGCTTACAACGAAGCCAAAGTGCAGCCGCTGAGCGAGGTCAAGGACGACATCAAGCGCGCGCTGCGGGCGGAAAAAGCTCAGCAACTGGCCCTTGAGAAAGCCATGGACGCCTACAACATCAACCGCAAGGGGGGGTCCCTGGAAGCCGTCGCCAAGGCCGGCGGACTGACGATCCGCGAGACCGGCCGCTTTGCCCGCGACGGCGTCGCCGGACCGATGGGCCGGAACGAGGAATTGATCAATGCGGCGTTTCTGCTCGGCGACAATGAGCTCGGTCGACCGGTGAAGTTCGACCGAGCCGTGGTCCTGTTCGCACTCAAGGAGCGCCGGCCAAGCCACGTCCCCTCGCTGGCCGACGCCCGCGCCCGGGTGGAAGTCACCTACCGCAAGGAACAAGCCAAAATCATGGCCAAGGCGACGGCCGAGCGCCTGCTGGCCACCGCAAAAAAAGGCGGTGGGCTGGCGGTACCGGCCCGCGCCATCGGGCAACTGGCCGAAGAAACCGGCCCCTTCAGCCGCTCCTATAGCCCCTTCGTGCCGAAAGTCGGCACCTCCGAGGAATTGGTCAAGGCAGCCTTTGTCCTGAATGCTCCAGGTGCCTGCGTTGACAAGGTTTATGAGATCGACGGTCACTTCGTGGCTGCGGTCCTGAAGAACCGGGAGGCGGCCAACCCGGCGCTGCTCGATGCGGCCCAACGCAAGGAACTCAGCCAGGCCCTGCTTGAGCGCAAGCAGACCGAAGCCGTCCAGAAACATCTCGAGGAACTCAAGAGCGGCGCGAAGATCGAAATCGCTCCGCAGGTCCAGACTCTGCTCGACCAGGAAAACGCTGAGGAGAAAAAATCATGAGCGCCGTCATTACCCAGACCGATTTCCCCACCCTGAAGCTGGTCAACCGCGGCAAAGTCCGTGACATCTACGACCTCGGCGAGTATCTGCTGCTGGTCACCTCGGACCGGATTTCCGCGTTCGACGTCATCATGAACGAAGGGATCCCCAACAAGGGTCTGGTGCTCAACCAGATGTCGATCTTCTGGTTCCAGCAGATGACCGACATCATCCCCAACCATATTGTCGCCACCGAGGTCGCGGACTTCCCGGCCGAGACCCGCCCCTACCACGAACAGCTCAAGGGGCGCAGCATGCTGGTGAAGAAGGCCAGGCCGCTGCCGGTGGAGTGCATCGTGCGGGGCTACCTCTCCGGCTCCGGCTGGAAGGATTACCAGAAGACCGGTGCGATCTGCGGCATTACCCTCCCGGATGGGCTCCGGGAAAGCGACCGGCTCCCGGCCCCGATCTTTACCCCCTCGACCAAGGCGGAACTGGGGGCGCATGATGAGAACATCCCCTTTGCCACGGCAATCGAACTGTGCGGCGGCACCTACGCCGAGCAGTCAAGGGAAGCCACCCTGCGCATCTACGAGCGGGCCCGCGACATCGCCTGGGGGAAAGGGATCATCATCGCCGACACCAAGTTCGAGTTCGGGGTGCGCGACGACGGCAGCCTGATCTGGATCGACGAGGCGCTCTCCCCGGATTCGTCGCGCTTCTGGCCGCGCGACCGGTATCAACCGGGCGGCCCGCAGCCGAGTTTCGACAAGCAGTTCCTGCGTGACTACCTGGAAACCCTCGACTGGGGGAAAAAGGCGCCGGCACCGCCGCTCCCCGCCGAAATCGTGGCGAAGACCGGGGAGAAGTACATGGAGGCGCTGCATCGCCTGACGGGGATCACCCTTTAAGAGCCAAGAGCGAAGTGCCAAGACCAACAGCCCAAAATACAGCCTTACTCTTGCATCTTCGCGCTTGGCGCTCGCATCTCGCATTGTCTGGGCCGGGGAAAGGTCTTGTTGCGAGCCTGTTCCTGGCTGTGGCGTTGCTGGCCGGCTGCGCCACACTCTTCCCGCCGGCAGACCCGCGGCCGGCCGCAGAGATCGTGGCTCAGGCCGAAGACTTGATCAAACGCAAGGCCTATGCGGGAGCCGCCGATCTTTACGCCAAGGCGATCGCCAAACAACCCGAAGTCGGCCGCCATTACCTGCGGCGCGGTGAACTGCTGGAAGCCCTCAGCCGCGACAAGGAAGCCCGCGCCAATTATCGCGACGGGTTGTCCAAGGCGGAGAAAAACACGCCTGAACATCTCGAACTGATGCACCGGCAGGCTATGCTCTGTGCCGAGCATCTGCAGGACATCGATACGGCCGAAGATATTCTGGAGCAACTGCCGGCCGGCAGCGTACCCCGTCTCGATCTCGCCGGTTACCTCTACTACCAGGCCAATCAGCCCGAACTGGCCATCAAGATGCTCAACCAGGCGCTGGGATTGGTCAAGGACAATGACCAGAAGGCGATTGTGCTTTATCATGCCGCCCTGGTTTACGATTCCCTCAAGGACGATAAAAACTCCGTTATTTCGCTCTTTCACGCCATTAACAATGCCACCCATCTCGGCCTGATCCGCGACATCAGCGCTCTGTGGGCCAAGGTCAACGCCAACCAGCCGCTGCCGACCCCGGGCGGTCCAAGGCAGTAAAGCAAGATGAGCGCAATACAAAAACAGTTGACAGGCCGGCAACGGTCCTGATATAAACGGCATCCGTTCTGGGGCTATAGCTCAGCTGGGAGAGCGCTTGAATGGCATTCAAGAGGCCGACGGTTCGATCCCGTCTAGCTCCACCAGAAATCAAAGGG
>JAMPXI010000029.1 GCA_023701265.1 Desulfuromonadales bacterium | reverse complement strand
GGGAAGAGTCGGTGAAGGTAACCATCGCGCTCAGCAAAAAGAGCGTCGATTTCTTCAAATCGGAAGCAGGCAAGCATCATACCCAATACCAGCGCATGATCCGGCAGTTGATCGATGCCTATGTCGATGGTCAGGAACGGGCTCTAACAAATCGCAAGAGCTGACGGAGCACACGGTCTTGCGACTCGCAGAGCATTCTACCCGCTGCATCGGCGGTGGCCGCAGCTCAGCTCACGGGCGTTATGTTTCTTGAATAATTATGACCAGCACTCAATCGAAGTTTACTCGATTAAAGCAGGGCCAATTGCTCCGAGCCAAGGCGCTTGCCGGGATCGACACTACCGACCCAAGTGTTACACCACCACCTGGGGCCGCACTTGCCGACCAAAAGGAACTTGCACACAACAATACATATGGGCGTTTGCCCAGTTTCTACGTGGACAAGGTTGTGGTCTGCCGGCAATGCGGGAAAGAAGAAGTTTGGCCAGCCGAGCGGCAAAAATGGTGGTATGAGGTTGCAAAAGGAAATATCAACACAACTGCAGTGTTATGCCGAGCCTGTCGTGAAAAAGAGAAACAAAAGAAGAACGCGGCACGACGCGTCCACTTTGAAGGACTCAAGAAGAAGCTTTCAGGCTGCGAAACATAACAAATCGCAAGAGGCGCGGACGGAATGATGCGGTCTTGCTTCTCGTAAAGCATTCTACCTGCTTCATCGACAGTGGCCCGCAACTCAGCTTTTTTCGTTAGGCCTCTTTACTGGAATCGACGACAAGGGACGTCGCGATGAGAAAAGCAGAGCGTGGATTCTCAGCAGTGTTCGGCCTTTTTCTATTGGGCATCGGGGTCTACGCGCTGTTGCTCAGCCAAGCGCCTACTCTTTGGCACATCGGCGGCGGAATAGTGCTGGCGTTGTTCGGCGGCAACATGCTCCTCGCTTCGTACCGCGGTAAACCATCATGGTTGTCGTCGATCGGGCCGCTGCCTTGAGTTTTTGCGTGCCGCGGCCTAACAAACTGCCAAGCGGACGGATGATACGGTCTTTCTCCCCGAAAAATACACAGCCGCTCCACGTACTGTGGTCCGCAGCTCAGCTCCATTCCGTTGGGTAAACAACGAAAGGCAGCCACAATGATCCCGGAAAAACTATTGGAGATTATGAAACAGGATGGAGTGGTCGCCATTGCGACCTTGGGTGAAGATGGCCCGCACATGGTCAACACATGGAATAGCTACATCAAAATATCATCAGACGGACGATTGTTCATTCCTGCCGGGTACATGCATAAAACAGAGGCCAACATTGCCAGCAACCCCAACGTATTGATCACTTTGGGAAGCAGCAAGGTTGCAGGTTTGCATGGTCCTGGCGCCGGCTTCCTGATCAAGGGGCAGGCGTCCTTCATAACCTCCGGCCCTGATTATGATTTCATGAAGGCAAAGTTCAGCTGGTTGCGAGCCACCTTGGCCGTCACCATCGAATCGGCTACGCAAACGTGGTGAACCGAGGCGAAGATCTCCTGCCTTTTAGCGGTTTCAACCAGCAACCATGCAAATGTTTGTCTGACAAATCACAAAACTGCAGATGGAGCGTAGGTTGACGCCATGCACCTCCTCCTCAAGATCATCCTCACCCTCGCCATCATCCTCACCGCCACCACCATCGGCCGCAAGTGGCCGTCGCTGGCGGGCCTGGTCGGGGTCATGCCGCTCACCGGTGCGCTGGTCCTGGTGTGGTTGGCCCTCGACAGCGGCAGCGACCCGCGCGTCATGCAGCAGTTCACCTGGGGGGCGCTGTGGGGATTGCTTCCCACCGTGCTTTTTTTCCTGGTCGCCTGGCTCTGCTTCCGCAAAGGGCTGCCCCTGTCGATGGTTCTGGCCGCGAGCTTCGGTGCCTGGCTGGTCGCAGCGCTGGCCCACCAGTGGGCCTTGAGGTGACGCCGCGACCGGCGCCAACGCCAAAGGCCCGCCGATGTGGCGGGCCTTTGCATTTTCAGCGTTGCAGGGGGGCAGCCTGGCCTACAGCGCCTTGTTGAGCATCCCCTCGAGCTGGTGTTTCGGCACCACGCCGACCACCTGATCGAAAACCTTGCCGTCCTTGAACAGGATCAGGGTCGGGATGCCGCGTACCCCGAATTGCGCCGGGGTCTTCTGGCATTCGTCGACATTCATCTTGCAGATCTTCACCTTGCCGTCAAAGGCCTCGGCCAGTTGATCGACCACGGGACTGATGGCCTTGCAGGGGGCGCACCACGATGCCCAGAAATCGACCAGCACCGGGATCGCAGACTGGTTCACTTCCTTTTCAAATGCTTCGTCGCTCAAATGCATGACCTTGTCGCCAGCCATATCAAGCTCTCCTTTGGGATGAGGGAATAGAGTCAGGGTAATGACATTTCCATGATAACCGTCCCGGTCAAAAAATCAAGGATTTTGCCGGAGCACCACGGAGGCTTGACACTCCTGACGCCCCTCCCTAAGATGACTGCAAACCTGCGGAGAGACTTTCATGTTCGAGGATAAGATCAACAGCGCCGTGGCCCAGCAGCAGGCTCTGCTCGATCCGTTTTTTCTTGCCAGAAAAGCGGTGCTGGCCGATTTTGCCGCACACCTGACCGCCACCTTTCAGAACGGCGGCCGGTTGTTTCTCCTCGGCAGCGGGCCGTTTGCCGCCATCGCCGGGCTGCTTGGCCAACAGTTCCTGCACCGCCAGACCCTCGAACGCCCGCCCCTGCCGGCCGTGGCGCTGACCCACGATGCCGGCCTGGCCACGTTTCTTTTTGCCGATGAGCAGGGCAGCCAGCTGTTCAGCCGGCAACTGCGCGCCTTGGCCGGGGATCAGGACACGATTCTGCTGCTGGCCGGCACATCGGTCTGCGCCGCGGGCCGCGAAGCGCTCGCCACGGCGCGGCAGATCGGCTGCCGGACCGCCATGATCTGCGGCGAACATGCCGAACTGCCCGACCCGCTGCCGGAACTGCTGCTGCTGCTCCCCACCGACAACCTGCCGCGCCAACTGGAAGGATGCCTGTTTGCCGGGCACCTGCTCTGTTCCCTGGTCGAAGGCGAACTCTTCGGAATGTAATGCCCCGTGCCCGGCTATCCGATCATCCTCGATCTGCACGGCCGGTTGGCCGTCGTGGTCGGCGGCGGCGCCGTCGGCCGGCGCAAGGTAACGGGCCTGCTCGCCGCCGGGGCGCGGGTGCGCCTGATCAGCCGGGACCCGGTGCCCCCCCACTGCTGGAGCCAACCGATCGAGTTGCACCTGAGGTCATTCCACCCCGCGGACCTCGACGGCGCGGCCCTCGCTTTTGCCGCCACGGGTGTGGCTGCGGTCGATCAGGCCGTGCTTGCCGCTGCCCGGGAACGCAGCATCCCGGCCAATCTGGCCGCCGCTCCCGAAGCCGGAGACTTCACCCTGCCGGCGGTGCTGCACCGTGGCGACCTGCTGATCGCCGTGGCCACGGCAGGCCAGACGCCGGCCCTGGCCACGGTCGTTCGCGACCGGATTGCCGCCAGCCTTGGCCCGGAGTGGGGGCTGATCGTGGAAATTGCCGCCCGCCTGCGCATGAAAAATTTGACAACTTCCGCAGAAAACGTCTATAGTTATAAGGTTTTGGCTGACCTCATCGACAGCGGGCTGGCCGGGTTGCTGGCCCACCGGAACGATGAGGAAATCGACCACCTGCTGACCCGCATCTGCGGCCGGGAAATAACCCTGGCCGGACTCGGGCTGACCCTGCCGGACCCTATGCCATGACCCTCGACATCCTGCTGTTCAAGGCCACCCTGCTGGTCTACTTCATCGCCACCCTGCTCTATCTGGTCGGGGTGATCACCCGCCGCGAACAGCTCGGCAAGATCGCCAAATGGGTACTGATCGGCGGCTTCGCCGTGCATTGCGTCACCCTCGGCGCGCGCTGGCTGGCCACCGGCCTGACCCCCGCGGCCAGCCTGTACGAGGCGCTCTCGTTCTTTGCCTGGGCCCTGGTCGGCACTTATCTGCTGTTTGATCTGCGTTATCGCATTGCGGTGCTCGGCGCCTTCGTCTGCCCCTTGGCGCTGGTCCTGATGATCGGGGGCTCGGCCGCCCCCAAACAAATCCCGGCGGCCAATCCGGTCCTCGATTCCTGGTGGTTCCCGGTACACGTCACCCTCGCTTTCCTCGGCTACGCGGTGTTCGCCGTGGCGGCCATGGCGGGGGTCATGTACCTGCTGCAGGAACGCCGCGTCAAGGCCAAGAAGTTTTCCGGGCTGTTCTATCGCCTGCCGTCGCTGGACACCCTCGACAGCATCAATTACAAGTGCCTGACCTTCGGCTTCCCGCTGATGACCATGGGGATCATTTCCGGGGCGATCTGGGGGAACTCGGCATGGGGCGGCTACTGGCGCTGGGATCCCAAGGAGACCGGCGCCCTGGTGGTCTGGTTCCTCTACGCCGCCCTGTTGCATGGCCGACTGACCGTCGGCTGGCGCGGCCGGCGCGCGGCGTTGTTTGCCATCCTCGGCTTCCTCTGCCTGCTGTTTACCTTCCTCGGCGTCAATCTGCTGCTGGGCGGGCAACACACGTTCAAGAGCTTCACCGGCCAGTAAGCGGACGAGACGGAGGAGATCATGCACATCGTCGTCGTCGGCCTGAGCCATCATACCGCCCCGGTGGAAATCCGCGAGCGGCTGGCGTTTGCGCCGACGGCCATGGAAAAGCCGCTGCGGCAGATGCTGGAGTTGCCGGCCATCGCCGAGGCGCTGCTCGTCTCGACCTGCAACCGCGTCGAACTGTATGCCGCGAGCAAGGAGCCGGACACCGCCGTGGCTGCGCTGCGCCGTTTTCTGGCCGACTATCACGGGGTGCCGCTGGACGAGATCGAACAGCACCTTTACGATTATCAGGGCGAGGACGCCATCCGCCACCTCTTCCGGGTTTCCTCCAGCCTCGATTCGATGATCATCGGCGAGCCGCAGATCCTCGGCCAGATCAAGACCGCCTACGGTTACGCGGTGGAGTTCAAAACCGCCGGACTGATCCTCAACCGCTTCCTGCACAAAGCCTTTTCCGTCGCCAAGCGGGTGCGCACCGAAACCGGCATCGCCAGCAGCGCCGTGTCGGTCTCCTTCGCCGCCGTGGAACTGGCCCGCAAGATCTTCGACCGCATTGACGACAAGGCGGTCATGATCATCGGCGCCGGCGAAATGTGCGAACTGGCAGCCCGGCATTTCGTCAGCAATGGCGTCACCAGGGTGCTGGTCACCAACCGCACCTTCGAACGTGCCGAAAAGCTGGCCGCCGAATTCCAGGGCCGGGCGGTTCCGTTCGAGCAGTTCACCGAGCACCTGGCCTCGGTCGACATCGTGCTGACCTCCACCGGCGCGCCGACCTTCATCCTCGGCCACAAGCAGATGGAGGAGATCCTGCGCCGCCGCAAGAACCGGCCGATGTTCCTGATCGACATTGCCGTGCCGCGTGACGTCGACCCGAAGGTCAACGACCTGGCCAACGTCTATCTCTACGACGTCGACGACCTGCAGGGGGTGGTGCAGGCCAACCTCAAGGAGCGCCAGAAGGAAGCCCACCGCGCCGAAACGATTATCGCCGAGGAGCTCGGGCAGTTTCACGTCTGGCTGGCGAATCTTGAGGTCAAGCCGACCATCATCGCCCTGCGCAAGCGCTTCGAGGAGATCGGCACCCAGGAAGTGGCGAAAACCTTCGGCAACCACAAGGATCTGACCGACGCGCAACGCAAGGGGATCGAGGCGATGACCAATGCCATCGTCAACAAGCTCCTGCACCGGCCGATTGCCTTGCTCAAGCGCACCCAGAACGACACCAACGGCGAAGATTACGTCGACACGGTGCGGGAGCTGTTCGACCTCCCGGTACCAATCGTCGACGAAGCCCTTCTCGAACCTCTCGACGATGATCCCGATAACCGTTAAAGGAGCAATGTGAACATGGCAAAGCGGCAACTGCGTATCGGCACCCGGTCCAGCCAACTGGCACTCTGGCAGGCAAACTGGGTCAAGAGCGAACTGGAAAAACGCTATCCGGACCTCGAAGTCACCCTGGTCAAGATCAAGACCACCGGCGACAAGATCCTCGACGTGCCGCTGGCCATGGTCGGCGGCAAGGGGCTCTTTACCAAGGAGCTCGAGGAGGCGATGCTGGCCGGTGAAATCGAGGTGGCGGTGCATTCGATGAAGGACGTGCCGACCTATTTCCCTGCGGGGCTCGGCCTGCGCTGTATCACTGAGCGGGAGGATCCGCGCGACATCGTCATCCTCCGCCCCGGTGTCAGCAACTGGCAGGAACTGCCGATCGGCGGCCGGGTCGGCACCTCGTCGCTGCGCCGCAAGGCGATGCTGCTGCACTCGCGCCCCGACCTGCGGATGGTCGACATCCGCGGCAACGTCGAAACGCGCATCCGCAAGCTGACCGACGACAATCTCGACGCCGTGGTGCTGGCCGCCGCCGGCATGCACCGCCTTGGCTTTGCTTCCCGAATCAGCGAATATCTGCCGGTCGACGTCTCGCTGCCGGCCATCGGCCAGGGGGCTCTCGGCCTGGAAAGCCGGGTCGATGACGCCGAAACCAACACCCTGCTCGATTTCTTCAACCACCCGGAAACGGCTCATGCGGTGATTGCCGAACGCGCCCTGCTGGCCCGCCTCGAGGGGGGCTGCCAGGTACCGATTGCCGCATACGGCACGGTCAACGGCGACGAGCTGACCCTCACCGGCCTGGTGGCCAGCGTCGACGGCCTGCAGATGCTCAAGAAGACCGTCCGTGGCCCCATCAACACCGCCGCCCACCTGGGCACCTCGCTGGCCGACGATCTGCTGATCATGGGTGCCGGCAAGATCCTCAATGAGGTCTACCAGCACGAAACCTTCAATGCCGGACGCGAGGAAGTCTGAAGCAACTCCCCGGCAGGGGACCGTCTACCTGGTCGGCGCCGGCCCCGGCGATCCCGGACTGATGACCGTTCGCGGCCTGGCCTGTCTGCGACGAGCCGAGGTGGTGATCTACGATTACCTCGCCAACCCTGCCTTGCTGAGCGAGGCACCGGCCGGGGCCGCTCGTATCTACGTCGGCAAGAGCAAGGGCCGCCACTGCGTGCCGCAGGAGGAAATCAACGCCCTGCTGGCCGAGCATGCCTTGGCCGGCAGAAGCGTGGTCCGGCTCAAGGGGGGCGACCCGTTCATCTTCGGGCGCGGTGGCGAGGAAGCCGGTTTTCTTGCCACCGCCGGCATCCCCTTCGAGGTGGTCCCGGGGATTACCGCCGGGCTGGCCGCGGCGGCGTACGCCGGCATCCCGTTGACCCATCGAGACTACACGACCAGCCTGGCCATGGTCACCGGCCACCTGACCAGCGAGCGCGACCTCGACCACGTCGACTGGGCACGCCTCGCTAAAGGGGTCGGCACCCTGGTCATCTACATGGGAATCTCCAATCTCGGCGAGATTGCCGCACGCCTGATCAGACACGGGCGTGCCCCGCACACGCCGGTGGCGCTGATCCGCTGGGCGACCACCCCTCGCCAGCAAACGCTGACCGGAACCCTGACCGACATCGCCGCCAAGGTCGCGGCCACCGATTTTCAGCCGCCGGCAGTCATTGTCATCGGCGAGGTGGTGAAATTACGCGAAACGTTGCGCTGGTTCGACACCCGCCCGCTGTTCGGCCGCCGCATCCTGGTCACCCGCGCCGCCGATCAGGCCGTACCGATGATCGAGGCCCTGCAGGCGTGCGGTGCCGAGCCGGTATCCTGCCCGACCATCGGCATCGTGCCGCCGGAGAGCTACGCGGAGCTCGATGCCGAAATTGCGCAACTGGGGGCAACCGACTACCTGGTCCTGACCTCGGTTAATGCCGCCGAAGCGTTCTTCGCGCGCCTGGCAGCAGCGGATCGCGATGCCCGGGCCCTGGCCGGGGTAACCGTGGTGACGGTCGGCCCGAAGACCGCCGAGGCCCTCGCGGCATACGGCATACACGCCGACCGGATCCCCTCCAGTTTCGACGCCGAAGGGGTGGTGGCCCTGCTGCGCGGCGAGGTGGCGGGCAGACGCGTGCTCTACCCCCGGGCGGCCCTGGCCCGCGACCTGATCGTCAAGGAACTGACCGCCGCCGGGGCCATGGTCGCCGCACCGGTTGCCTACGCCAGTGCTCCGCCCGCGGAGGCTGCCGAAATGGCTCGCACCGCCCTGTCGGCAGGTCTCGACCTGCTGACCTTCACCGCCGCCTCGACGGTGCGCAATTTCGCTGACCTGCTCGGTCCGGCGGAGTTGGCCCTGGCCCGGACCATCCCGGCGGCAGTGATCGGCCCGCAGACTGCCGCCACCGCCAGGGAACTTGATTTCACCGTGGCCGTCGAACCCACCGAAGCCACCCTGGAAGCGATGGTCGAAGCGATCGTTGGTTATTTTCACCGACTGGATACCCAGGACCCAGCACTCAGCACTCAGCACCGATAAGTTTTTCCGGAGGTTTCCCATGTTCTTCCCCGAATACCGCGCCCGCCGTCTGCGCCGCACCGAAGCCCTGCGCCGCATGGTCCGCGAGACCGTGCTGCGCACCGACGATTTGATTTACCCGATGTTCTCGGCCTTCGGCCAGGGAATCCGGAAGGAAATCCCCTCGATGCCGGGGATCTACCAGCAATCGATCGAGCACATCGTCACCGAAGCGCAGGAAGTCCATGCCCTCGGCATTCCGGCCGTGCTCCTGTTCGGTATCCCCGAAACCAAGGATGCCGTCGGTTCCGATGCCTATTGCGATCACGGCATCATCCAGGAGACGATCCGCGCCATCAAACAGGCGGTGCCGAAACTGCTGGTCATCACCGATGTGTGCATGTGCGAATACACCGACCACGGCCACTGCGGGGTGATCAAGGACGGTGACGTCGACAATGACGCCACCCTGGAGCTTCTCGCCGCCGAGGCCCTCTCCCACGCCCAGGCCGGGGCCGATATCGTTGCCCCGTCGGACATGATGGACGGCCGGGTCGCGGCGATCCGCGCCCGTCTCGACGCCAACGGCTTCGATCACGTCCCGGTGATGAGCTACGCGGTCAAGTATGCCAGCGCTTACTACGGGCCGTTCCGCGACGCCGCCGAGTCGACCCCGCAATTCGGCGACCGGCGCTCTTATCAGATGGACCCGGCCAATCGCATGGAAGCGTTCCGTGAAGCGGCCCTCGACTTGCAGGAATGCGCCGACTTCCTGATGGTCAAACCGGCGCTCGCCTACCTCGACATCCTGCGCGACCTCAAGGAGCGTTTCGACCTGCCGCTGGTCGCCTACAACGTTTCGGGCGAGTACAGCATGATCAAGGCGGCCGCCGCCAACGGCTGGATCGACCATGACCGGGTGATGATGGAAACGCTGACCGGCATGAAGCGCGCCGGCGCCGATCTGATCATCACCTACCACGCCAAGGAAGCGGCGAAGCTGCTGCGCTGAGGCGACGCGTTTCACCGATTACGGAGTTTTATGCCGGAATATTGCTGCGACACCCTGGAAAATGGCCTGCGCGTCATCAGCGTGACTCTTCCGCACCATCATGGCACGGAAGTACTGATTTACCTGGGAGTCGGCAGCCGGCACGAATCGACACGGCAGGCCGGGATCTCGCATTTCCTCGAGCACATGCTCTTCAAGGGGACGCGTGACTACCCGAGTGGTCTTGCTCTCGAGCGAGCGTTCGAGGCGGTCGGCGGTTCGGCCAATGCCGCGACCGACACCGAGACCACCTGCTTTCACTCCCGCATCCACCCCGCCCATTTGCGCGAGGGTCTCGCCCTGTTCGCTTCGATGCTGCGTCGGCCATTGTTCAGGGACATGGAAGTCGAACGCCGCGTCATCCTCGAAGAGGCGCTGAGCGATTTCAACGAAGCGGGCCGGCAGATCAATCCCGACAACCTGGTTGCCGGGCTGCTCTTTCCCCGCCACCCCCTGGGCCGACCAACGGTCGGGTCCAGGCCTTGCGTTGCGCGCCTCAGCCTGAGCCAGCTGCAACGCCATCACACCGGCTACTATACGCCCTCGAATGCGGTGCTGGCCGTGGCCGGTCCCACCGAGCATCAGGCCGTGCTGTCGGCCGCGCAGGAGCTATTCGGCGATTGGCAAGGTGCGCCGGCTGCGCCTCCTCAACCGTGGACAGCGGCGCCCGGTGACGGACCGCGAATTTCCTGGGTTCGCGACAACGGTTCGCAGATCAGTCTCCAACTGGCTTTCCTGCTTCCCGGTCGCGACAACCCCCACGCCGTCAATCTGCGCGTCATCCGCAGGTTGCTTGGCTGGGGCGGCATGAGCCTGCTGATGCTGCGTCTGCGCGAGGAGCTGGCTCTGACCTACGCCGTGGAAGCGTCCCTGGCACTGTATGTAGACGCCGGGGTGCTGGCAGTCGATCTGGCCGTCTCTCCCGACAATCTGGCGCCCGCCGTCGAGGCAATCCTGGGGATTTTCAGTGAACTGGTCGAGAAGGAAGTGTCAGAGGGAGAGTTGGAGCACGTGCTGGCGACTTACCGCTACGATCTCGACTATTCGCGCGATCATCTGGAGGAACTGGCCCTGCGCTATGCCTGGGGAGAGTTGACTGGCTGCCGGCGCACCATCGAAGGCGACCTGGCGGAACTTGCCAAGGTCACCCCAAGCGGTCTGCGCGAGACCGCCCGCGAGTTCTTTACCCCCGGCAGGTTGTATGGTGCCATCGTCGGCCCTTATCATTCCCGCGGCCGTAAACGTATCGAAGCCAGCATTGCCGACTGGCCGGCCTGATGCGTCGAGGCCGGTGAGCTCTCCACCGCAGTTTTTCAGTAATCGATCCCTGGTTGTGGCTCAATCTGCCTGCGATAGGCGTGCTTGATCTCGTTGACCTCGCTGACCGTATCCGCCCGTTCGATCACTTCCTCTGCAGCGTTGCGCCCGGTCAGCACCAGGTGCACCCGCTCAGGCCGAACCGCCAGCAAATCGAGGAGTTGCTCGAGATCGACCAAACGATGCCTGACGGCATTGTTGATCTCGTCGAGGATGACGAGATCAAACCCTCCCGAGAGCAACTTTTCCCGGGCCAACCCGATGGCAGCCTGGGCATTGGCCCGGTGCTCCTCGCGGCTGTACGGGTTGCCGCGGATCCCGCAGAAGCCCTTGCCGGTCGCATGCAACTCCACCAGTTCGCCCAACCGCTTCACCCCGTCCCACTCGCCGGAGTAGAGGTCCCCCTTCATGAACTGGATGACACAGCTTTTCAATCCGTGGCCGCAGGCGCGCAACACCATCCCCATGGCACTGGTGGTCTTGCCCTTGCCGTTGCCGGTGATGACGACGACCAGCCCTTGAGGCTTGCCGGGTTGCAGCCTGTCGATCTTGATTGTGCCTTCAGCCGGCTGTTCCATGAATCATTTCCCCGCCCGCACGTCGTTCATTTCTCAAATCGCCTCATCCTCATCTTCTTCCAGGACGATCGGCCGCCCGGCCCGCAGATCGGCCAGCATGGTCTGCTGCTTGCGGATCGCAGCGCCATGACGGGTCCACAAATGGTAGCTTTCCAGCCCCATGACGCTGATCCCGGAGAGAAACACCGCCCAGAAGTTGTCGGGGAGACCCCCGGAGAGATGATAGAACGTGTAGAAGCCGGTGAAAAAGGCCGCGTGCATGAAGCCACGGTAGGAACCGGTGGCGGTGGTCATCCGCGCCAGGGTCAGGACAATCCCGGAAAACGCATAAATGACCAGCGCCAGGCTGATCAGATCAATCGGCGGCGGCGCACCGAGCTTTTGGCGAATGGATTCGGGAAGATCGGGGAGGAGGGCAAAGCCGTCGAAGGCAGAAAAGCTTACCAGCAGGAACAGGACCATCCCCCACAGGCCATTGGCAGCCGTGAGTTCCAACCTGCGAATCCGCGCCTCGATCAGCGCTTGCAGGTTTTCACGCCCCGGCGGCCCATCTGTACCGGCATCTGTTGGTTCCCGCTTCATGCCGCTCCCCCGCTCTGCCCGCGGGCGCTGACCTTCATCTCTGGGACAGCTCCCATATCGAGCCTTGACGTACCGGCTGTATCAGTGAGCCGTCACGTCTTGTCGGGGTCGCGTCCCTCCATTTCCCGCAATCGGCGCGCCATTTTCTGAAACGCCTTGGCAAGGCGGGCCATATCGCCGCTCACCTCGGGAATCTCATGATCGAGATTAACATTCCCTTGCTTCTCGGTAAAGTCCACTAATTTCCTGATCGGCATAAGTACATGCCGATAAAGCAGGGCACAGACAACACCGACGGTCAGCACCAGGATCATGCCGGTGAAGACGATCATGCGGTCCTGCAGCATGCCCATGGTGCGTTTCAGCGGCGCCTGGGAGAGACCGATATCAAGGGTGCCGAGAAGCAGCAGTTTCGGATCGTGAACATGACAGGCTGCCGTGTAGCAATCCGGCGCATTGTAGATCGGGGTCGTGATTGCCAGCACATCATGGCCGTCCGCGTTGGTGAACTGACGAGCCTGGGCCATGGTGCCAAGGCGACGCTTTGTCTCGGATCCGACGTGACAGCTGTTGCAACCGGCTGCCGTCTTGTCGATGAACCGGTTGATCTCGGCGTCATCCTCCGAAAACATGATCAGCCCTTTTTTGTTGAAGATGCGCACGTGCTCGACCTGCTGCTGCTCGCCCACGTTGCGAATGATGTGGCGCAAAGTTTCGCGATCGCCGTTGAGCATGGCATACCGGGCCGATTTCACCACGGTATCGGCCAGATCGGCGGCATGCTCGATCTCGCCACGGATCAGGTCACTTTTGATGAAAGAATAGAGGAGCAGGCAGCAGGCAATGACGAAACCGGTCACGGCGCAGGCGACCGGAAGGATGGCGCGGCAATTGATACTTTTCAACATGGCGATTCTCCTTGCGCCACTGAAAACGGGGGAGCGAGGTCAATTTGATCCCCGCTCCCCCCTCGTTTTCAGTCGATGGAGCGGTAGACAGCTCCCGCTGCCGGCGCCGAGGCTCTGGCCATCGCCGCGGACGGAATGGGTTCGGTTGCGGGCACGGGCACTTCGGCCTCAACGGCCTTCCAGGCAAAGAGGACCGGGAGCCGGTAGAGAATGAACCGGTAGACGACGATGTAGATGGCAAAGATCGTCACCGTGATGAGCACTTCGAAGACATGCGGAATCTCCGGATAGAGTTTCCAGTTGAAGGCGATCAGTGCGGTGTTGAGCCGGTTCAGGACGACACCGAAGACAGTGATAAAGGCGGCCAAGCGTACCACACCGACGCGCTGGTTGTGAATAGCCCAGGCGAAGAGCGCCAGCGGCAGGATGACGCCGATCGCAAGTTCGAGCATGAACCATGAACCCCAGCCGGTCGCCAGATAACCCCATTCGTTGTCATGGGCGACACCGATCAGCTTGATGGCCAGGTAGGTGATCAGACCCATGCTGGCGCCCTTGGCAAGACCGAAGGTGCAGCGGTCGAGGTTGTCGAGGAAGTTGCCGTCGCAGCGCCAGGCCATGGTCTTCTTCACGATCGTGCTGACCGCGATCACCATGCACAACCCGCCGGGGATCGCCGAACAGAAGAAGTGGATCCACTGGAACGATGCCGAGTACCACAGGGGGTGGACCTTGCCCGGCGCATAGGTGAACAGTGCGCCGAGGGCTCCCTGGTGCAGGGTGGAGAGGATGATCCCCGCCACGGTCAGGCCGACGGCGATCCGGCGGATGAAGCGCTTGCCGCCCAGCCAGCCGATCCATTCGAAGAAAGCCACGGAAATTTCGGCAACCTGCACCGACAGATAGGTGGCGACATGCCAGGCGACCAGGAACAGGACCGCGGCCGGGCCAAAGGCGACCACCATCGGATACGGCAGGCGCCACGGCTGGCCGAGGTCGACCAGCAGATAAATGACGGCGAACAAGTAACCAAGCAAGCCGTTGAGCAGGGCGAGCCGTTCGATCGGCTCGAAATCGTGGCGGCCGAAGATCTCCACGGTCGTGCCGAGCATGAAGCCGGACGCCGACAGCGGCACCATGGCGAACAGGCCGAAGCCCAGGAACAACCCCCACGGATAGTCGTTCGAGGAATGCGTCACCACGCTCAGCCCGAACAGGAACCGGTAGGCGATCAGCGGCAGACCGACGGCAAAGATGATGCCGAGGATCCAGTTGAACGGGTTCATGACCGCTTGCGCCAGATACTCGCGCGGGGTCAGGCCGAGCAGCAGCTTGTCCAGCAGGTTCCAGGACTTCCGGTTCTTCATCTCATCCTTACTGGGGGTGTCAACCGGGTGTACACCCCGTGTGATCGCGCTTTTCATGACTTGTCTTCCTCCTCCCCGTGCGCCGCGGAGTGATCCCCGGCATGGTCATCGTCGTGGCCGTGCCCGTCCTTGCGCTTGGCAAGCAGGTGGAAGCCGGTAAACAGCGCCGGCCAGATTGCCAGAACCATCGGTACTGTGCCGAGAAAATCCTTGACGTTGGCGATAATCGGCTCGTTCCCGGTCGTCGTATCGAACCCGACCTGCTCGAACGCCACGCTGGAAAGGTACATCCAGCCGGTCCCGCCGAGTTCCTTCTCGCCATAGAGATGATCGACATAACGGCCCGGTTCATTGAGAATCCGCTGATGGGCGATCTTGATCATATCCTTGCGTTTGCCGAAGGTCAGCGCCTGCTGCGGGCAGATTTCCACGCAGGCGGGCGGACGCCCGTTCTTAAGGCGCGTTTCGTGGCAGAAGATGCACTTTTTGACCACCGGATTGAAAGCGCTCGAGTAGCTGTATCCGGGGATGTTGAACGGGCAGGCAATCATGCAGTTGCGGCAACCGACGCAAATCTTGGGGTTATAAACGACTGCCCCTTCCTGCGTCTTGGTGTAGGCATTGACAAAACATGAGGTCAGGCAGGCCGGTTCGTTGCAGTGATTGCACTGCACCTTGCGATAGACCGGCTTGCCGCCGCCTTCCGGTTCGTAGCGGTTGACCACCGTGTAGGCGTTCTCGTCCGGACGGCGCATCTGGGTCCCGCCATGAAACCTCTCGTCGAAAACCGACATGTCGTCAAACGGTTTGGCCGGAGCCGGCAGGTTCTGTTCCTTGTTGCACGCCGCTTCACAGCTGCGGCACCCGATGCAGCGGGTCAAATCCACCAGGACGCCCATCCCTTCCGGGTAGCCCGTGAAAGAGCCCGCAGCCAAGGCCTTTTGGGTGCCGCACAGCGTCGTCGCGGCGCACCCTGCGATGCTGCCGGCGAGAAATCTGCGTCGACTGATTCCACTCATGACAAAATTCTCCTTGTTGATTGGCGATTGGCGCGGTGCGTCTCAGTGGTGCGAGGCCGACGCTGCCGCTTTCGGTGCAAAGGCACCGGACTTATAGAACGCGTCTCCGGCTGCATTGCGCGTATGACAATCCTCGCAACCGGTCGGACCACCGGAATTCTCGTGACAGCCCAGACAATTCCAGTGATAGGCGGCTTTCAGCCCAGGCTTGTCCACATGATACTGCCAACGATCATCGGCCTTGCGCTCCAGCTGTACAGCCGAGAACGGGTCAGCGTCATGGCAGTCGCGGCAAGCGACGACAGTACTCTTCGGGCTCTGGGCATGGCAGCGGGCGCAGCGCCCTCCGCCGGCCCCGTCCCCAGTGGTGTGGTGGTGGCAGCTTGCACAGTCGCCGGCGATCTCGACATGTGCCGCATGGTCGAAGCTGACCGCGTCGAACAGGCTCGCCAATCGATCGAGCTTAACCTGTCCGGGGCCACCGGTCGGTGCGGCAGCAACGACACTTGCCGCGCACAGCAGCCCGATCAGGGCTATTCCGAGGGTATGCAGTAACAACGTTGGTCTCATAATGATCCTCTCCTTTGCCGACGCAGGCTCCGCACTCACTTGCCGGCGTCGCCGGAGCTCCGGTGCAGATAACGGTAGAACATCGGGAAACTGATGAAGAATGCCAAGCAGATCAGATACTCGACGCCTTTGATGTACTGGTAGAAGTCGACCAGGGTGTAGACCTGGTGCCACTCACCGATTTGTGTAAACAGCTGGGTCATGACGATCTCTCCTCCACATTGGGCTCTTAGGCTTTAGGCTCGCGGGCTTGCGGCGGTCTGCACTTCGGCCTTGGTTTCGGTGCGGCGGACCAGCCCCTTGATGAAGCCGAACAGCAGCATGAGCGAAGGGGCCAGCTGGACCACGACGATCAACGCGCAGAACCCGAGGAAGATCCCGATCAGCAGACCGCTCGAATAGGTTTTCGAGGTATCGACCGCGAAAGCCGGGACGCTCGATGCCAGGGCCAGGGCCAAGGTTAACAACATGGTACGGATGGTGTTCATGACAGCCTCCTCTTTGGTGTGATGGTTTTGTGAAGCAAGTTCAAGGTGCGGTCTGATCAACCGCCCCGTTCGGGTTCTGTTTTTCAAATGCACACTTAACAACCTGCCGCAGTTCCTCATCGTCCCCGGGACGACCGGGTTTGAGCGCGTGATAGAAAATTCCTTCGCTGCGCGCCCGGCGCAGCAGGGAGAGCGGCAATTCGCTGGCAACCAGGATAATGGTCAGATTGCGGTTGCACTGCTTGAGAATCGGTATCAACTCGGTGGCAAGCAGTTCGTCGAAGCGGGTGCTGAGCAGCACTACCTGCGCGGTTTTCTTGAGAATGCCGTACAACACGCCGGCCGCCGAGGTGGTGACAGTCACCTGGTAACCGGCGTCGATGAACAGCTCCGCCATCTGTTTCCTGGTCGCCAGGTCCTCGTCGGCAATGAGCAGTCCTTGCATGGCCATGTTCTCCTCCGCTGAGCTCGACATGAGCCGTCCTCCGTCCCGTCTATTCGCCCTGCGCTTCAGTTGCGTCAACTTTCTCCCGAGCCGAGAAGACACCCTTGAGCATGCCGAAGAACAGGATCGCGGCCGGCACCAGCTGGGTGACGATGACCACGGCGAAGAACCCGGCAAACAGGTATCCCAGCCAACCGACACTTTCCCCTTCACTCCCAGGGGCGGCATACGCCACAGAGGCACCCAAAACCAGCATCCAGCCAATCGCTCTCATTGTGTTTTTCATGGCTGTTCTCCCTTTCTGAATTTATGGCCGTTCTTGCTCACTCCTTTGTGCATCGACCATACCAACTTTAGAAATATTTCATTTTTTATCTCTAACCATTTAGAAATGAAGGGGTTTTTCTCCCATAACTGAGATTGCGGCAACCGCTGCGCGAAGCGGGTTGTATAACGAAAACATGCGGGCAGATTTCTCCAGCGCGCGTGAACGCTTCTGGTCGTTTTCTTAACCATTTGTAATATAAAGGTTTTCAATGCGCGATTGGCGTGTATAAAAAAACCATGCGGTGCATAACGGCAATAGGCGGGGAGAAAATGGCATGGGCCGCGGAGCCGCGACCCATTGGGAAAGTCTACTTGCAGAAAGCCGTGAAGCCGGAAAAACCGGTGCGAAACTGGTCAGACACCGGGCTCACGGGTGCTGAGCCAGAGACATATTTGCAGACAGGGGGTGGCGAGCACTGCGCAAGCCGCAGAAGACCTTCGCCGTGGGTATTCTATGGTCTGTTACTTGGCGCTGTAATTTCGGGAGCTGATTCCAAGCTTTTTCAGCATCGCCTGGAAGTTGGGACGGAGAATGCCGACTTCCTCGGACGCACGGGTAATATTCCAACCGTTGCGCTCCAGGGCGCCAAGCAGAAAAGCCCGTTCCAACGGTTCGACTGCCTGCTCGCGAAGCAGGCGCTTACGCTCCTTGAGCTCATCGACCGTACGGGGGACGTCTTCGTCCACAGTGAGAACGTGCTCTTTTTCCATGCCAGGCATTTCCAGATCCTGCGGCTGGATGAACTCGCCCTGGGCGAGAACCACGGCACGTTCGATCAGGTTTTCCAACTCACGAACATTGCCGGGGAAATCGTATTCCTCAAGAGCCCTGACCGCTTCTGGAGAAAACCCTCTGATTTCCTTGACATTATCTTCGGAATAACGTTTCAGGAAGTTTCCGGCCAATAGTTTCAGGTCACCCTTGCGTTCACGCAGCGGCGGCAGATCGATGGGGATGATGTTGAGGCGGAAAAACAGATCGTAGCGAAACTCGCCGCGGGCAACCATGTCGCGCAAATTGGAATTGGTTGCCGCAATCAAACGAATATTGATCGGAATCGGCTGGGTGCCGCCGATTGGCGTCACCTCGCGTTCCTGAAGGACACGCAGCAACTTGGCCTGGATGGACTGGCTGAGGTTGCCGATCTCGTCGAGCATCAGCGTTCCACCGTCGGCAACTTCGAACAGGCCGCGCTTGGTCTGGATCGCCCCGGTAAAGGAACCCTTGACGTGACCGAACAGCTCGCTCTCCAGCAGGCTCTCGGCCAGGGATGTGCAGTCGACCGCGACGAACGCCTGCTCGCGGCGCTGGCTGTGGGTATGGATGGCGCGCGCCACCAGCTCCTTGCCGGTCCCGCTCTCACCGGTGATCAGGACGGTGCTGTCGGTTGGCGCGACCTGAAGGATCCGCTGGTAAACCTTCTGCATCTCCCGACTCTCACCGACCAGGCAGTCGAAACCGTGCAGGTCGTTCAGCTCATGTCTCAGGTAGATCTCATCAATCAGAACCGCCCGTGCATCGAGCGCCTTGCGCACCTTGGCCACCAGTTCGTCATTGGCGAACGGTTTGGCCATATAGTCAGCGGCGCCATTCTTCATGACCTCGACGGCATTGTCGACGGCGGCGAAACCGGTAATCAGAATGACCGGCATCTCCGGCTGCAGCACCCGGACTGCCTGCAGGACCTCCAGACCGCTCATCCCCGGCATCTTCAGGTCGGTGATCAGCAGATCGAAAGCGGCTTCCTGGAGCCGGTCCATGGCCAACCGGCCGTTCGGCTGGGTTTCCACCTGATAGCCTTCGATGCTCAGGACGCGCCGCAACCCTTCACGGATCACGGCATCATCATCAACCACCAGGATGCGCTCTTGCTTCGTCACGTTTCACCTCACCCTAGATAGATAGGTGCCCGCATTGCGCTGTCACCCCAACGCATACAGATTACCCGGATAATCTTTGGCCGGCAGTGCCGCCGATGTCACCAGCGGCAGTTCGACCGTAAATGTTGTGCCACTTCCCACCTCGCTCACGACCCCGATGCGCCCGCCGTGGTTCTGGATAATCCCGTAGGAGACCGATAGGCCGAGGCCGGTTCCTGTCATACCGGCGTCCGGTTGATCCTTGGTCGTGAAAAACGGGTCGAAAATCTTCGGCAGGTTCTCTTTGGCAATACCGTGACCATTATCTTCAATGATCGTGACCAGAAAATGCTGATCGTAATCGGCATGCATGGCGACGCTCAAGCGCCCGCCGTTCGGCATCGCCTGGCAGGCGTTGACCACCATGTTGACAAACACCTGTTCGATCTGGTTGGGATCGACCAGAATATCCGGCAGGTCCGGATCATAGCTCCGCAGAATTTCTATCTCGTTCAAAGCGGCCTGATGCTCGAGAAGCGCCATGGTATTGTTCATGATCACGGGAAGCGATTTAAGCTTCTTGCGCGGGATCGAGTTGCGCGAAAACTCCAGAAGCCGCTTGACGATTTCCGCGCAGCGCTGGGTCTCGCGCATGATGATCTGAGCATCCTCGCGCAGTTCCGGGGGGAGTGAACGGTCTTCGGCAAACAAGGTGGCGAACATGAGAATGCCGGCGAGCGGGTTGTTGATTTCGTGGGCGATGCCAGCCACCAGCTTGCCTAGTGAGGCGAGCTTTTCCGAGCGTACCAGCTGCGAGTTCATCTGGGCAATCTCGGCCGTGCGCTCTTCGACCTTGGCTTCGAGTGTTTCCGTCAGCTGTCGATATTCCCCCTGCGCCTGGCGGAGACGGTCGGTCATTTCATTGAATTCCCGGGCGAGAGCGCCAATCTCGTCCGCGGAGTTGAGCACGACGTGATCGTCAAGCTCCATCTTGGCGACCTTGCGCGAATGCAGCAGGAGGCTGTGGACTGGCTGGACCACCAGATCATGGGTCAGCCACACCAGGCAGCCGATAATGATCAGCAGCAGGGACGCGGCGAAGGCCAGGACATTTTTGCGATAGGTATCCGCTTGAATCCCGACATTATGCAGAGATGCCTGAACTTCGAGTGCGCCAAGAACCTGAACATCCGGTGGGTGCACATGACAGGCCGCCGTGGAACAGACCGGCTGATTATTGATCTGCTTGGTCACGCTGAGAATTTCGGCGCCGCTGCAATCCTTGATGACCCGGCGGCGGCTTTCCATCGGCGGGAAGGTTTCAGCGATCGCCTCGCAATGGCAGGACAGGCAGTCGTCGGTCGGTTGGTCGACAAAACGGCCGATTTCGTTGGCGTGAGTCGAGTAGCGGATCGTGCCTTTGTCATCAAGGAGCCGGATGAGCCCGATCTTTTTGTGTTTGCCGACATCGTCCATCATCTTGTAGACGATGTCCCGGTTGTCCTCGAGCATCTGCAGGTGAGTGGTGTGGAGGATGATTTCACTGAGGGTTTCGACATCGTCTTTGGCTTCGTCGAGAAAGACGCCGCGCAGGGCTTCGATGTTAATGTAGGCGAAGAAGGCAATGGTGACGAGCAGCACCAGGCTGGTGCAGATCGTGAACTTTCCTGCCAGACTTTTATACGGCAGCCGCATCCTCACCCACATCTCCACCGATGACATCTTGCCTAAGTGCTGAGCAGCCGGTACTCCCAAACATTTCCGCGCCGGCGGAAACCCCTGTCAGCCCGGCTGTCTCGTCTAGAAGACCCGTGGCGTTCCGTTTCCTCCTTGCGAAAAGGTTAGCCTTGGCAGGTGCTAAGATTTTTTAATTATCTACGGCAAATATGCTCCCGGGCTTGTGCGACTGTCAAGAGGAACCGTATATTTTTTATATACAAGGGTCCGCGACCGAATTTTTCAAGGGGCAAAGGCTCCTGGGAAAGACCCTCTGTCGCTGCGACGTCTGCGGCCACGTGTCCTTGGTTGGCGACAATGAAATTTCCAGGAAGGGAAACAACCCGACAACTGCATATTGACATTCTCTAATTTTACCCGTATCGTCAGGCCCGTTGTGGTCGCAATCAGACCTGACTTTCAGGAAGGGATACCACCGTGTCCAAAAAAAATATTTTGATTGTTGAGGACGAGGAAAGTCTGCTGAAACTGGAAAGCGTCCTGCTGTCATCGAGGGGTTACAACGTCAGTGGGGTGGCCGATGGACAGGCGGCGCTGGATGCCATCGGCAGTATCAAGCCGGATTTGGTGCTCCTCGACATCATGTTGCCGGAGGTCGACGGTTTCGAAGTTTGCCGTCAGATCAAGAATAACGAGGCGACGAAGCATATCCCGGTCATCATGCTGACGGCCAAGAAAAGCCGTGAAGATATAGCCCGTGGCGAACAAGTCGGGGCCGACTGGTATATGGTCAAACCCTTCAAATCAGCGTTGCTCGTCGAAACCGTTAAAAGGTTCCTCTCCGGAGCCTTAAAACCAACGTTCTGTTCCCCTTAGCGGCCCCATACCCAACAGCTCTCCCGGAGATTACCATTCCAAGCATCTCACACCCGCACCGTCTTGTATAAAAAGTTCTTGAATTTGAAAAAACGCCGCTGCTCCTCGGCATCGGCGCTGCGCGGGTCGCAGGCCTTGAGAGCGACAGCTATATCCGGCATGTTGCGCGCACCGTTGCGGCGCACTGCCGAAACCAGGGCGCGCACCGTGTCCTTGGTCAGCTGCTTTTCGGTAAAGGGTTGATGAACCAGTGTCCAGAAGGTTCCCTCGCCGGTACGCAGAGCGTCAAGCAGACGCAGCTCCGGCGGTGTCGCCGCCGTGAATGCCGGCAATGGCGCGGGGGCGCTGCCGATTCCGGTGATCGCCCGGCGCACGTCCTCGGCGGTCATCGCCCGGCCGCGGCGAAACAGCAGGGCACGCAGCAGGATTGATCGCAGTTCGCGGATGTTGCCGGTGTAGTCGTGGCCCGCCAGCACTTCCTGGGCCTCGCGGCTGATCGCCGGCACCTGGTCGGCCGGCTCGCTGGCGCGCCGGTAGATGCGGTAGAGCTGACCGAGGAAATGGACCGACAGGTCGGGGATGTCTTCGCGCCGCTCGTTGAGAGATGGCACATCGATGGTCAGCTCCGACAGGCGATGGAAAAGATCCTCGCGGAAATGTCCTGTTTGGATCTGCCTTCTGAGGTCGCGATTGGTGGCGGCCACCAGCAGCACCCGGGCATAACGGGTCTGATTTTCGCCGAGGCGCACAAAGCCGCCGTTGTCCAGAAAGCGCAGCAGCTGCACCTGAGTCTTCGGATCGGCATCGCCGATTTCATCGAGGAACACCACCCCGCCGTTGGCCTCCTCGAGTATGCCGCGCCGGTCGAGGTGTGCCCCGGTGAAGGCGCCGCGCTTGTGACCGAACAGTTCGGAATAGGTCAATTCGCCGCTGTAAGCGGCGATGTTGCTCTTGGTGACCGGCAACTCGCCGTGGCCGCCGACCTGCTCGCGGTACATTTCGTTGAGTCGTGAATAGATGTTGTTGAACAGGAACTCCTTGCCGCTGCCGGTATCGCCGGTAATCAGGATGGTCGGCAGGCCGAGAACGGCTTCCCTGGGGTCGCTGCGCTGCCACATCATAATGCGGTTGAACAGCGGCGGCGCGATCGTCTCCACGGAGTGGATGATCTCCCGTGCCTTTGCCGAATTGCCGATGATGTTTCCCAGGCGGTAGGAGGAGACCTTCGGGTCGCGATAGGTGACGTCCGAACGCAGGCGCTGCACTTCGCCGGTCAGCCGCTCGATCTGCAGCAGGCCGGCCAGATGCTGGGCGATCATCTGCACAATGATCTGCACGATGCGCTGGTGCTCCTCGGTAAAGTAGCGTGGCGTCTGGCTGCTCAGACAGACGACCGCCAGCACCTGATCCTCGACACAGACCGGGACGGCGATTTCACTGCGGATCGCTTCGGTGACCAACAGGTAGAAGCCGTCACCGGCGGATTCCACCAGGGTATCAGCCACCACGCACGGTTGGCGGGAGAAGGCCGCATAGCCGGAAAGGCTGCGCATCTGGCGCGGCAGCTCCGGACCGCCGACGCGGATCGGCGGGATGTTCTTCTTCAGCCACTCCTTGCTCTTGGCGCCGATCAGGGTGCCGTCCGGTTCCTCGACCAGCAGCCACGGTTCGCCGTCGCGCTCCTGCACCACGGCGATGCTGCCGGTATCCGCGCCGATCAGCTCGGTGGCCTTGGCCAGCACCCGGTTGAGAAAGGGCCTCACCCCTTCAAAGCTCTCCTGGAGCAGGTCGTTGATCTCGGATAGCACCTGGATCTCGACGTGCTCGTCGCCGATCTCCTGAATGACCCGCTGGGCCATCTCGGCGTGCGCCTCGAGCAGGCCGCGCTCGAAATCGTTGAACTCGTAATCACGGGTGAAATAGTTCACCAGGCAGATGATCCGCCGGGTGATCGGGTCATAACGAGGCACGGCATAGAGTGAGGTCAGGCCGATCGCTTCGGTGAGGAAGCGTTTTTGCAGCACCTCGGTGCGCAGGTCGGGGATGTAGAGCGGGGACAACAGAGTATCGTCGAAGATGACCCCGTCACTGCGGATGTAGCGCGACAGCAGCGAGCGGCCGGTTTCCAGATCGACCAGCCCCTCCTGTTCGTAAAGCTGCTGGATCTTGCGGTCTTCGGCGTAGGCGGCGAGGACTTCCAGCCCCTGGCCGTTGCGCGGCGGCACCAGCACCGACGCCAGGGCCAGGTGATCGATGAGGCGGACGGCGGAGTGCACCATGGTGCGCGCTGCCTCGGTCTTCTTCGCCTCGTCGATGCGGCGCGCCAGCACCAGTTGCTGATGGTGCTTGCGTGCCTGGTCGAGCACCGGCACGACCTCGGCCAGGAACTGCTTGAGCGCCCGCCGGCGCGGCTGGTCGGGTAGCTGGCCACGCCGGCTGCCGTCGATGCACAGAACCCCGACCGCCCGCCCGCGATGTAGCAAGGGGAGCTGATAGGAGGTCTGGATCGAAAAGCGCTCGGCCACTTCGCGCGCCTGCAGGGGGAGCTCCGCGGGATCCTCGAATTCCGTGGTCTCCTGGGAGATGAACACCCGAGACACCAGAAAATCCGGGTCGGTGAGCGGAAAGGCATGCTGGCGGGCCGCGGCGGCCTGGCGGCCGGTAGCCATCATGCAGTTGAGGGTACCGCTGGTCAGGTCTTCGAGATATAGTCGGCAGCGGCTCTGCCGGGTGATCAGCGGCACGATTTCACCCAGGGCGTGGAGGATGTCGACAAGGTTTTCCTTGCCGAAACCACGGACCTTGGCGATCAGTTCGTCGATGCGCGGGGAGAGAATTTCCATTGGGCTTCTCCGTGTAGGCTATTTACTCAGATCGAGTATAGCCAGCTCCGCCCTTCAGGTCAAAGGCGGATACTTGCCTTGATCGCGGCTTTCAGGAATACTTGTGGACATGTGCCCACACGACCGGTCGATCATCCACCAGCTGCAGCTTGAACTCCAGGCGGTCCGCCAGCAGTTGGCCACCCGTGAGCAGGAATTGACCGACGCCCTGCTGTCGGCGGCGCACATTCAGCGCAGTCTCATTCCCAAGCACCCCCCTGCATATCATCAACTGCGCTACGCCTGGCGTTTTGCCCCGTACAAGAAGGTCGGGGGTGATCTGTTCAATATCGCCCCGCTCGACGAGCAGACCATCATGACCTACCTGATCGATGTCAGCGGTCATGGCATCGCATCGGCGATGGTCAGTGTCGCGGTGCACCAGAGCCTGTCGCCGACCACCGGCCGGTTATTGAAGCGCCCCCTGGGCTATCGGCCCTACTACCGGATCACTTCGCCGCACGAGGTGCTTGCCGAGTTGGAAGCCGAATACCCGTTCGAGCGCTTCGAGGAGTTTTTCACCATCACCTTTCTCCTGCTCAACCCTCATACCGGACGGGTTCGCTACGCCAACGCCGGCCATCCGCCGCCGCTATTGCTGCGCAGTGATGGTTCGATGGAACGTCTCGATTGCGGCGGGCCACTCATCGGCTTGAACCATCGGGAGGAAAATGACGGGGGGGAAGTGCAGCTGCATGAGGGTGATCGGCTGTTTCTTTACACCGATGGCCTGACCGAACAGGCCGACAGCAGCGGGACACTCTATGGCGAGGCGCGTCTCGTGGCGGATCTGCATGCCCAAGCGGGCCGCGATCTGGATCACGTCTGCCGGGAAGTACTGATGAGCCAGCGCTGCTTTGCCGGGGCAGTGCCGCCGCAGGACGACACCACCTTGATCGGCATAGAGTATAGCCGGCGCGAACCGGCAGGGATGGCGACCTAGCCCAGCCCAAACCGCGCCAGGGTCGCCGGCGGCGCCTGATCATAGTGGCTGAAGGCCATGGTGAACGAACCGCGCCCCTGGGTGGCGCTGCGCAACTCGGTCATGTAGCCGAACATTCCGGCCAGTG
>JAMPXI010000153.1 GCA_023701265.1 Desulfuromonadales bacterium | reverse complement strand
GGGAAGTTTCGCCGCATATGCCGATGTGGACAACGACAATACGGTGCTGGAGTCCAATGAGGACAATAATATCTTCGGGCCGCAGGGGATCACCATAATTTCCGGTCCTGATCTGATCATCCAGGAGATCACGGCCAACCCGTCAAGCCCTCTCCCCGGTCAGAGCGTTACCGTCACGGTGACCGTCAAAAACCAGGGGGATGCATACATCGAGATCAGTAGTCTCCTGGCGACCGGCGACAGACTTCGTGTCGATCTTTACAAGCACCTGCCGGTCGGGTCGGCACCGGCTCCCCCCGGCGATACCGAGAGTTTTTCCTGTGTCATCTCGGAATCTGCCATGCCTCCCAACGACGGACTGCTGGCACCGGGAGGGACGGCCTTCTGCAGTGGTGCGGTGACATACTCGGCCGCCGGCACCTTCAACCTGTGGGGATATGTGGACAGCACCCATGTCAGGAGCGAGACGGCCGAGGGCAACAATGGGTTTGGGCCCAAAACCATGACCGTTCTGGCGCCGTGCGTCGACAGCGATGGCGATGGCTATGGCAGCCCGGGCAATGGCTCCTGTACCAACGGCGGCGCGGCGGACTGCAATGACGGCAATGCGGCCATCCATCCCGGAGCCGCCGAAAGCTGCGATGGTCTGGACAATAACTGCAACGGTCAAACCAACGAAGGCTTTGATGGGGATGGTGATGGAAGTGCCGATTGCCTTGACAATTGCATGTGGGCTTACAATCCAGGGCAGGCCAATGCCGATGGCGATGGTTACGGCGATGCCTGCGACGCGGGGGATTACGACGGCGATGGCCTGGCCGACTACATCGAGATCCAGGTAGGCACGAATGTCGCGAATGCGGATACCGATGGCGACGGCCTCAAGGACGGGATCGACACCCTGCCGCTGGTCTACCAGACCCCGCTCTATGACAACACGGCCTTTGTCCGCCAGGTGTACCTCGACTTTTTGAACCGTGAACCGGACCCCGCCGGCTTGTCCTATTGGGCGGGCGAACTCAATGCGGGCCGCCGGACGCGGGCGCAAGTGGTTGAGCAGTACCTGCTGAGCAACGAGTTCGGCCAGACGATCGCCCCGGTGGCACGTCTGTACTTCGCCTATTTCCTGCGCATCCCCGACTACGGCGGATTGATGTATTGGGTGGACCGCTACGCCCAGGGCACCACGCAGGCCGAGATCTCCGATAATTTTGCCGCCTCCGCCGAGTTCCAGCAGAGCTATGGCAGCCTGAGCAATGCGCAGTTCGTGGGGCTGATCTACCAGAACGTGCTCGGGCGTGCGCCGGATGCCGGCGGGCTGGCCTACTGGACGAGCCAGCTGGACACGTCGGCCCGCACGCGCGGCCAGGTCATGGCGGAGCTCTCCGAGTCGGCCGAGTACCGGGCGCTGATGAGCAGCGAGGTGTATGTCACCATGACTTATGTCGGTCTGCTGCAGCGTTCTCCGGATCAGGGCGGCTATAACTACTGGGTGGGGCGAATGGATACGGGTTCGCCCGGGCTGACGCTGATCGACGGCTTCCTCTCCAGCCAGGAGTATCAGGCGCGGTTTGCGCCGGACTGAGCGCGGACCCGAAGCGACCAACAGTCAAGGGGCTGCCCAGGACGGGCAGCCCCTTTATTTTCGGAGTTATAACCCAACAAAGGGAACATTGAAAACTGGTCGATGAGGTATCCCCTCGCCTCGTGGGAGGGGATAAAGGGGAGGGGAAGGTCGCTGTCGCTCAGCGCCGGTCGCGCCCCCCGCCATCACGGCCGGAGCCGCTCTCGCCGCGCTGCTGGCCTCGGTCACGGGAGGGTTTGCCCCGATCCTCGCGGTTGGAACGGCCGCTGTCGCCGGACTGGCGCTGCGGTTCGAAGCGCGGCCGCTGCGGTTCAATCCGTGGACGCTGCGGTTCAATCCGTGGCCGTTGCGGTTCGAAGCGCGGCCGCTGCGGTTCAATCTGAGGCCGCTGCTGTTCGAAACGCGGACGCTCCGGTTTGACCCGTGGCCGCTCCGGTTCGATACGTGACCGTTCCCGAGGAGCGCGCTCGACCGTGGCGGGCGTCTGGCGTTCCAAATCACTCCGCTCCTGGCGCGGCCTGTCCCGCTCGACGCCTGGCTGCAACTGCCGGTCACGGCCGGACGGTTGGCGCGGCTGCAGCACCCGCTGCCGGCGCTCATCCCTCGAACCGCCATACTCGTGCCGGTTCGGTGCCGCTTCAGGCCGCTCCCCGCCGCTGCGCCGGCCCCTCAAGTCGGGCGCGCTCCGCTCGGGGAATCCACGGACATCATTCCGCCAGTCACCATCCCGCGAATCACGGTGGCGCTGCGGATACTGGCCGCCATAGCGGGTGGCGGTGGAGTGGTCGCGATAGGCGACGCCGCGACGGTGAACGGGGGAATGGGCCCAGCGGCCGGGCGATGAATACCAGTGGTCGTGCCTGACGTATCGCGGCCGATCGTAGGTATGGATGTAGAGATAGCGGTGGGGCCAGTCGAAATAGCCCCAGTTGCCCCAGGAAAAGCCGAAATAGATGCCCGGCCAGAACGAAATGCCGATGCCGAGCCTGATCCCCGCCGGTCCCCAATAGTAAGGCGGATAGGCCGGATACCACCACGGTCCGTAGATGGTGTAAGGATCATAGTACGGCACGTAGATGACCCTGGGGTTGGTCGGTTCGATCACGATCGTTTCCTTTTCGACGATCACCTTCTGCTCCGGCGTGGAGGTCAGGTTGCCCTGGGCACGGGCCTTGGCCCGCAGCTCCTGGACCATGTCCATGACCTCGCCCTCCTGGGCGAGGAAGGCATTGCCGAGGTTGGTGGTCTCGGTAATCCGCTCGCTCATCAGGGCAAGGATTGCCGGAAAGTGACTGATCTCCTTGACGCTGGGGTCCCACTCCTGGTCGAGCAGGGCCCGGTCAAGGGCGTCTCCGGACAGTTTTTGGTTCTTTTTGACCCAACGGTCGGCCTCGATCACTTCCAGGGGATAGGTCGATGCCATCAGGATCTGCGACAGCAGCTTGTCAGGATAGAGAGCAATCGGCCCCAGCATCTGGGCGAGCTCCTCCCGGCTGAATTGTTCGTTTGACGCCGGATCGCCGGCATTCCGGGCCTGCGCCGGTTGCGGGGTCAACGCCAGCAGGAAGAGCGCGACGGGAAGGACGAACAGCCCGCGGGCCAGACGAAAAATGGTTGTTTTTTTCATGGTCAACTCCTCGTGTCCCGGCAGTGCGGCTTGGTGCCGCTTTCGAGACCGCCGCACCAAAATCGTCGCAGCGCTTTGTCCCTTTTGCTTGCTTAGACGAAGCACGGTCCGGGTGGTTTACCCGGAGGCGGGCGGTTGCAGGAATTTTCCAAGCCGTCACCGCATTTGACGGTTCGCAAATTCAGGGACTTGCCTTATACTGAGAAACATCAAATGTCATTCCGATCACTCCGGCCATTAGCCTGTCGCCGCTGGCGGTCTTTGTTGAACAATGGCGGCGGCAGGGCTTTGGTCATCAACCCGGGTTGATTTTCAATCTGCCAAGGAGGCATTCCATGTTCAAAGAGTTCAAAGAGTTTGCCATGCGCGGCAACGTCCTCGACATGGCAGTCGGCATCATCATCGGCGGGGCCTTCGGCACCATCATCAGTTCAATGGTCAATGACGTGCTGATGCCGCCGATCGGTCTGGCGCTGGGCAACGTCGATTTCACCAACCTGTTTATCGTCCTCAAGGACGGCACCAAGGCCGTCGCACCTTATGCGGCGCTGGCCGATGCCAAGGCCGCCGGGGCAGTGACCATCAATTACGGCCTGTTCATCAACAGTGTGGTCAGCTTCGTCATCGTCGCCTTCTGCGTGTTCATGCTGATCCGCACCATGAACCGCCTCAAGCGCGAGGAAGCCGCGGCGCCGGCCGAACCGACCACCCGCGACTGCCCGTTCTGCTATTCGGCCATCGCCATCAAGGCCAGTCGCTGTCCGCACTGCACCTCGGAAGTCAAGGCGGCCTGATTCCGCATGCGCAGACGTTGGTCCTGCTCTGCCAGGATCACGTCGAAGCTCGCCGGGGGATGGGGGCGACACGGGGGAAATGTTCAAGGAAAGGGAAGCCGGGGAGGCGCTCAAGCGCTTCCCCGGCTCTTTGTTTGACGGCTGGCCCGGTTACTGCCGCACGCGGGCCGTCCCCCGACCGTCGCGCAGTACTATTCCTGATTGCAAATAGTGAAAAATTCTGCAAAAATACCGGGATTTTGAGTGACAGGTCCGAGCGGGCCCGAAGGCCGGCGCCGGTCTGCCGGGCAACGCCAGGCAGGGGGAGGGATAAGGCCGATGGCGATCAAGGTGGTGGATATTATTGTCGAGCGCAAAGGGATGCTCCTCCTGGTCAAAAGGGAGGGCTTCTGGATCCTGCCCGGAGGAGAGATCGCCGAGGGCGAAGATGAGATGCAGTGCCTGGAAGAAGTCGTTTCCAGGGAGATGAACGACCGGGTTGCCTGTATTTTCAGAAAACTGGACAAGACCATCACCGGCCCGTCACCGGTCAGGGGGGGCGACGTCGAAGTGTCGGTCTATGTCGGCGATATTTCCAAGGAAAAGATGTCCGACGTGAAAGATTGCAATGCCCACTGGTTCAGCAGGGAGAGCATCCGTTCGATCAGGCTCTCCAACATTACCAAGGCGGTGCTGGAGCATTACTTCAGCCTGGACGGCGAGAAGTAGGCCTGCCTCGCCGGTTGTCAGCCTCTCATGAATTGAAGACCATGAATCTCACTGCCATGCTCAAAAACATCCCGCTCTTTGCCGGTCTCGCCGAGGCCGACCTTGAAGCCCTGCAGGCGATCATCAGGGTCCGCGAATGTCCGCGCGGAGAACTGCTGTTTTCCGATGGGGAGAAGGCGGACGGGTTTTTTGTCGTGCTCGACGGCAAGGTCAAGGTCTACAAGCTGTCCGCGGAAGGGAAGGAGCGGATCCTGCACATCGTTCATCCCGGCGGGACCTTCGCCGAAGCCGCGATCTTCGGCAACGGCCTCTATCCGGCCTACGCCGAGCCGCTGCTCCCCAGCCGGCTGCTGTACATTCCCAAGGGCGGATTTCTGGACCTGCTGGCGGCCAACAGCCGGATCGCCATCAACATGATTGCCGGACTCTCCCGCTTCCTGCGCCAGTTTGCGCAGCAGGTCGAGGAGCTGACCTTCAAGGACGTGCCGTCGCGCCTGGCCAGCTACCTGCTCGATCTGGCCAAGGGGAAACGGACAACGGTGGAGCTGCCGATCTCCAAAAGCCAGCTGGCGTCCAACCTCGGCACCGTCAGTGAAACCTTCTCCCGCACCCTGCGCAAGCTGTCCGACGACGACCTGATCCGGGTGAACGGCAAGCGCATCGAGATCCTTGATGTCGAGCGGCTCGAGGAGCTGGCGGAAAAGTGCAAGGAAGG
>JAMPXI010000152.1 GCA_023701265.1 Desulfuromonadales bacterium | reverse complement strand
GCCGTGCGCGTGGTGCTCCTGACCGGCGCCGGGGAGAAAGCCTTCGTCGCCGGCGGCGACATTCGCTATCTCGACAGTCTGACAGTGGAAGGGGCACGTGCCTTTGCCCTCCAGGCCCAGCGTCTCTACGAGCGGGTCGAAACTTTCCCCAAGCCGGTGATTGCGGTGGTCAACGGCTATGCCCTGGGTGGTGGCTGTGAACTGGCCATGGCCTGCGACCTGCGGATTGCCGCGGAGACCGCCAAGTTCGGCCAGCCCGAGGTCAAGTTGGGAATCATCCCCGGCTTTGCCGGCACCCAGCGGTTGGCACGCCTGGTTGGCAAGGGGCGGGCCAAGGAACTGGTCTTCACCGGCGAGATGATCGATGCCCGCGAGGCGTGGCGGATCGGTCTGGTCAACCGGGTGGTGCCGGCGGATCGGCTTTTGGCGGAGGCAAAGGCGGTGGCGGCGAAGATGGTTGACAAGAGTGCCTCGGCAATCCGCATTGCCAAGGATGCCATTGAGAATGGGCTGGAAATGGATTTCACCCGTGCCTCCCGTTATGAAGCCGATCTCTTTGCCCTTTGTTTTGCCACCGAGGATGCTCGCGAGGGGCTCAAGGCGTTTGTTGAGAAGCGCCCGCCAAAGTTTACCGGCCAGTGAAACCCCTCGGGCCGGCTCTGCGGAGCCGGCCTTTTTCGTTTGGCGCTGATCGTGATGTTGGTTCGTAGAAAAATGACGGTTTTCCAGGGTGTTGTCCGACTTGGACGGTGGTGTATACTATAAACAAGAGTGAGCGAGGGCAAAGCGACCCAGAGGGAGGTGCGCCATGACAGGGTACGAAGTTATCAACGAGATGCGCCATGCCGGACGAGGAGATCGCTGCTTCATCAAGTGGTGGCGCAAGGAAAACGACTTTGTTGACTATGAACTGGTTGATACCTTCCTGGCCAACCTGATGCCGGATCATGAATTTTCCGGTTTCGAACTGTTGACCATGAAGCAGATGTGGGAGGAACTGCATCGCCGTGAACCGAAGCGGGTAACGGTGGGACAGCGGCACGGCGAAAAGGTGATCCGTTGGCAGCATATTGCTGAGGATGGCACCATGCGCGAAGAGATCTTTCCCTTCGAGCCAAAATCGATCATGACAGTGTTCGACGGGGAAACGCGCGGCGATACGATGGGTTGAAGAGGTGCTTCGTCGTGAGGGAAGAGCCGCACTGCCGGGGAGTAGTGCGGCCTTCTCGTTTAGAGCGGCGGATTCACCGTGCGATCCGCTGGTCGAGCGACCATTTGCCGGCCCCGTGAACGACCAGCGCCAGGGCTAGGCCGATGGCGAGCAGGTGATACTCGAAGCCTTCGCCGGACTGCCTGCCGAACCAGTTCATGAAGAAGCCGTGCTGGCCATGCACGAAGAAGATCGCCCCGCCCATCACCATGGCGATGCCGAGGGCGCACAGGCGGGTGCAGAAGCCGAAGATCAGCCCGAGTGCGCCGGCCGATTCAGCGAGGATGACCAGCACCGCCACCGGGGCAGGCAGCCCCATCTTGGCAGTGAAGGCGTTCATCGTCGCCTGCAGGCCGGCTCCCCCGAACAGGCCGAAGACCTTCTGCAGACCGTGAGGCAGCATGACGCAGCCGAGCGTGAGGCGCATGATCACCCCCGCCGTATCGTTCTGAGTACCGAAAATCATCCGCATCATGGGCCATACCCTTCAATGGAAGTGCCTCAAAATAGCACAATTTCACCATCCCGACAATCAGTGCGGAACCGAGAAGCGAGATAGCGAGATGGCAGGTAGCGAGGTTGTCCCTCGTTCTATCTCGCTACCTCGCCACCACGCTGCTTTTCAGAAAGGTGTCCTCGAGAAGTAGCGCTTCGCTGCTTCCTGCAGCTTGCTGACGGCCTGTAAGGCATCTCGCAGCAAATCCTGATCGGATTTGCTCAGGGTGTTCGGATCGACATGGTGGCTTGGGGGAAGACCGTCTTCGAGCAGGGCAATTTCCTGACGCAGGCGCAGGAAGGTCATGGCTTCGAAGGCAGCGCGGATGTGCTCGGCCGTTTCCGGCGTGAATACGTGACTGTCGACCAGCGCCTGCAGTCGTCCCAACGTGTCAGTTGTCTGAATCCCCTTGTCCAGGGCGAAAATCCGGACGCAATCGATGATATAAATGATCCCGCCAAGTTTCAGCGACAGTTTTCCCGCATGTTCGCCGCCACGATCGAGGGTAAAGCCGCCAAACAGGCCAAGCGGCACCTTGCCGCGCAGATCGAGAGCCATCATCTGGTAGAGGAAGCCCGGCTGATCGCTTACCTCGTCCCGGATAATCCCGTGCAACTCGACCGCCAGCGTAGTGTCTCCAGCCAGTGGTGCGAAATCGAAAAAAATAGATGAGTCGCGAACCATCTGCGGATCAGCGTTGGCAATCCAGTCGCGGATCCGCTTCCGCCAATCGCCCAATCGTCCACGCCACTGCGGATTATCGACCATCACCTGGCCGTCGCACATCGGGTAGCCGACCCGTTGCAACGCTTCGGTCACCTCCCTGGCCAATGGGGCAAAGAATGCCTCGACCTCGACCAGTCGCGCCTGCGGCACATCCTCGTAGAGCAGGGCATGATCCTGATCCGGGCCGAGCAGCATCTCTCTCCGGCCACCGCTGCCGAGGATCAGGAAACAGTAGCGTACATCGGGAAGCCGTGCGCCGCTGTCAATCCGTGCCGCCAGGCACAATTCAAAGACCCGGCGCATGATGCCATGATGGATATGAGCGAGAACCGTCATGACTTCGGGGGCGCTGCGGGTCTCTGTGAGCAGGTTGCGTGCGACGGGGAACAGCCTGCCGTGGATGGCCGCAAGACCGTCGAGGGTCTGCTCTTTACGGATGACGTCGAGCAGTCGCATCGCCTTGTGGCTGCGATAGCGCAACTGGTCGATAAGCGGCCGATCGGCAGGCAGGAACGGTAGATCGGACAACTCCTCGGGGAGCAGCCAGCGATGAGCGGCGACCTGCAGGTTGCGTATCTGGGTATGCTCGGGGTGGCAGAGATAAGCCAGGATCAGTACCGGTCCCCATTCGTAGCGGTAGTAAACGACATCGTAGACCCGGTCGACTTCGACCGGCAGGTCGAGTTCCTCCAGCAATTCCCGCCGCAGGGCGGTTTCCGGGGTTTCGTCCGCTTCGAGTTTGCCGCCGGGGAATTCCCACAACCCGCCGTGGCGTGCCTCCGGGGGCCGTTGAGTAACCAGCACCCGCCCTTCATGGAAGATGATCGCGGCCGTCACGATCAGTGGCTGCATGGAGCCTCCGGCAAGATTTCGGTCTCATGTTTTTTGGCTGACAGCATAGGTGTCCTCGTGCTACATAAACCCGGCGCCCGGGCGATGCCGGGTCGGGGAGAAGCATGGCAAAGCTGACTGAAAAAGGGCGGGCGATCCGCCAGATGTTCGATGAGATCGCACCGCGTTACGATCTGCTGAATCGCCTGTTGTCATTCGGCGTCGATCGCCGTTGGCGGAAGATCGCCGTGCGCCAGTTGGCGATCCCATTGGGTGGCCGGGTCCTTGACGTGGCGACCGGCACCGGCGACGTCGCCCTGGAAATTGCCCGTCAAACCGATGCGTCGGTACAGATCGTCGGCGCCGACTTCACCCAGGGGATGCTGGTGCGCGGTCGGGAAAAGGTCGCGGCGTCCCCCTATGCCGGCCGCATCGAACTGGTCAATGCTCCCTGCGAAGCCATTCCCCACCCCGACGGTATCTTCGATGGCGCCACGATTGCCTTCGGTATCCGCAACGTCGTCGACCGCGAGCGTGGATTGCGCGAGATGACAAGGATTCTCAAACCGGGCGGCCGCGTCGTGGTCCTTGAATTTGCCACCCCCCGCAGCTGGTTGTTCCGTGCCGTCTACCTCTTCTACTTCCACCAGTTGCTGCCGCGCCTCGGCGGGCTGTTGTCGCGGCGCAGCGCCTACCAGTACCTGCCGGAATCGGTACAGGAGTTTCCTGACCGCGAAACCTTCCTCGGAATGATGGGCGAGGCCGGTCTCACCGCATTGCGCCATATCGACCTCACCGGCGGCATCGCGGTAGTCTACGTCGGCGAAAAGCCCCGCTAATAGTCCTTTTTGCGGTGTCTTCATTTGGCGGCGAACTGTCCCTGCCGGTCATTTCTTTTTTTCGCCGCCCCCTCCCCACAGAATCGCCGGATCTTCAATCAATTTGAGGGGCAGGCTGAGGGTCCGCTGGAAAATCCCCAGCACCCCCCGGGACATGGCGCTGATCGGAATCGCCTCGATATCCGGATCGGCCCCATGGCCGGTCACCTTGAACTGGGCGGTGATCAGGGCCTGCTCCTCCCCCCCCAGGATCCAGCCGGCGATCGGCAAACTGGTCACGACCTTGTCGATTGTCCCTAGCGGTTTGACTACTACCAACAGGTCAAGATCGTCTTTGACCATGTCGTATTTGCCGACGTAGGACATGTTCATCGCCTCGCTGTCTATGACGATCAGGTCGGAACTCATAACGCCCTTGTCGACGGCCAGTTCGGCGGCAAGCCGGGTGAACGGCACCCCTTCGCTGTTGACGTCCGGCAGTTTGAAGGAAAAGAGCTGTGAAACGTTGAGCAGGGAGAAGACCGTGCTCAGAACCGGCGAATGGCGCATGACCCCGTCGCGCACGGTGGCATTTATGTTGCCGTAAGAAGTCCGTAGAAACCTTCCCTCCCCCAGTTCCCCCTGCAGATAGAAATCGCCGCGCAGGCTGCCGCGCATGATGCTCTTGCGATCGAGCAGTTCGTTGACGACTTCGTAGGCATCGACGTCCTCAACGTGCCCGGAGGTGCGCAGGACGCTATGGCTGCCGGAGTAGTCGACCAGGACCTGAGTCGTGCAGTAGCCTGCGCCGACGTTGAAATCGAGGGGGTGGATCAGCAGCCGCTCCGAAGTTGGCACGATGAGCGCCCGCGCGTTGGCAAACTTCATGCTGTAGAGATCCCCCTCCCGGGCTTCGACCTTGATCCGGATGGGAGGAAGTGGGCCATGCGGTTTCTCGGCACGGTGCGCCAGTCGGGTTTTTTCGGCCGCCGGCGATTCGTTGGTCCACAGGCCGATGATCTCCTCGACGTTGGCATAATCCCCGATAATCTCGAGGTCGATCTTTGGGCTGGCAAAGTTTTTGACACTGCCGCTGATTGTCGCCCGGGTGCCGCCGTCGAGACGAGTCTTTACGGGAGCGAACTGAAGACCTTCGCGGTCAAAGATCAAACGGCCATCAATCTCCCGGAGGAAGCTGCGATCGGAGCGGAAGACCAGTTCGTCGGCGCGGATGGCCGAGGCCTTCACGTCGAGTTCCAGGCGGGGGGCTTGCAGGTCGGCAACCTTCGCCTGCAGGATGACTGGCGACTTGCCGAGGCGGGCGGACATTTTCTCACTGCGCACCCTCTTGCCCTCCAGCAG
>JAMPXI010000028.1 GCA_023701265.1 Desulfuromonadales bacterium | reverse complement strand
CGCATCGCCAGCGGCCTCTGCCACTATTGCGGTGCGCAGGTTCCTCCCAGGGAGTTGACCCTCGATCACATCGTCCCGCTGGTGCGTGGCGGCCGCAGCACCAAAGGGAACTGCGTACCGGCCTGCAAGGCGTGCAACAGCGCCAAGCAGTCGCTCTTGCCGATTGAATGGGAAGAGCACCTCGAACGACTTAACCGCGACCATTCGTAGGCAGGTCGCTACAACTCTTCATCGTCACCGGCTTCCCCATCATCCTCGACGGCTTCGTCGTCGACGAAATCCTCGTCGAGGAATTTTTCAAGAAAACGCTGGTTGCTGCGCAGCCGCCGGCGAATCTCCTCTTCAAGTACGGCCAGTTCCCGAAATTTTTCATTGACCGGTTGCCCAGCGGAAGGAGGCACCACCGCTTCCGCCGGGGGCGGGGTCATCGGCTCTTCTTCGTTCATTGCTGTTCCCTGATAATGGCCCGGTAAAGGTCGAGGTAGTCGCCGGCCGATCGCTGCCAGGAAAAATCCTGGCGCATCCCGCGGCGGACCAGCTTCTGCCAGGTATCCGCGTTGTTCCTGGCTGCCAGCAGCCGGTCGAGCGTCGCCAGCAGGGCCGGGACGCTGAATTCGCGGAAGATAAAGCCATTGGCCTCGGCCGGAGCCTCCATCGGGTCGCGGATGGTGTCGACCAGCCCGCCCGTGGCGTGGACCAGCGGCACGCTGCCGTAGCGCAGGGCTATCAGCTGGCCGAGGCCGCACGGTTCATAGCGGCTCGGCATCAGGAACAGGTCGCTGGCTGCATAAATGCGCCTGGCCAGAGCATCGTCAAAGGACGTCACAACCGCGACCCGGTCTCGATGGCGAGCCGCCAGCTCCCGCAGCCGTATTTCGTAGGCGGGGTGGCCGGTGCCGAGGATGACCAGTTGCAGGCCGCGCGCCAGCAGAACCTCCCAGCCCTCCAGGAGCAGGTCGATCCCCTTTTGCGGGTCGAGACGGGTGACCATGGCCGCCAATGGCGTCTGGGCCCCTGGCTGCAGCCCGAGTTCCGCCTGCAGGGCCGCCTTGCAAACCGCCTTGCCGGAGAGGTCGTCCGCCGTATAGGGAGCGGGCAGCGCCTGATCGTCCGCCGGGTTCCAGCGCTGGCCGTCCAGGCCGTTGAGGATGCCGTGCAGGCGTTGATGGCGGGTTCGCAGCAGACCGTCCAGGCCGACTCCGAAGGCCGGCGTCTGGATCTCCCGGCAGTAGGTCGGCGACACGGTGCTGACATGGTCGGCAAAGCGGATTCCCCCCTTGAGCAGCGACACCTGGCCATGAAACTCCAGGCCATCGATGCCGAACAGGGCCGGGTCGAGGTCGAGTTCGCCGAGGACCGTCGGTGGGAAGATCCCCTGATAACCGAGGTTGTGAATGGTCAGCAGGCTGCCGGTGCCAGCGAAAAGCGGATCGGCCCAGAGGTGGTGGCGCAGGTCGATGATCGCCATGGCGGCCTGCCAGTCGTGGGCATGCACCACGTCCGGAGCGAAACGCATGCTCCTGGCCAATTCCAGGGCGCCGCGCCCGAGCAGGGCGAAGCGCCGGGCGTTGTCGGCATAGTCGTTGCCGGCTTCGCCATAAAGCCCGTCGCGGTCGAACAGCTCCGGCACGTCGAGGAAGTAGACCGGGACCCCGTCCAGATCACCGCGCCGGACGCGTGCACTCAAAACCTCGCCGCCAAGCACGACCTCGAGCGGTTTCGGCTGAAGGCGCAGATTGCCGGCAACCGTGCGCACGGAGCGATACCAGGGGAGCACCACGCGCACGTCATGGCCAAGGGCGCGCAGTGCCGGGGGAAGTGAGCCGAGCACGTCCCCCAGTCCGCCGCTTTTGGCAAAGGGGGCAACTTCGGAGGCCACCATGAGGATGCGCAAGGGGCGGGCTGGCCGCGTCGAGGACTGTCCGGACGACGGGGCCTGGACCGGCGGCGCATCGTCCCGGTGCAGGAAGGTCTCGAGGCGATAGCCCGCCGCCGGCGCCTGCTCGATGCGGCGGACGGCCCGCTTGGCAATTTTTTTCAGTAATGGCCGGTTGCCTTTGATGGCTGCCTCGGCCGTGCGATGGGCGGCCTGCAGTGCGAGGGCTGCTATCAAGGCGGACATCCGTTCGCGGTTGAACCAGATTTCGCCGCCATGCCGGTTGATCCCGAGCAGCGGCTGCTGTACCGGGTCGCGCACCAGGGCAGCGAAGCCCATGGCGTCCAGGGCTGGCGGTGGCGCCTGGCGGCCAATGGCGATCAGCAGCATGGCCAACGGCAGATCGCGGCTGCCCTGGCCGGCCGACAACCCTTCGCGCCAGCCCAGGTCAAGGCCGACGGAACACAGACGCGGCCACAGCGGCGCATCGGTGGCCGGCAAGTGCCGGTGCAGCTGTTCGAACAGCCGCCAGCAGAGCAGGGGATAGGCGATGCTGTCGGCGCCGCGCCAGAATTCGAGCAGGGGGGCGATCTCCCGATACTTCAGCCAGCCGGCGAGCAGGAGCAGATCGTCGGCCAGCGGCGGGATCCTGGTCGGCAGCACCGCGTCACCGCTCAGCAGCCCGGCGAGGGTGTGCAGGTCATCGTCGAGGTCCGCCGCCAGGATGCGGGCCGTCGGTGTCAACGGCGTGCCGAGCATGGCCCCGGCAAGAGCGTGCAGGCGGCCCGGCTCCATCACCTTTTGCCAGGCGGTCCACAGGTGCTGATGACGCAGGCGGAACAGGGCCAGGTCGAGATCGGCGACCGGGTTGTCGCCAACCTGGGCATAGAGCGCGGCCCAGCTGCCGTCATGATCGGTGACAACCTGGAAGGCATGAAAAACATGGTAGTGATAGGGGCCGAGGACGACGTCCATGCCGCTGTCCAGCCGATTGACCGGCCGGAGGTACTCACAACTGTCGCGCAGATCACGGAAACGGCAGTAACGGTTGTTCGCGCCGGGGGTGATATCGAACTGGCGCGTCAGGGTGGTGGCGGGGCCAATCTCCCCTTCGCGGCCATGGGCGGCCTTTGGTGCGCTCTGCTGGATGTGGCCGGAGGTCGCATGCGGTGAATTGTTGTAGAGCACCAGGGTGCGGTCGCCGGCCGGGCCGTTGCTGTAGGCATAGACGTTCTCGTCGATACCGTGGGCGGTCGTCAGGTCGTAAATCTGGAAGTCGTCGACCCCCGAGAAGTGCAGGCGCCGGTGCAGCAGCGGGAAGATCTGCCGTTCGTGGTGGGCGACGAACGCTTCATCCGGGGTCTCGTCCCAATAGGCGCGCCGGTACTCCATGCCATATTTTTCGCGGTATCCCTCGACCTGGCCGTGGCCGAACATCGGCAGCCCCGGCAGGGTGGCAAGCAGTACGGCGACACCGAAGTACTTGTCCCCCATGCCGAACTGCTCGACCGCCGTCGCCTCGTCGGGATTGTTCATGAAGTTGACGTAACGCTTGAGAATCTCCGGGTTGAAGGCGAGAACATCCTTGAGGATCCGCCGATATTTGGCGTTCTCCTCCTGCTTGAGCAGGTTCATGAAGGCGCTGTTGTAGACCCGGTGCATGCCGAGGGTGCGGACGAAGTAGCTCTCCATCAGCCAGAAGGCCTCGGCGATCAGCAGGGTGTCGGGAACCTCGGCGTGGATGCGATCGACCACCTCGCGCCAGAACTCGACGGGAAAGGCCCGGTCAAAATCGGCATTCTCCATCCAGAAAGCCGAGCGTGACGGGACCCCGGCACTCCCCCCCGGCGGCGGAAACCACAGGCGGCGGAAGTGCTTGCGAGCCAGGGTCATCGCCGCATCGAAGCGGATCAGGCGGAAGCGGCGGGCGGTGGCGACGATCAGGTCGCTCATCGCTTTGCGCACCTCCGGCAGGAGGAAGTTGAGCTGGGCGGTGTCGTTCCACGGCATGTGGGTGCCGTCATTGCCGTGGTACAGGTAGCGCCGCCGGCCGCTGCGGTGATCGATATGCTCGAAGACCACGGCGGCGTCGCGGTGGTCCCAATAACCGTCCTCGATGCGCAGGCCGATGGCCGGATTCTCGCTGAGCTCCGGACCGGTGAAGCGATAGCCAGGGTAGGGGGGCTCGTCGCTCTGGATGAACCAGTCGGGGTGATGCCGTACCCATTCCGAATCGATCCCGGTATGGTTGGGGACTACGTCGCAGGCCAGGCGGATGCCGCGTTGGGCACAGCGGGCCTCGAGATCGGCGAGCGCCGCTTCGCCGCCAAGGTCCGCCGAGACCCGATAGGCGTGCAGGGCGTAGGCCGACGCCTCGGCCTCGGGATTGCCGCGCAGCTGCTTGATGCGGCGCGAGGCGGCGGAGCGCTCCCAGATGCCGATCAGCCAGAGAGCGTTGAGCCCCCAGCCGGCCAGGCGGTCGAGTTCGGCATCGGGGATCTGGTCGAGAGTGCGGATTTCCGCTTGATACCGCCGGCTGATCTGGTCGAGCCAGACGGCGACCGATTTGGCGATCAGCACCGCATTGGCCATCCAGTCGCGGTCGGCGGAAAAGGCTGCCGGCCCTTCGCTGGCACTCGGTCCTGCAAAATCCGCCGGCCCTGCCGGCCCCGGCCCGGGAAGACGCAGCTGCGCTTCCTCCAAGGCAATAGCCTGGGCCACGCGCAGCACGCGCAGCAACTCCGGTGGGAGCCAGGCCGCCCAGCTGTCAAGCACATAAGCGACCTGACCGGCGAGGTTGTCGGGGGCGGCGCGCAGCGGGTCGCGCAGCAGGTCGCGCAGGTTGCGTCCCCAGGGTGACGACGCATCGGCACCGGCCAACAGGTCCGCGAGCAGTTGGAGTTGCGGCCGCCATGGTGTTCGCGCCGAGAATTCCCGGTCGTCGAACAGGGCGCGATGGGGTTGCATGGCCGGGTTGTCAAGCTGAACCTCAAGCAGGAACAGTTCCCCGGAGATGCGTGTGCGTGCCGCCGCCGCAACGGCTTGCGGTGCGTCGCGGTGCAAGGCATCCTTCGCCACGGCAGGGTGCGGATAGGCCTGGTGCCCGCGCAGCAGCAGTTCGCCCAGGCCGCTCAACTGCCGGCGCCGGCTGCCGGCCAGGAAGCCGTTCCAGTCCGGTTTAAATCCCTGTCGTGACAGATAGCTGGCGGTCATGCTGCGCAAGGCGGCATTGAGCAGGGCGAAGAGCAGCAGGTCGCTGCCGCTGAGCCCGAGCCAGAGCCCGAGCCGGCGGGCCATCCGCAGATCGAGCGGCGACTCGGCGGGTTCCAGCAGCCCGGCAGCGGCCAGCCGCGCACGGGTTTCCCCGTTGAGCAGCAGGCGCTGTTCAGGGAGCAGCGGCAAGTCGGGAGGGGTCGCAGTGGGTATGGGCACGGGGCGGCTCAAAGACTGCCGTCGGGATCGGTGCCCCGCAGAAACCGGGCGGCGTCCTCGGGCGGCATGAGGTTGATGAAAAAACCGCTCCCCCACTCGAAGCCGGCAATCCGGCTGAGGCGGGGCACCAGTTCGATATGCCAGTGGTAATCGAAGGGGAGTGATGTCCAGTAATCAGGGTGCCCCGGGCGCGGCTGCATCGGCGGCGCCGTGTGCAGAATGAAGTTGAACGGTGGGTCGCGCAGCAGGTTGCGCAGGCGCCGCAGCACGTTGCGCAGGGCGGTTGCGCATGCTTCGAGCTCGGCATCATCCTGCAGGGCGAAATCATGGCCGTGCCGCTGCGGGAAAAGGCGCAGTTCGAAGGGGAAGCACGAGGCATAGGGAGCGACCACCAGGAACCGGCCGTCGTCATACACCACGCGCCGCCCGTCGTTCAGCTCCTGGGCGTTCAGGTCGCAGATCAGGCAGCAATCGTTGGCCCGGAAATAGTCGCGGCAGAGGTTCAATTCCACCTTGGTGGTCGGTGGAGTGATCGGCACGGCCATGATCTGCGAGTGGGCATGCGGCAGCGGCGCCCCGGCCTCGAAGCCGTGGTTCTTGAAAATCTGCAGGTAGCGGAACCGTGTGTCGCGGCGCAAATCGAGCAGACGCGCCCGGTAGGCCTGCAAAACCTGGGTGATTTCGGTCACCGAAAAATCGGCCATCGCCCGTTCGTGGTCCGGAGTCTCGATCACCACCTCGTGGGCGCCGATCCCCTGCATCACCTCGTAATGTCCGTCGGCACGCCGGTTCAGTTCCCCTTCGATGCGCAGCAGGGGGAATTTGTTCGGCACCACCCGTACCTGCCACCCCGGGCCGTTGGCCGGATTTCCAGGCTGGCGCAGGGCGAAGACTTCGGCCGGGGTTTTTCCCTCATGCCCCGGACAGAACGGGCAGGCGCTGGTCTGGATTTTCTGCCGGTCGAGGAAGAAGTCGCGCGGCTCGCGGGCACGGTGGTTGGCCGTGATGACCCAGGTGGCCTTGAGCGGATCCCAGCGGAATTCTGACAAGATACAATCCTTTCTTTATTTGCCGGCGGCCGTCTGCGCCATCTCTTCGAGCCAGGCCGCAACCTTGTTGCGATACTCGTTGAGCAGCTGGTCGGCTACGGCCGGGTCGGACGATTCAGCAAAAATGTGGGCAATCGGTCGATGCTGGTCCGGCAGGACCAGCACCCAGCCGCGCTCGGTGGCAATGCGCACGCCGTCGACGAATGAGGCCTCGCGGTCGACGGCATCCTCGCTCATGCGCCGCATCAGGCCGCCCTTGGACTCCCAGGAACAGGCCAGCTGCAGGTGATGATAGGTGCGCTGCGGGACGAGGGCGAACGCCTGGGCCAGGGTCAGCCCGGTGCGGGCGCACAGTTCCATGGTTTTGGCGATGGTAAACAGGCCGTCGAAGTGCGGCTGGAACGCCGGCCAGCCGAAGCGGCCGTCGATGGAGGCGACGATCCGCACCTGGCGGTCACGGCCAGCCTCGGTCAGCGAGCGGCCATCCGACCGGGTCCGCTGCACCACGATTCCGGCGGCCTGGGCCAGTTCGTCGACAGCCTCGGAGGCCGCCACCGGCACCACCACACTGCCTCCCTGCTTGTTGCGGCAGGCCATGGCGGCGAGCAGGCAGAGGGCTTCGCGGTTCCGGTAGATGCGCCCCTGTGCATCGACCATGCGGACTTTCTCCCCCGAAGGGCCAAGCCAGAAGCCGGCATCGGCACCCAGGGTCACGACAATCCGGCTGAGACGGTCGAGGGCTTGGTCCAGGGCTTCCGGCGAACTGTCGACCCCCTTTTCATGGACATGGGAGTTGAGCTCGGTGACTTCGAAACCGAGATCGGCCAGCAGATCGGGCAACAGGTTGGCGGCGGGCGAGTGGTTGAGGTCGATGACAATGCGCGGTGCCGCCCTCCTGAGCGCTTCGCGGTCGAGGGCGCGCAGGAACCCCTCGCGGTAAAAATCTTGGATCCGTGGCAACTCGTCGATGCCGCCCGGTTCGGAGTGGTGCGCGCGCCGGAAGTTCTCCTTGAAATAGATGCGTTCGATCCCCTTGGCCGCCGCCGAGGAGATCTCGTTCCCCTCGCCGTCAAAGAAGATGACCTCGGTGGCGGCGGCATCCTCCGGCGATTGGCGGAAGTGGAAGGCGCCGACCTCGCCGAAGGTGGTGAGTTTATAGCGCAGCACCGGCAGTGGAATCATGCGGACGTCGCGCACGTTGACCCCGGCCGAGAGCAGGCCGCCGACGAAGGAGCGTTTGAGCATGCGCGAGGAGCGGATGGCATCGCGACCGGCGAGAACAAAGCTCCCCTTGGGGATGGTCGTTCCATAGGCGGTCCCCAGGCGGGCTGCCACTTCCGGGGTCATCTCGACGTTGGTCAGGCCGCGGACCAGTGATCCCTCGTACAGGCTCTTGCGCCACTTCTCCCCCCAGATCAGGTTGGCGGAGACGGTGGCACCGTTCTCGATCACCTTGCGCGGCCAGATCTTGATGTCAGGGCGGATGTGCACATCATCGCCGATGGTGGTCTCGTCGGCGACGATCACCCCCGGTTCAATCAGCACCCGTTGTCCAACCCGCACCATGTTGCCCAGGGCCGCATAGCTGATCCGGCTGCCGGCCCGTACGGTCACGTTGTCCCACAGGATCGCATCCTCGAGGATCACGCCGCCCTCGATCCGGCAGTTGCGGCCGATCACGCAGTTGGTCAGCCGGGCGTGGCCCTGCACGCGGGTGTTGTCGCCGAGCACCACCATCCCCTGCAATTCGGCGTCGGCATCGATCTGCGCATCGGCACTGATGTAGATCTTCTCGCCGGGACGACGCGGGGGTTCGTCGATCTGGACAGCCACCCTGCCGTTGAAAATGTCGCGGCAAGCTTCGAGGTAAGCTTCGGGATTGCCGATGTCCGCCCAGTATCCCTCCAGGCGACAGCCATACAACGGCGCCCCTTTGGCAAGCATCTGCGGAAAGACATCCTTGGCCCAGTCGCGGTTCTCGCCGTCGGGAATCAGGGCGAGCACCTCCGGTTCCAACACGTAGATGCCGGTGTTGATGGTGTCGGAGAAGACCTCTCCCCACCCCGGTTTCTCGAGAAACTTGGTAATCCGTCCTTCCTTGTCGGTGATCACCACGCCAAACTGCAGCGGGTCGGTCACCGAAGTCAGGGTGATGGTTGCCTGAGCCTGCCGCTTCTCATGAAAGGCAAGTGCCGCAGTCAGGTCCAGGTCGGTGAGCAGATCACCGCTGATGATCAGGAAGCGTTCATTGAGATGCCGCGCGGCGGCCTTGACCGCCCCGGCCGTGCCGAAATCCTCGAGCGGGGTGACGTAGGTAATGTGCACGCCGAATTCGCTGCCGTCGCCGAAGAATCTTTTGATGACCTCCGGCTGATGGTAGAGCAGCAGGACCAGGTCGGTGATCCCGTGGCGTTTCAACAGCTCGATGATGTGTTCCATGATCGGCCGGTTGATCAGGGGGATCATCGGCTTTGGCAGATTGATGGTCAGGGGGTGGATCCGGGTGCCGAAGCCGCCGGCCATGATCACGGCCTTCACCGGGGAGCTCCTTGCCACGCAGGGGAAATGACGGTGGAAGCCACGCTAGCGTTTGACATGGCGCGCCAGCACGTTGCGCACCTGCTCCTTCAATTCGTTCAGGTCGGAACTTTTGACCACGTAGGCATCGGCCAGCCAGGAGGAGAAGTCGTCGCGGTAGGAACTGAACGCGGTGCAGAGGATCACCGGCAGTTGGCCGCGCTCGCGGGCAATCTTCTGCAGAAGCTCCAGTCCGCTCTCCTGGTCGAGCTGGATATCGAGGACCACCAGGTCGAATTCGCGGCTGCGCAGGAGTTCCAGGGCCTCGCCGCTGTTGCCGGCTGTGCGGACCTCGTGGCCGTCGTCTTCAAGCTCGGCGGCATACAGATGGCGGATATCGCCTTCGTCGTCGATGATCAACAGTCTGGCCATGGGTCTTGCTCCTGGAGGGGGGTCGGCGGATACCAGATTGCCATTATAGCAGTCTCCCCCCGTGCTGCAATGTTAAACGAGGTTTCCTCACGGCTTGCCCGGGGCGTCCCGGCATGGCATCATCGGGACATGTCCGCCAAACCGTACCGGCTTTTCTCCGAACATCTGAAGGAGCTCTTCGGCGTCCGCGTGCACAAGATTTCCGTCGATGCCGGTTTCGGCTGCCCGAACCGCGACGGCACCAGGGCATTGCCGGGCTGCCTGTTCTGCGATCCCGGCGGCTCGGGCGCTGTCGGGATCGACCGGCGGCTGGGGGTCGCCGCGCAGCTCGAGCAGGGGAAGGAGGTCATGACCCGCAAATATCATGCAGGAAAGTTCCTCGCCTACTTCCAGCCGTTCTCGAATACCTATGCGCCGCCGGAGATCCTGCAAGCCCTTTACGATGAAGCGCTTACCGTTCCGGATGTGGTCGGCCTGGCGGTCGGCACCCGTCCGGATTGCCTCGATGATGCCGTACTCGACCTGCTTGCCGAGTATCACCGGCGCACCTACTTCTGGCTCGAACTCGGTCTGCAGAGCCGCCACGACCGGACCTTGGCCTGGTTGCGCCGCGGCCATGACCATGCCTGCTTTCTGCGGGCCTATGCCAGGGCCAAGGAGCGCGGCCTGCGGGTCTGTGTGCACTTGATCATCGGTCTCCCCGGCGAGAGTCGTGACGATCTGCTGGCAACCGTGGCGGAGATGGCGCGGCTGCAGGTCGACGGAGTGAAGCTGCACCTGCTGCATGTCCTCGACGGCACCCCGCTGGGCAATTTGTACCGGGAGGGACGGATCGGGGTTCTGGAACAGGAGGACTATGTCGGGCTGGTGGCCGATGTATTGGAGCGGCTGCCGGGAGAGGTGTTGATTCACCGGCTGACTGGCGACGGGCCGCGCGCGACACTGCTTGCCCCCCTCTGGTCGCTGAACAAGTGGGAAGTACTCAACGCCATCGGTGCCGAGATGCATCGGCGGGGGAGCGTGCAAGGGCGGTTTTGCGTGAGGAGTGAGGAGTGAGGAGTGAGGAGTGAGGAGTGAGGAGCCGCCGGGCATTGGTCACCGAGGGTCAAAAAAAGCTTTTACGCCTCACTCCTCACGCCTCACCCCTCACGGAACTACCTGGAGAGCAGAATCGCCAACAGCAGCACTGCCACGGTAATGATGGCGATCAGAATGCCCTTGGCGTGGCTCGCGGCCTTTGGCGGGGAGGCTTCCTCGACCCGGCCGACGACCGGGAAGCGTTCGATCACGGCCCGCACATGCGGGGCGCTCTTGAGCTCCTCGGTCAGGTCGCAGCCGGCCTGATGGGAGCCCTGATGGTTGCCCCCGACCCAGAGCGGACTGGAGGTTACGTCATAGATGGTGCCGTTCACGGCAATGTAGGCCGGCCGCCCGTCACGGCCATCGTATCTGGCGAGTTCACTGCTGGTCATGGTTTGGCCTCCTGTCGGGATAGATTATGAAAAATGTAGTGTTTTTTAGATGAAAACTATATAATACGGAGGTTGTTCTGGCAAGCGGCGTCAAGCCGCAACCAGCTTTGCTGGAGGGGGGTTGCAGATGTACCTGTCTCATTTCGGCCTGCTCGAGGCGCCGTTTTCCCTGACTCCGGATCCGGGTTTTTTCTACGGGTACGCCGGGCATCAGGAGGCGCTCAACGTTCTGCTGGTGGCTTTACAGGGCGGCGAGGGGTTCATCAAGATCACCGGTGAAGTCGGCACCGGCAAGACCCTGCTCTGCCGCAAGCTGCTGAATGCTCTCGGCCCGGATTTTCGCACCGCCTACCTGCCCAACCCGCTGCTGACCCCCTTCGAGCTGCACAAGGCCCTGGCCCAGGAACTGGCACTCAAGACGCCGGCCGATGCGACCCTGCATGATCTGCTCAAGCGGATTACCGAAGCGCTGGTGTCTTTGCGCGACCACGGCCAGAAGGCAGTGCTGTGTATCGACGAAGCCCAGGCGATGCCGGCCGAAAGCCTTGAAGCGCTGCGCCTGCTCAGCAACCTCGAGACTGAAAAGCAGAAGCTTCTGCAGATTGTGGTTTTTGCCCAACCGGAGTTCAACGTCCTGATGCAGGGATCCGACCTGCGTCAACTCCGGCAGCGGATCACCTTCAGCTATGATTTGCCGCCGCTTGACCGGGCCGGTGTCGACGGCTACGTCCAGCATCGTCTCCGGGTGGCGGGCCACAGTGGCGGCCGACTCTTCAGCCCCGCCGCGCTCGAGGCCATCAGCACAGCGAGTCGTGGCATCCCCCGCCTGGTCAACATCCTCTGCCACAAGGCACTGATGGCTGCTTATGGCCAAGGGGCGGCGACGATCGATCAGTCACACGCGGTCGCCGCCATCGGTGATACCGAGGATGCCGTGCCGGCGCAGCGCAGGTTCTGGGACGAGCCGCTGCACCGCTGGCTCGGTGCGGCCACCGCTATCGAAGCGGTGCTCCTCTTCTGGCTGCTCTGGAGCGCATTGGCATGAGCCTGGTCAATCAGATGCTGCGCGATCTGCAGCAACGCCAGCGAGGCAGCCGCCGGGCAGTTCCGGCGATCGCTCCGCGCAAACGGCCGCGCCGCCGGTTTTCCGCCACCGAGGTATTGGGCTCCGTGCCGCCACTTCTCTGGGTTGGAGCAGGGGGCGTGGCCGGATTGTTCCTGCTCTGGGGAGTTTCTGGTTGGCTGTCGGGAGGATTTGGTCCGGGGTCTTCGGCCCCGGTTCCCCAGCCGCCGCCGGAACTGATGGCTATTGCCAATAGCCCTTCGCCGCAGGCTGTCGAGGCGCCGACTGCAGCCCCGCGGCGGGCACCACCGGTGCCGATCGACGTGCCTCCTCCGCCCCCGCCCCTGGCCTATGGGTCGAGCGAGCCTGCGGAAGTCGCTTCGCCTGCAGCGGCGACGTCGTCAGTCATGCCCGCGCCAACCCATGCCCCGTCGGTCTCGACAGCCGTTCATTCGCGGCCGTCGGGCACGTACTTTTCCGACCAGCCTCAGCTGATGTCGTCCTCTGCCTCGCTTTCCCCCCCAGCCGGATTCCGCGGGACCTCTGCCGGCCCTGCGACTGCCGCACCGGTTGTGCCGCGCAGCCCCGGGCTGGCCGCCAGCCCCCCCGGGCGTGCGCATCCCGACCTGCTTCCCGGCGCTGTGAATACCACCAATCTGGCGCTACGGAAGACGGCGCGCGAACCGGTTGCCGCACCGGCCGCGGCGACCCCTTATGGTCGGGCGGAAGCGGCCTATCGGGAGGGGCGTCAGGCGTATGATGCCAACCGCACTGCCGCGTCGCTCGAAGCGTTGCGCCGTGCTTTGGAGTTCTATCCGGGGCATCTGCCGGCGCGGGCACTGCTCGTCGACCAGCTGGAGATGGGCGGCCGTGCCGACGAGGCCCGGGCCCTGGTCAATCAGGGGCTGGCAATTGCCCCGGACTACACCCCGTTCCGCAAGCGGGCGGCGCGCATGCTCCTCGATCGCGGCGATATGCCCGGGGCCATCAGGGCACTGACCGGCAACGGACTGCCGCGTGTCGAGGACGACCCGGAACTGCACCGGATGCTGGCCGGCATCTATCTGCAGCTCGGCGAGAACTTCCTTGCTGCCCAGACCTACCGCAACCTGCTGATTGGCGATCCGCAGGAAGGTCCGTACTGGCTCGGTCTTGGCGATGCCTTGGCCGCTGACGGTCAGCCGGAGGAAGCACAAAGAGCCTACCGGAAGGCGCTGTCAGTCGGAGGGTTGAGCCGGGAGGAAGCCGCCCGGGCCAGAAGCGGATCGGCACGATTCTGACGGTTCGTGCGCACTGATGATGGCAGCCTGACGCGAAAGGGCCCCGCGTGAGGGGCCCTTTCGCGTCTTCAACCGGGAGGAGGCTGGAAACTTAGGAGGCCGGTCTATTCATCCTCGTCAGCTTGTGATTGCTGTAGGTGAGGTTGCACCTGTGACGGCATCGTCTGCTCGACCGTCATCTGGTTCAGGGGGCCGCTCAGCTTTACACGGTAGCTGTTGTCGCTCTGCCGTTGGCCGGCAAGGTCAAGTAGCGCGGCAAGATGGGGGGAGGCCGACGGGGCAGGGCGCAGGGTCAGGTCGAGGTTGATGCGGCTGGCGGCCGCCGAGGCGCCAAGCAGCATGGTGCCGGTGCCTGTTATGACGAGATCCCCGCCGTTGGCCGATAGGGTGGTGATGCGCAGGCTGCTCCCCTGACCGCTCCCCTGTGCCGAGATCTTGCCCAGGGTGAGAGGCTGACCCATCACGGTCAGGGAGGCATTGTCCATCTCCATGACCAGTAGATTCTCCGTGGGTTTTTTCGGTGTGAAATTCCTTCGCATATCCCCCTTGACAATAGTGCCGGAAAACAGTGCCCGGGTTTCCTGGCTGACGGGGATATCGGTCAGCTTCAGCTCCTCGATATGCATGGTCAGATCTCCACCGCGCCGCAAGGCGGCATCGAGTCGTCCCTGCGGCAGAGTCGCTTCGATGGCGACTCCCGGATTGTTGGTAACCAGAGTGGCCCAAAGCGGTTTCAGGCGGAGATCGTCGAGGACAATGGGCGGCATGGAGCTGTCATCAAAAGTAACGGTGGCCTGTCGTCCGCTCAGGGTAAAAGCCGGGGAGAGTGACAGCTTTTTGATCTGCACGCTGAACGGAGTCCTGGCATCGATCTCCGCGACCAGCCATTGCTGCACGGCAGTCATCGGGAAAAACAGGTGGAGGCCAAGCAGGAATGACAGCACAAAGAGCGCGATACCGGCCAGGATGATCCCCGCCTGATTTTTTGCCTCGCGCCACCCCTTGCGCAGGATCTCCCCGAAACGGTTCATGCCGGTTCTCACTTCCGATAGGCGTTCATGGTCATGGTGACATCGAGCAGGGCGTGGGTCTCGAAGCGCCGCTGCAACCGCAGGCTGGCGACACGCATCGGGGCCGCCGGGCTGTTTTCGACTTCCCAGAGCAGGCGCAGCACCTGCTCGAGGGATTGCCGTTCCAGTTTGAGTTCCAGGGCTTCCACCTGCAGTCCGTCTTGTGTCGACGATGCCAACGGGCGCAGATAGGCCAGATTTCCCTGGCCGCCGATCCGGTTGGTCAGCCCCTCGATCACGGTGATTAGTGAAGCCCCTGCCGTTCGTACCAGCTTCTCTTCCCCCTGGCGGATCTGCTGTTGCAGGATCTGGGCTTCGCTGCGCAGTTGACCGATATCGCGCAACGCATCGCTGCGCGTCGCGATGATTCGGTCGAGGCGTCTGAGCGCCGTCCCGGCCGCCACCATGCCGCCGGCCAAAATCAGCGCGGCTACGACCATGCCGCCGATGATCAGGGTGTTTCTGTCACGCAAGTTCAGAGATAGGCCCTTGATCATGGTTTCCCTCCCGTGGCGGTCAGTGGCAGGCGCAGGCGAAATTCGATGCGGCTGCCATCAACCCCCTTGCGTGTTTCGGCGACCTCAGCCTTTCCGAAGAGCGCCGATGCGCCAAGTAGCTCCTTGATGCGGTTGACGGCCTCGAAGCTGTCGGTTTTGCCGATGAGCGAACAGGTCGCCTGATCGCAGGAAAGATCCTCGACCTCGTACGGGATCCGTTCCGTGAGCGAAGACAATTCCTTGAGGATCGGCAGCACCTGCGGCTGGCTGCCGATGCCGAGCGCTGTCGCCCGGTTGCGCAGCTCCTGCAGCTTGCTCTGCATCTGCAACGGCACATCGACGGTGATTGTCGAACCGGGGAAGGTTTCCCGGTATTGCCGGGTCATTTGCTGCAGCAGGACGTCCGCCTGCCGATGCTTTTCCCGGTAGTCGAGGGCTGTCGCCATGGCAAACAGCAGCAAGCTTGCGCCAAACAGCCCACCAAAGACATAGAGGGTCTTTCTAAAGGCGGCTGCCTCGCCGCGGAAGGCGTAAATCCCCTGCCGCAGGTTGAAACAGCGGTCATCGACCTTTGCCCCGGCGCGTAACGCCAGGGCGACCGCCGGGACAAATGCCGGCGAAATGTCGCGATGACCGAGATGCAGGGTGAAAAGTTGGGCCGGCAATCCCTGGCTGCGCATCTGTTCGAGCAATTGTGGGGTTGCCAGGGCGCCGGTCAAAAATGTCGGGCCCTGCTCGTTTCCCATACGGTGTCGACAGGCGGCGGCTTCGCGGAGCAGTTGACCGACGAGTTCCGGTGTAGGCTCTTGCCCCTCCACAGGGAAATGCCGATGTTCGGCAACCTGTCCCCCGTCCAGGCGGGCAACGGTTGCTTCGCTTTCGTTGAGGCAGATCAGCAAGCCCGTGCCGATGGTATCGCCAATGCCGCCCGCCAGGGCATGCGGCATCAGGTCGAGAATGTGCAGCGGGAGCCGGTTCCGTTGAAAAGGCTCCAGCAGCGCGTCGATGGTGGTCTTAGGAACCGCCGCGGCAACCACCCTGGTGCCTTCGGCGTAATCCTGAGGGGTGAGCAGGGCTGTGTGGCACTCTTCAGGCGCAACCGGGAGCTGGGACGCCAACTCGAAGGGCGCCGCCGCCATGATTTTCCGGCGTTCCTTGAAGGGAAACTGCAGGGAGCGCATATAGGCATGCCCGGCAGGCAGGGCCGTGGCTACCCGATCCGTCAACTGGAACCCGTCGGGAACCATCGTCTCGAGCAAGTCGGACAACTCGTCTGCATCCGCATACGGGCGCTGTTCGAGCGCCGTGACGGTTATCACTCCGCGGTGCTGCCCGAGCACGGCCAGCCGTATGGTCCGGGGGGTTATTTCCACGCCGATCAGTCTGTTTGCCATAACCGTTCAGTCCACCTTGAGAAAAAGCACTCGACTTGTCGCTTTGTCAACTTCGGCGACAATCCGGCGCTGTCCGTCGTTCACGCTGGCATGTGCTTCGATCCGGTAGATATTGCCGGTGGTGCCAAGCATGCCCAGATTGCCCTGGGTTTTCAGATCAACGAAAACCTCGGGAGGCAATATTCCTTCCAGTTGGGCCAGGTTGTCGATCGGGGTCGCGGCACGGTAGTCGGCAATCTTCTGCGCCGTGTCGCGGTCGACCAGAGGGCTCAGCGACATGAGTACCTCGAGACCGGCCGTGTTGATATTGATTTTATGGTCACCGTTCACCGCCAGATGCGGGGCGATCCGCTGAATCACCTCCGGGGTGAAGCCTTTTACGTTGACCAGCTCATCCAGAGTATGCAGCGGTCCGTTCTTGCAAAGATAGGGCGGTGCGAGGCTCTGGTAGTAAGAATTCTCCGCACCCGACACGGCGATGCTCCTATCGCCGGTGCGGAGCTCCCGATAAGTATCCTCGCCGCTGTCGAGCCAGTCGACCAGTGCAGCGGTCAGTTCGGCGGGATCGATCGGTGGCGGCAGTTCCAGTGCTGAGAAAAACCGGTAAAATCGATCGACGACAACCGCCTGCGGATTATAGTCGTCAACCAGGCTGTTGATCGCCAGCTTCCCGCCGAGATCCTCGATGCGGATCGTCACCGCGCCATCGCCGACCGGGTAGTTGGTAACCCCCTGATGCCAGGTCTCGTCCAGGGAATCGTGACGGTTGCGATCTTGCTTCAGCAGCATGCTGCCGGCGTTGATGCCGCCTTTGGCAAGATAATAGGCCCGGGTGCTGTCCCTGAACGTCTCCGCCAGGCGCAGATCGACCAGGGTCGAAAAGGCGAATTCGGTCAGCAGCGTGGTCAGCAAAACCACCACCACCAACACCAGGAGCAGGGCCATTCCCCGTTGACGTCGCGGCATCGGCGCTATCTCCAGGTGATATCCGGAAGCTCGAAGGCCGAACGGAAGGGGAGCTTCTCCCCCCGGGCGTCGGTCATCGTCAAGGTCAGTTCCGCCAGCAAAGGCAGGCCGTCCTGCGCTGCATCCAACTCGTCGCGCCACTGGTCCTGATGCAGGAAGCGCCATTCCAGCCGATCGACACCGGTCGCCAGCCGTATCGCGCCGTTCTGCCGGATCGCCTCGTCACTGAGCAGCGCCGACTGCTCGGTGCGGAACAAAGCCCGTGATGAGCGGTTCTCCGGGTCCGGGGCCAGCGTGTAACGGATCAGGGCGATGCCGGTCTGCTGCACTCCCAGTTGGGCCGTTGCCGAGGTGGTGAGTTCCAGGGTCGGGTTGCCATCGGCGTCCGTTCCCGTGCGAAACACCCCCTTCCGCTCCGGTCCGCCGACAGGGCAGACTCCCCGCAACTCCCTCCCCAGCCGATCAAAGACAACCCGCGCCCGCTGGTAAACCTCGCCATCCTTCTCGAGGCGCTCCTTTGCTCCACTGATCGAGGTGAACACCCCGTACACCGTGGTCAGAACGATCGCGGCAATGCTGATCGCGACCAGGACTTCCAGAAGGGTAAACCCTCCGGAAGCCCTTTCCCTGAGCTCAGAACAGGAACGAGGAGACATCGACCGCCTCATTTTTCTTCTCGTTGCCCCAGGCCACCGTGATGGTCGCCAGCACCACGGAAGGCAATGGCGTTTCGGCAAAGTCCAGGCGCCAGCGGTACTCCGCATAGGGAGCGGAGAAATTTCCCTCCTGCCGGCGCCGTTCAAGTTTGCCCTGCCGTGAGCTGACCTCGGTTTCCGCCATCTTCTGCTGGGCGAGCAGTGTGGCCTGGGTCAGCCGTTGCAGGCGGGTTTGAACGGCCACGGAACGGTTGCCCAGCGACAGCAGGGCAACCAGCGCGACGCTGACGATCGCCAGTGCAATCATGACTTCGAGCAGGGTGAAACCCCGTGCCCATGGACGTTCGACAACCACGATCAGAAAACCTTGTAGCCTTGGTAAATGTCGGCGATGCCGCTTAAGGGGGCGAGTCGCAAGGTCCGTTGCGCCCCCGATTCATCCTGCAGATGGATGACGGTTTCCTCCAGCCACCCGGTTGGATGGACGCGCATGGTGATTTCCCCCGTGGAAAAGGTCCCGCGGCCGCGCAGAGTCAGATCCTGAAAGCGGACCCCGGCAGGCAGCCGCGCCTCCCTGCCCGGCCCCTGCAGTTCCACCAGTTCGCCGCCGGGCCGGAGGATCGTCGCCCGATAGGTGCCGCGCTCGAGATCGTAAGTCAGCCGGTGTTCGCGGCCGGTCAGGGCCGCCTCGTTGAAGATGAACCTGATGGTGCCGCGCAGCCGCCGTGCGGAAGCATCGAGCTCCCCCTGCCCGAAGCGGTCCAGCCGCGGGATCAGCAGCGCGGAAAACAGGCCGATCAGGAAGAGCACCACGCACAGTTCAATGAGCGTGAAGCCTTTTGCTCTAATCAAGTTCCCAGCTGTTGATGTCCGCATTGAAATTTTCCCCGCCGGACTGGCCGTCCGCCCCATAGGAGATCAGATCGAAATCGCGGTTCTGGCCCCCCGGCGAGAGATAGAGGTAAGGGCTGTCCCATGGATCGGCAGGAACCCGCTTGAGGTAGCCGCCGTCGGGAAATCTGGCCGGGATCCGGCCGCTCTCCGGTTTGCTGACCAGCGCCTTGAGTCCCTGTTCCGTGGATGGATAGAAGCCATTGTCGAGCTTGAACAGCCCCAGAGCCTCTTCCAGGCTCTTGATATCGACCTTGGCCTTGGTCACCTTGGCTTCATCGGGGCGGCTGAGAAACTTGGGAACGATAATGGCCGCGAGTACGCCGAGGATCACCACCACCACCATGATCTCGATCAGCGTGAAACCGCGATTGTCGCGGAATTTCGTGTGTTTCATAAATGAGGGCCTCTGTTTCGTAAAGGAATTCAGAATACAGAATTCAGGATTCAGAAGTAAACCTTGCTTCCTGGGGCGAATGTTGCACTTGCCTGACTTCTGACTTCTGACTTCTGACTTACCCGAACCCCTGGCTGGCCTGAAAGATCGGCAGCAGGATCGCCAGGACAACAAAGCCGACCACGCCGCCCATCACCAGGATCATCAGCGGTTCCAGCAGGGAAAGCATGCCGGTGATCGCCAGGTCGGTCTGGTGTTCATAACTGTCGGCAACCCGCGTCAGCATCTCTTCGAGTTGCCCGCTTTTTTCTCCGGCGGCCGTGACCTGGATCAGCATTGGCGGGAAGAGCGCACTCTCCCGCAGGGCCGCGGCGAGGCTGCCCCCCTCCTGCACCCGCCGGCCCGCCTTTTCAACCGCCTGGCGCAGGTTGCTGTTGCCCAGCAGGCCGCGGGCAATCTCCAGGGCTTTGAGCAGCGGCACGCCGTTGCTGAGCAGGATGGACAAGGTGCGGGCAAAGCGGGCCGTGGCGATCAGCAACTGCAGGCGGCCGAATACGGGGATATCGAGCAGCAGCCGGTCGATATGCAGGCAGCCGTGTTCCGTCCGGCGATAGCGGTCGAACATGTAGACCGTCGCCGCTAGCAGGGGGAGAAACAGCCACCAGTAGCCAGTGGCAATCCGATTGGCCTGGATCAGGATAACGGTCGGCCATGGGAGCGCCTGTCCCAGCTCTTCGAGCATGCGGGTGATCTTGGGGACGACGAAGGTAAAGAGGAAACCCAGGACGCCAATCCCCACCACACTCATCAGCAGCGGATAAGCCAGTGCGGCCTGAATGCGGGAGCTGATGCGCGCCTGGTTTTCCAGGAAATCGGCCATCCGCGCCAGCGCCTGGTCAAGGGTGCCGCTGTCTTCGCCGACGCGGACAATGCTGACATAAAGGTCGGGGAAGATTTTGGGCTGCCGGGACAGCGCCGCGTGCAGGGACTCCCCCTGGCGCACTTCCTCCCGGAGGCTGATCAGCGTCCGGTGCAACTGGGGCAGTTCGGCCTGCTCGGCAACCGTGCCCAAGGCGTCATCCAGTGCCAGCCCGGCGCCAATCAGGGTGGCCAACTGGCGGGTGACGGTGGCCAGTTCCGCCGCGGCGACGCGCTGACCGCCGCCGAACCATTGGCGGTAGCCCCGGGTCCGGACGGCCAACGGTTCCAGTGACGTGGGGAAGACCCCCCGGTCGCGCAGCGCCTGCGAGGCAGCCTTGCGGCCGTTGCTGTCGATGGTGCCGGTGACGCGGCGGCCTCCGGTATCGAACCCCGCATATTCGAAGAGCGGCACGTCAGCTCTCCTCCTGGGTCACCCGCAGAACCTCGGCAAGGGCAATCTCCCCCTTCAGGGCCTTGGCAATGCCGGCCGTCCGCAGCGGCTCCATCCCCTGGCGGACCGCCGCCTGCTTGATGGCGGTGGCGTCGCGGTTCTGCATCATCAGGCCGCGGACCGCATCGTCCATGGCGAGCAGTTCGTAAATCCCCGTCCGCCCCCGATAACCGGTTTCCATGCACTGGGGACAGCCGCTTCCCTGGTAGAAGACGGGCTGACCGGAGATATACCCCTCCCTGGTCAGTTCCTCGAGCAGTGCGTCGGGGATGGCGGCGGCCTCCCGGCAATGCGGACAAATCTTTCGCACCAGGCGCTGGGCGAGGATGCCGACCACGCACGAAGCTGTCAGGAACGGTTCGATCCCCATTTCCACCAGGCGGGTCAGAGCGCCGGCCGCATCGTTGGTGTGCAGGGTGGAGAAGACCATGTGGCCGGTCAGGGCCGACTGCACGGCAATCTCTGCCGTCTCCCGGTCGCGGATCTCGCCGACCATGATGATGTCCGGATCCTGGCGCAGGATCGACCGCAATCCGTTGGCGAAGGTCAGGTTGATCTTGGGATTGACCTGGATCTGGCCGACCCCCGATAGCTGGTACTCGATCGGGTCTTCGACGGTGATGATGTTCTTCTCACGATCGTTGAGCCGGGAGAGGGCCGCGTAGAGAGTGGTGGTTTTCCCGGAACCGGTCGGTCCGGTAACCAGGAAGATGCCGTGGCTTTTGGTGACCATCCGCTCGACCTGCCGGAGCATCCCCGGATCCATGCCGAGTTCGGCAAGGGTCAGTACGCCGGCACTCTTGTCGAGCAGGCGCAGGACGATTCGTTCGCCAAACGCGGTCGGCAGCGTCGACACGCGGACATCGAGATCCTTGCCGGCCACCCGCACGCGAAACCGCCCGTCCTGCGGCAGGCGCTTTTCGGCAATGTTGAGATGGGACATGATCTTGATCCGTGACACGATCCCGGCATGGGCCTTCAGCGGCGGATGCAGAACCTCGTAAAGGATGCCGTCGATGCGGTAGCGGACGACCAGGGTGCGTTCATAGGGCTCGATATGAATATCGCTGGCGCGGTCCCGGTATCCCTGGGTAATCAGGCTGTTGACGAAACGGATGATCGGCGCCTCGTCGGCCGTATCGAGCAGGTCCTGGGGCTCCAGGCTGCGGGCCAGGTCGGCAGGGGTAAGTTCGACGATCTCCTCGATGGCGTCCTGGGCTTCGCGGGTCCGCGTTTCGTAGCACCGGTTGATGGCGCGGAGAATCTCGTCCGGCGCGGCGACCTGCGGCTCGATGATGGTCTTGGTCAGGGTGCCAAGGTCATTGAGCGGTCGCGGGTCGAACGGGTCGGCGACCGCAACCAGGAGGCTCCGGCCGATCATGCCGAGGGGGAAGATGCCGTAGTCCTTGGCAAAGCCGATCGGGATCCGGTCAAGCAATTCAGTGGCGGGTTGAGCGTCGGCCAGAGAGTCGAGGAATGGCAGGCCGGACTGAATTGCCAATGCGCGGCCAAGGGTTTCCCGCGACAGCAGCTGCATGTCGACCATGATTTCGCCGAGACGCAACCCGTTGGTGCGCTGCGCGGCCTGTGCCATCTCGATCTTCTCGCGAGAAGCGCCGAAGTCGCTGTGCAGAATATCGCCGATGCGCCGCCAGGAACGCGTGTCGGGGCTGTCGCCGTTCATCAGAGGGCGGGCTGTCGCTGCGGCCGGGGAGTCGACCACTTCTCATCGAGGACCCGGGGGAGGCTGCCGCTGCCTGAGGCCGACGCAGCGGCGGTTGGTGATGTTGTCGCCTTGCCGCTCACCGGTGGAATGGCCGTGGTGGTCGGCGTGGCCGTTGCCGTCGGTTTCTGGGGTGCAGCCGGCGTGGGTGCCGTCGTGCTCGGTGGCGCGACGGTTGGCACCGGGGGCGGGGTGGCAGCTTTCGCCGGCAGGGGTACGGCTGCCGGCGCTGTCGCGGCCGGTGCCGGTGCCGGTGCCGGTGCGGACGACGCTTTCGGGGGCGCCGCCGGAATGATCGGCGGCGCGCTCGTCGGGAAGATGATGCCGGCTGGTGCTGGCGCAGGGCTGGGCCTGGGGGTGGCCGCCGGCGTGGCCGGCGGGGCGATCGATGGCATGACCACCACGTCCGGAACCGGTGCCGGAGCGGTTTTCGGCAGTGCCGGCGGTATCGGTGAGGCGGCTTGCGCGGATGGCACCGGGGGCGCAGTCACTTTGTTGTCGGCTGGTGCAAAGTAGTTGTCCGGCAGCGAAGAGCGGGTGCGATCGTTCATCAGGCCATCCGCGACCATGCGGTTGCGGCTGGTGACCCTGGCCAGATCTTCCGGTCCGCGGATGACCGTCGGGTTGATGAAGACCAGCAGGTTGGTTTTCTTCTCGGTGGTCGTCTTGTGCTTGAACAGCCAGCCGAGCAGCGGGATGTCGCCGAGCCACGGCACCTTGCTCACCGTTTCGTTGATGTTGGTGCCGATCAGCCCGCCCAGCACCACGGTCTTGCCGTTCTCGGCGAGGACCGTGTTGCGCAATACGCGTTTGGTGAAGGATGGGCCGACGTCGTTGGGGTTGCCGACGCTGGCGGCCAGTCCGGCCGAAAATGGCACGATGTCGGTCATCTCCTGGTAGACGTTCAGCCGGACCAGGTCGCCTTCGGTGACCTGGGGGGTGAAACGCAGGACCAGCGCCACATCCTTGCGCTCGACCGAGACGCTCTGAGCCAGGCCGTTGCCGCCGCCGGTGTCGGTCAGGCGACTGGTGATGATCGGCACGTTGGAACCGACGATGATCTCGGCCTCTTCGTTGTCGGAGGTCAGCAGGCGCGGTGCCGAGAGGATGTTGACGTCGCCGTCACGCTTCGACAGGTCGATTAGTACCGACAGGGTCGGCACGGTAATCTCGGTGCCGTCCGGGGCGGTTACGGTGATCGGTTTGAAAAACCCCCCTGCCAGCAGGCCATCGACCGCCCGGCCCAACAGGAAATCGGAGCTTTTCGGCTGCAGGGTCCGGTTGTCAAAATTGCTGTTGCCGAAGACCAGTCCATCGTTGCTGACCGAGGCCGCCCCCTGCAGCGATACGCCGAGCTTTTGGGTGGCGTCCATCGACAGTTCCATGATCAGCGCCTCGACATAGACCTGCTTGCGCTTGACGTCGAGCTTTTCGATGATCCCTTTGAGCGAGGCATAATCCTCGGGTTTGGCGTTGATGATCAGCGAGTTGGTCGGCTTGTCGGCGGTGATCGTCATCGGTCCGGAGGAAACCGGTCCCTTCCCCTGGCCACCGCCCCTGGTTTCGGCGCGGATGCCGGTCAGGATCTCGTTCATGGTTTTGGCCAGGGATTCAGCGTCGGCATTTTCCAGAGGGTAGACATTCACCGAGGAATAGCCGCCGCCGGTGTCCCGGTCCATCTTGGCCACCAGATCCTTGATGGTTGCCAGCTGCTCGGGGCTGGCCATGACGATCAGGGCATTGGCACGCGCGTAGGCGAGAATCTTGGGCGGGGAAAAATCCGCCGTCGCCGATCCCCCCTCGGTGCGGCTCCGCCGGGCCGCTGTCGGGCTCCCCTGGGTGAGAACTTCGGTGCAGATTTTGGCCACGTCTTCGGCGCCGGCGTGCTGCAGGGAAACGACTTCGAGTACGCGCGCCGACCCCGGCTGGTCCAGTTCCTTGATGATTTTGACCAGGCGCTCGATGTTGGCGGCGCTGTCGGTGATGAGCAGGGTGTTGGTCGGGGAGTAGACCACGACGTTGCCGGTCGCCGGTATCAGCGGTGCCAGCACATTGTCGGCGATCGTGGCGGCATCCAGGTTCTCCAGCCGCAGCAGGCGGGTAATGTATTGCTCCGTGGGCTTCTGCTCGTCGGTCACGATCGGCAGATTCGATTCCTTGGCGCCCTTGACCGGCACGATCTTGTTGACCTTGCCGGAAGGGACGACGGTAAAGCCCTTGACGCCAAGAACGGTCTGAAAGAGCTGGTAGGCCTCGTCAATGGTCATCTCCTCTGGGGAAACGACGGTCACCTTCCCCTTGACCGTGTCGTCATAGAGAAAATTCTTTCCGGTCAGCTCGCTGATCGTCTGAATCAGGTCGGTCAACTCGATTTCCCGGAAATCGAGAGTCACCCGGTTGCCGGCCCCTTTTTGGACCAGCGGTTTCTGCGGTTCAGCCGCATGGGCAGGATCTCCGCCGAAACCGAGCAGCAGCAGCGGGATCAGCAGGATGGAAAGTCCCATGCGCAGGATCTGGTTGCTCACAAAAACCTCCTATTCGATCGCATAAGCGAAGCTGAGCGGTTTGCCGTCTCGTTCGAGGTCAACGTTAAGCTGCCGGGCCTCGCGTAACTGTTGCAGCACCTGCAAGGCTTTTTCCGGGCTGTCGATGGTCATGCTGTTGACGCGCTTGAGCACGTCGCCGCGTTTCAGCCCCATTTGGGACAAAAGCGTTCCCGCGTTGATCTTGTTGATCACGAAACCGTCGGTACGGCCGTCGACAATGCGTGGCTGCATCTGGGCCATGCGCAGCTGCTCACCGAGATTGCCCCGGACCGATTCAGCCATGGCGCGCGGGATCACCCAGCGGTTTTCACCGGCAGCCTGAATTTCGCCCCCGCCCATTGCCGCCACGCGCGGCCCAACGCCAGGGGACGATACCCGGTTGCCCTCGTGCATGGTCAGGGTTGTCACGGATTGGCCGGCGTTGCTGATCTTCACCTGGTGACGCACGATCTCCTCGATCTTGCCGCCGCCGGGTAGTTCTTCACCGAGGCGGTAGGTTTTGACTTCCTGGCCGGAGCGCAGCACCACGCTCGAGCGTTTTCCGGCCACCACCGTGCCGATCAGTTCGAGGCTGGCGCGAGTTGCCGCCTCGCCAGGCTCACCGTCGCCCTGCCGCAGCGAAAAGGCCGGTGCGGTTTTGGTGCGGGAAGTCTGGTCGAAGAGGTTGTGCTGCAGGATATAGGAGAGATCGGCCGCCGGGTCGGCTGTCGGCGCCGGCCAGGCGACGGGGGCTCTCGTTGCCCGGGGCAGATTCCCGCGACTCAGCTTCATCCCCGTCAGGACGGCGGCCAGGTCGCCGCAGGCAAGCCCCAGCAGGGCGCATAGCGCCAGCAGGCAAGCCTGACGGTATTTGAGGAGCAGGGGAAACATAGGCTGTATGCCAGTGACCTCTCAATGAAAAAACCATCATATTTTTCGCCAACCGAGAAATCAAGCGCCATCTTTGGCGCGGGTTGTGCTTATTAATGTTTCACGTCTTGCGCTGAATTTGCGGCGTAGCT
>JAMPXI010000151.1 GCA_023701265.1 Desulfuromonadales bacterium | reverse complement strand
GATATTTGCTGGCATCATGATCAAATCGTGAAAACGTTGTATAAATGACAACAATTGTTTTGTAATCAAATGGAGGGCGTGGTAAAAGTGTTTACGGAACCTTTGCGGCCGCCTGAGGTCAAGAAGCTCATTCGCCGGATTATCGTCAACGGGATCGTCACCTACGCACAGCCTCACGCTGAAATGCGCATGAAGGAGCGCGGGATTATCACCGTTGACTGCATCAATGTCCTGCGAGGTGGAGTGGCTGAAGAGGGCGAATACGAGAACGGCAGCTGGCGCTACCGGGTGCGCACCGCGAAAATGTGCGTCGTCGTGAGGTTTGAATCGGAGAAGCTGCTCGAAGTTGTGACCGCGTGGAGAGAACCATGAAATGCCGTAACTGTGAACAGGCCGAACTGGTCGAGAGCCGGGAAAACTACCATTACCGCGAGTGCGGTCTGGATAATGTCACGATTGTTGGCATCACCGTCAGGAAGTGTCCCGACTGCGGCAGCCTCATGCCATTGATCCCCAACATCGAGGGGTTGCACGATAGTCTGGCTAGGGCGATCATCACCAAGGATGGCCCGCTGACGGCGGCGGAGGTTGTCTTCCTGCGAAAATCCCTCGGCTGGTCGGGAACGGACTTCTCCAGGAACATGCATTGCGACCGCGCCCAGGTGTCCAAGTGGGAGCATGGTACCGTCGAAATGTCCAAACCCTATGATCTGCTGCTGCGGGAGATGGTGGCTTCCGGCAAGAAGATCGCCGACTATCATCGGGAAGCGTTGGTCTGGAAGAAGGGACTCCAGTCGCGTCCCGTCCGACTGCAGTTGAAAAGGCAGGGTTGGAAAGAGGCCGCCTGACCCATGTCAGGCCGGAGAACGACGATGGAACTCGACCTGAAACTGCTGAGACACCTGATCACCAAACGCACCGATGACATCGAGAGAAGCGTTGCCGGAACCGGTTACCTGGCACGAACCGTCATTGGCGTCGGCACTTTCCTTCTCGATAACGAGGGGGATTTTGATCTGTTGACCGCCAAGCAGAAGGTCACCTTCGACAAGTTTCTCAAGCCGCTGCTGGAAAAGGGCCGGTGATCGACCGCTCTTCGCGCAGTCGCCTGACCGAACGACTCCTGCCTCAATTTGCCGGCGACACCCTGTTCGACGCCATTGCCCGGGCGGTTTGCCGGGCCGGTTGCCTGCCGCGCAAGGAGTTGTACGAGGCCTGGGAAGTCGCCCGCCGGGTGCGGCGCCGTTTCCGCGGCGGGCGGATCGTCGACCTGGCCTGCGGCCATGGGCTGTTAGCGCAGATCCTGCTCCTGCTCGACGACAGCTCCCCCATGGCCATCGCCGTCGACCGGCGCATTCCGCAAAGTGCCGCCACCCTGACCGAGGCGCTGTGCCAGGGGTGGCCGCGACTGCAGGGACGTATCCAACTGGTCGAGGATGATCTGATGACCGTGCCCCTGCAGGGGGATGATCTGGTCGTCTCGGCCCATGCCTGTGGTGAACTGACCGATCTGGTGCTCGACCGGGCTGTTGAAGCGGGGGCCCGCGTGGCGGTGTTGCCCTGTTGTCACGACCTGACGGGGGCCGACCTCGGCGGCCTTCAGGGGTGGCTGGATGGGCCGTTGGCCATGGATGCGACCCGGGTCGCCCGACTGCGCGCCCGAGGGTACCGGGTATACACACAGCGCATCCCCGACGAGATCACCCCGAAAAACCGTTTGCTGCTGGCCGAGCCACATCACTGATCCGCTGAAGACGAGGAGTGCATGGACAACGAAAAGATTGCGGTCGAGACCGAAAACGGCAAAACCCTGGAGGTGGTGGTCGTCAGCAAAAGTGCCGATGCGATCTGGGTGGTGCTTGGCGAGGGGGTCCACAACGTCAAGTGCAAGCTCGTGCCGACCAACAATGGAATGGCTTACGCCGGCAGCGTGATGGGGCGTGAGCTCGTCTACGAGCGCAGCGTCAAACAGGTGAAGGCGGATATTGCCAGGCACCACCAGGAGCTGGCCACCTACCGGCCGAGGGGTTGACAATCCGTATAAGTGGCACGGCGCTCAACGATCCGGACGGCATTCCCGATCCGGCCTGCCATTATTGACAACCTTAAGAGGAAAGCCAGAGGGGCGCAAAATTGCGCCCCTTTTTCGTTGATGGCAAAGGGAATGTCCCGGTGCCAATCTGAGTGACGGACAGGTCAGTTCGCTGATGTCTTCGATGGTCAGCAGGGCCAGGCTTTCACCACATCAACCTGATGTGGCGTATGAAATTGACAACACCCATGGCGGCGACCAGGACCCCGGCAGCACGCAGCATCCATAACCGCGCCCGGGTGCCGAGCCATTGGGCGGCCGTACCGACCAGGAGCAGGGCCGGCACGGTGCCGAGGCCGAAGGCCAGCAGCGTCAGTGCGCCGGTGGCGACATCGGCGCTCTGGGCGGCAGTGATCGCCACGGCGTAAAGATAGCCGCACGGCAGGAAACCGAACAGCAGCCCCAGGGGGAGGGCGGCCAGTGCTGGCGGCAGCCGGCGCAGGCCCTGGACGGCGGTGGTCATGGCGTGCAGCGGTCCGGGCATGTCGAGACGGGCGATGTTCAGCCACGCGAAAAGGCCTGCACTCCCCAGTCCCACCAGAATGATGAAAAGGTCGGAGCCGATCAGCAGCAACCGGGTGACCTCACGGAAGCGGTCGGTATAGGCGAGCGCCGAGCCGAGCCAGCCGACCAGCGCGCCGATCAGGGTGTAGGTGGCGACCCGCCCCGTGTTGTAGAGCAGGTGGAAACTCCAGCCGCCGGGTTGCCCGGTGGCTGAGAGCGACAGGGCGCCAACCAGGGCTCCGCACATGCCGAGACAGTGACCGGCACCGAGCAGTCCCGTGGTAAAGCCCATGAGGATGAGCGGATCGCTCATTTCATCCTGACCTTCTCTATATCGAAAGTCATCACTTGCCGGCTGCCATCGGCCTTCTCCGCCAGGCAGCCGATTCGCCAGGCCCCCAGCGCACAGGTGAAAACCAGTTCGCCGCCGTAAACACCGTCGCGTTCCGTCACCCGCGGCCGATTCTCGGGCATGGTCATCGACGGCATGGTCATCTCGCAGCTCACCTTCGCGCCGGTCAGCGGCCGGCCGGCGGCATCGCGGATGGTAATGCGAAACGGGATTGCTGTCATGGTGACCAGCTCATCGGTGTACAGTTCGAGTACCGCGCCGCCGGGCGGAGTATCCGTCGCCGCGATGCGGATCGGCGCGGCGGACACTGCCATGGATGCGGTCGAAATGGCAACGATAAAAACCATTGAAAGCAGTATCTTGCAAATCACAAATTTAACCTTTTTGTGAGGTGTGATCATCGTCATCGTCGTCGAGCATCCGGTATTTCGGTCCTTCCGGATCGTCGAACTCGCCGCGCCGCACCGCCCAGAGAAAGAACAGCCAGACGCCGGTGCCGACGCACAGGGAGAGGAAGATCAGGGCAAGGGTCGACAGGGACATGGCAGCCAAAACCAGATGCGCGAGGGGGGAGGCGTGAGGAGTGAGGGGTAAAAACGTGAACCCAGGCTCCCGTGTGCCGTATTTTATCATGAATAGTCAAGCAATTTATCAAGAACCTCTAGAGGAAGATCCCTGGTACGGTCCTCCGCACTCCTCACTCCTCACGGCCCTGCCCAGTCGCAATGAATTCCCCACCACGCACACCGAACTGAGCGCCATCGCCACTGCGGCATGGATCGGGGCGAGTTTGCCGGTAGCTGCCAGCGGCAGGGCGGCCAGGTTGTAGGCAAAGGCCCAGAAAAGATTCTGGCGGATAATCGACAGGGTGCGCCGCGACAGTTGCAGTGCCTCCTGAAGCCTTTCCAGGCGGGGAACGGTCAGCACCAGGTCGGAAGTGGCCAGGGCGATATCGGTGCCGCCGGCCATGGCGCAGCCGACATCGGCGAGCGCCAGCGCCGGGGCATCGTTGATGCCGTCGCCGACCATCAGCACGCGGTGGCCGGCGGCACGGAGCTCCTGAATGCGGGCACATTTCCCTTCGGGGGTCAATTCGCCGAGCACCTCGCCGATGCCGAGCTGCCCGGCCAACCGGGCGGCAGCCGCCTGATTGTCACCGCTCAGCAGGATGGTCCGGATCCCCGTACGCTGCAATACGGCAATCAGTTCCCCGGCACCGTGGCGCGGCAGATCTTCGAACAGCAGCCGTCCACAATAGCTGCCGGCGTGCGCAACATGGACCACCGTCGCCGTGGTGGCCGGCTGTTCGGGAACGTCAACCCCGTGTTCCTCCAGCAACCGCCGATTGCCGATCAGCAGCAGCCCCGCCGGGGTCTCCACGGAGAGGCCGCGACCGGGCCGGGTGCGCACGCCCGCCAGGGGCGTGGTGTGCAGTCGGCGCCGGCGGGCTTCGGCCAGTACGCCGGTTGCCAGCGGGTGGGTGCTCCCCGTCTCGGCGTCGGCAACCAGGGTGAGTAATTCATCTGCGGTGGCTGCCGCCGGCTCGATGCCGGTGAGCCGGGGGTGCCCCTCGGTCAAGGTGCCGGTCTTGTCAAAAGCCGCCACGTCGATCCTGGCCGCGGCTTCGAGAATGTCGCCGCCGCGAAAGAGCATGCCGCGCCCGGCGGCGGCGCCGCTGGCGACCAGGATGGCGGTGGGGGTCGCCAGGCCGAGGGCGCACGGGCAGGCAATGACCAGTACGGCTACCGCGGCCAGCAGGGGCGAAACCTGCGGGTCGGCGGCCAGGTGCCAGAACAGCCAGGTGCCGGCGGCAATGATGGCGACCAGCGGCACGAACCAGGCAGAGACCCGGTCGGCGAGCTGCTGGATCGGGGCGCGGCGGGATTGGGCTTCTTCGACCAGCCGGGCGACCCGGGCGACGAAGGAGTCGGCCGCCCGCCGTTCGACCGCGACGGTCACGGCCGTCACCAGGTTCATGGTGCCGGCCAGCACCGGATCGCCGACCCCCCTGGCTTGCGGGAGGGGCTCGCCGGTGGCGGCGGCGCAATCGACCTCGGTTTCGCCGGCAAGGATGTGGCCGTCGGTCGGGAAACGCTCGCCCGGACGCACCAGGATATGCTCTCCAGGCTGCAGGACGGTACTGTCGACCGTGGTCGGCTGCCCTTGCCCGTCAAGCCGCCGGGCGGTATCGGGGGCCAGTTGCAGGAGCCGGTCGACACCGCTGGCGGCCTGTCGCCGGGCGCTGTTTTCGAACAGTCGGCCGGTCAGGAGCAGGGTGACGATCATGGCGGCCGTGTCGAAGTAGACTTCGCCGCCGACGACCAGGGCAACCATGCTGGCGCCCCAGGCAGCCAGGATTCCGGTGGCGACCAGCAGGTCCATGCCGACGCTGCGAAATCGGAGGCTGCGCCAGGCCCCCTGCAGGAACGGCCAGCCGCTGTAGAAGACCACCGGAGTGGCGACCACCGCCGCGAACAGCTGCAGCAGATTTTTGACGCCGGCCTCCATCCCCTGGAAGTAG
>JAMPXI010000150.1 GCA_023701265.1 Desulfuromonadales bacterium | reverse complement strand
ACCGAAAACGACCTCGACGACCACCTGGTGCCGTTCATCCGCAAGACGCTGCGGGTCTTCATCGTCATCCTCGCCGGGATCATGGTCATCCAGAACCTCGGCTACTCGACCTCGGGGCTGCTCGCCTCGCTGGGGATCGGCGGCATGGCCCTGGCCTTCGCCTCCAAGGATGCCCTGGCCAATATCTTCGGCTCGCTGATGATCATCTTCGACCGGCCGTTCAAGCTCGGCGACCAGGTCATCGCCGGCAGCATGGAGGGGACGGTCGAGGAGGTCGGCTTCCGTTCCACCAAGATCCGCACCCCGGCCAAGACGCTGATCAGCGTGCCGAACAGCATCATCGCCAACATGCCGCTCGACAACGTCAGCCGCATGCCGCGCCGGCGCATCAAGCTGGCCATCGGCCTGACCTACGCCACCACCCCGGCGCAGATGCGTGAAGCGGTGGCCCGGCTGCGGGCTCTGCTGACGACGCACCCGGAGATCGACCCCGACAGCGTACAGGTCAACTTCACCGATTTCGGCGCGTCGTCCCTCGATATCGCCGTCACCTGCTTCAGCGTCACCACCGTGCTCGGCGAGCATCTCAACGTGCGCGAGGACATCTGCCTGAAAATCATGGACCTGCTGGAGGAACTCGGCCTGCAGTTCGCCTTCCCGAGCCGCACCGTCTACCTCCACCACGCCGACAGCGACGAACCCGAAGGGAGTTCCCGATGCGCCGTTTCCTGATCATGATCATCACCTTCGGCCTGCTGGCCGGCTGCGCCCCCTGGCTGGCCCTGGAAAACGTCAACACCGGCATGACCAAGCCCGAGGTGCTGGCGCAGCTCGGCAAGCCGACCGATGCCGCCGGTACCGGCAACGTCGAGTACCTCTGGTACAACCCGGTCAACCGCTTCTGGCAGCGCTACTATGTACGGCTGGTCAATGGCAAGGTCGAATCGTACGGGCCGCTCGGCAGCGAACCGGAGCCTGCCAAGTAAATTCTGCGCAAGTTCTGGACAGATGCCGACCGCCGTGTTATTGAATCGCCCGTTGAATTTTTCTAATCAGCGCGGGGAGAGCGATGCATGAAGGGTGAAGTAGCTCAGATTCTCAGCGAATCACGGCGGGACGAAACCCAGCTGGCGATCCGGCTCGATGCTCTGGCGGCGCAGGCGGGGGAAGCAACCTACCAGGAAGTGCTGCTCCAGTTGGTTGGCAAGGACTTTCCGGCGCAGCGGGCCGCACACTACTGGCGCGAGGCCCTGGCGCAGCGCGCCAATCACTGCCAGGACGGCTGTGCCTATACCGGCGTACGTTCGAGCCTGCTCGGCTACCTCTACCGGGTGGTTGGCGAAATTCATGATCCGCGCATCATTGAAGCCGACGACCTGGCCGGATTTCGGCACGCCTCGGTCACCGACGGTCTCACCGGTCTCTACCACCAGACTTATTTCAAAGCGCATCTCGAGCAGATTACCGAGCGGTTGCAAGGACAGCGGGGACAGGGACTGGCAGTGGTCATGCTCGACCTCGACCACTTCAAGCAGTACAACGACCGCTGCGGGCATCTGGCCGGAGATGCGGCGCTGCGGCAAGTGGCCGCGACGGTGCAAAGCTGCATTCGTCAGGGGGACCTGGCGGCGCGCTACGGCGGAGAAGAGTTTGCCCTGATCCTGCACCGCCTCAACCTCCCCCAGGCCTGCATGGTGGTGGAACGCATCCGGCAGATGATCGAGGCGTTCCCCTTTGCCGGCGAGGAACGGCTCGACCGGCGCTGCCTGACGATCAGCGGCGGCATCGCCATCCATCCCGACGACGGGGTTTCGGCACTGGACCTTCTCCAGCAGGCCGACGAGCGGCTCTATCAGGCCAAGCTGCGGCGCAACACCATCTTCCCGCTGAATTGCGACCAGCGGCGCGCCCGCCGCTTCCCCTTCCAGTCGGTGGTTGAATACGCCGTCAACGCCCAGGGCCCGCTCCGCACCGGTCTGAGCCGCGACCTGAGCGCCACCGGCATGACCCTGGCCTGTGAAAACGCCCTGCCGCTCGGCTCCGAGTTGGAGCTGCATTTCCACCAACCGTTCTGGCCGGCCGACTGCTGCACCAAGGCAGTGGTTCGCAACGCCGGGCCGAGCCGTGACGGCCTGCTGACCCGCCTCGGCCTGCAGTTCGACGAACCGCCGGCACCGCTGACCGGGCTGCTCAAGGGTCAATCCTGATCACGGTCGTTCAGGCGGTTCTCCCCAGGAGGCAATGATGGCCATCCCTGTTCACTTCGCCGACCTGCGCGCCGGCCTCAAGGAAAACCTGCACGACAAGCTGGAACGCCTGCTGGAAGCCGCCGGCCTGCCCGCCGTGGTCGGCCCCGGCGATCTGACGGCCATCAAGCTGCACTTCGGCGAGCGCGGCGGGCACGCCTACCTCCGCCCGACCTTCGTTCGCCGGGTGGTCGACCGTATCCGCGCTCTTGGCGGCAAACCCTTTCTCACCGATTCCAGCACCCTCTACCCCGGCGAGCGCAAGGAGGCGGTTTCGGCCCTTTCCTGCGCCATCGAGAACGGCTTCGCCTATGCGGTGGTCAATGCGCCGCTGTTGATGTGCGACGGCCTGCGCGGCCACTCGGCGCGGCGGGTGCCGGTCCCCGGCGAGATCCTTCAATCAGTCGACATCGGCCTGGAGATCCTCGAAGCCGATACCCTGGTGGTCCTCAGCCATTTCAAATGTCACGAACTGAGCGGTTTCGGCGGGGCGCTCAAGAACCTCGCCATGGGTTGTTCGAGCCGCGAAGGGAAACTGGAGCAGCACTCCAATGTCGCGCCGGTGGTTGCCGAGAAGCACTGCACGGTGTGCGGTGCCTGCCTGAAGGCCTGCGCCCACGAGGCGATCGACTTCAATTCGGGGAAGGCGCATATCGATGCTGAGCGCTGCGTGGGGTGCGGGCGCTGCATCACGGTCTGCGAACCGCAGGCGATCCGCATCCAGTGGAACGAGCAGACGCCGCTGGTGATGAAGAAGATGGCCGAGTATGCCTGCGGGGCGGTGAGCGGCAAGGCGGGAAAGCTGCTGTTCGTCAACTTCATCACCCAGGTGTCGCCGGCCTGCGACTGCTACGGCTACTCCGATGCGCCGATCGTTCCCGACCTCGGCATCCTCGCCAGCACCGACCCGGTGGCCCTCGACCAGGCGTGCGCCGACCTGGTCATCCAGGCGCGCGGCCTGCCGGACACCGCCATGGTCCACGGTCACGAGCCTGGCGGCGACAAGTTCCGCGGCGTTCACCCGGAGATCGACTGGGAGATCACCCTGGAACACGCCGAAAAGCTCGGGTTGGGGAGCCGCAACTATGAACTGGTCAGACTGGAGCCGAAAAACGGCAAGTGGTAGGAAACTGAAGCGGCTTTGAGGTTGCTAGGCAAACGCCTGGCGGCGCTCTTCTCCTGGATAATACCTGTCTCTTTGTTCTCTCACGGGGTCGACACCGATCAGCACAACCCCGTCTCTGCGCCGAAAGCTGATGATTTCCCGTCGGCAAATCAGCTCATCAAGGAGATGCGGCTTGACGTAATCAAAATGCCCTTCACTTCGCAATACGCGGATCATTGCTCACTCCCCCGAATGAAAGTTCGTTCCGCCGCTTTTCGATGACCTGATTTAGCGAACCCGCAAACAAAACAACCGGGCGCGCCTTTGTCTCGGCGGCCCGGCTATCTTCCAGCGAAGACCCGAAGCTTTCCGTCCTCCCCTCGCGAGGAGTTTGGCTTGATCGAGAGGTGATCCCCGGAAAGGCCCGGAGACATGAGCCACGCCCCGGGAAACGGGGCGATGGATCGGCAATATTGGTAAAATCTAACCAAGTGGCGGGGACATGTCAATAGGGAATTCGCGGGCAGCCTCCCTGCGCGGGAGACGGACGGGACCATCCCGGCACGTGCCGGCCAGTACTCAACCTTTCCCGGCGCTTGCCCCTGTCAGCGCCGCCGCCAAAGCCTCGAGCTTCTGCCGGCCAATCTCGCCCCGGAAACCTCCCAGCGCCACCAGCCGCCAGCCATGGTCCCGCGGCACCACCGCCACGTTGCAAGGCCGCAGCGTGAAAACCACCAGCAGGGCCAGCGTCAGGACAATGCTCCCCCCCCACACCAACGGCTCACCCGGGTCGCGCGAGAACTGGAAACCGCAGTACCAGAAACCGTTCGGATCACGGGAATAGGCGGTCTGGTAGATGGCCACCCCGCGATGCACCAGCGGGCTGTTGACCTCGATGACCGCCTGGCGCACCTCCTGGCCATTTTCCAGGATGGTGACCTGACTGCTCAATTGTTTGACCCGCGGGTCGCGGAAAGCGGCCGGCTTGATCAGCACGCCGGGATCGGGATTGTTCGGATAGTCGCGTTTGCCGCTCAGGGCGTGGTACTCGCCGATCGGGCGGCCGTTGCGTTCCAGGAAGAGGACCAGATGCTCCTCTTCGGGATAGAAGCGCAAAACCCGCATGCTCAGGCCGTTGCCGGCCTCCACCGTTTCCCCCTCGCGGGTGGTGATCGTCTGCAGCAGCTTCATCTGCTGTGGATCGACCACGGCGATCTGCAGGTCGATCGGGTAGTAGGTCGGCTCGAAGTGGTCGAGACGAAAGGTGAACTCCAGGGGGCGCTGGCCCTGGCTCTCCCAGTCGAAGACACTGTCGATCTGGTGGGTGACGTAGAGGTTGACGGTGCCGACAAAACCCAAGGCACCGGCCAAAGCTCCGATCATGATGAGGATGACGGAAAGATGCAGTACCGGCACCGCCCAGCGGCTATAGGCCCGGCTCTGTCCCAGCAGCCCGGCGCCGCCCGGGGTGACCCGGTAGCCGGCGGCACCCAGCCGGGCCGTCAATTGTTCCACCGTCGCTGCCGGCAGCTCGTGTCCGGCGCTGCCGGCCGACAGGCCGGCTTTGATCTGGGCCGCCAGGCGTTGGCGCTCGCCGAGGGTGCGGCGCAAGGTCCGCCAGGTGCAGACCGCCAGGTTGATCGCCAACAGCAGCAACAGCAGGCGATACCAGGGGGACTGGAAGTAGAGATCGAAGCGCTTGACCGGCGGCCCTTCGCCGAGCACCTGTTCGACCGGCTGCAAGGTGCCGCCGATCGCCACCACGGCAAGGATCATCAACAGCGCCAGGGTCAGGCGCACGGAACCAAAAAAATCAAGCAATCGTTGCATCGGCACTCCAGCGGGTCTAAACTTGGCGACATCTTAACATCTTCGCCGGTTTCGCAAAAGCCGGCAGGAAGGGCAACCGATGATCATCGGCGTGCCAGGGGAAATCAAGATCCAGGAGCACCGGGTCGGCATGACCCCGGCCGGGGTGCGCACCCTGGTCGAGGATGGTCACCAGGTCCTGGTGCAGAGCGGGGCCGGTGCGGGGAGCGGCCTCGATGATGCACGCTATCGGCAGGCGGGCGCAACGCTGGTCGACGCCCCCGCGGAGATCTATGCGGCGGCGGAGCTGGTGGTCAAGGTCAAGGAGCCGTTGCCGCCGGAGATCGCCCTGCTGCGCCCGGGACAGCTGCTCTTCACCTATCTGCACCTGGCCCCGGAGCGGGCGCTGACGGAGGCGTTGCGCGCCAGCGGCTGCACGGCCATTGCCTACGAAACGGTCGCGCGCGCTGACGGTACCTT
>JAMPXI010000027.1 GCA_023701265.1 Desulfuromonadales bacterium | reverse complement strand
GTTCAGTTGGCCCATATCGCCCGCCAGGTCTATCTCGACACCCTCGAGCAGGATGGCCGTCGGCTCGACGAAGTCCGCCTTGGACAGAACCTCGAAGAGGAACATCGCCAGAACGCCTTTTCCGAGCGCCGCGCCGCGCTGAATCCGGGCTGCCTGGGTTGCGGGCGGCAACTGATCGATGGCGAGAAGGTCGAGTCTGCCGGTTACTTTGCTCAGTGCTCGGACCAACGGACCAACGGCTTTATCGAGGAAGACTGTTTCGCCGGCCTGGTGTTTCGACACTTCTACGGCGCCAAACGCACCATCGAACCGGGCGACCCCCTGTGGGAGCTCTTCAGGGAATCGGCCCAACGCTCCTACTTCGTCCTGCGCCGCGCCCCTAACACGCGCAACTTTTACCAGCAGCAGGTATCATTTTATCGCTTCGATGATGAGGGTCTTGAAGTGTCACACAAGACCATCGAACTCCAGGAGTTCGAGCGGCGCCTGCTCGGCAAGGAACGCTCCGACCTCTTCTCCCTGCTCGAACGTACGCTGTTGGGCGCCGACGGCAAATTGACCGATGCCTTCCTGCTGATTCGCAAGGTCAGCGTCGACCTCCCCGAAGAGCTCCTCTTCGACGAACACTACAGCCACTTCACCGCCATCCTCGCCAAAATCTCCAAGCAGTTGCGGTGAACCTGGCACTCATCACTCAGCACTCCCCTACCCCCCCTTCAGCAACTCCGCCACCGTTACAAACTCTATCCCTTGAGCGGCCAGTTTCGGCAGTTCCTGCTGAAGGGCCTTGATCGTTTCCGGGTACGGGTGGCAAATCCCCACCGCACTGCCGTTGCGCCGGGCCTTGTCCGCCAAGCGCCGGATCTCGCGCACGATCGGTTCAACTTCGGCAATGTTATCCAGAAACACATCTCGACGCAGGGTCGGGACTCCGGCCTGTCGGGCCGTTGCCGTTCCCACCGAGTGCCCGCTGGTCAGGCTGTCGACGAAAAACAGCCCGTGATCCCGCAGTTCCGCCATGATTGCCGTCATGGCCCGTTCGTCTTCGGTGAAACGCGAACCCATGTGGTTGTTGATGCCCGCTGCATGCGGTACACGACTCAGCAACGCCTGCAACTGACTGCGCAGCATCTCATCCGGTTGATTGACCAACAGGGCATCGTCGCCGGGATCGACCACCGGGAACCCTTGCGGTTCCATGGGGACGTGCAGCATGACCTCGCGACCGGCGGCATGTGCCATCCGTGCCACCTCGGTGGCGTGCGGCTCGATGGCCAGAATGGCGAAGGTGACTGGCTGTCTGATGGCGAGCAGCTGCTTTGGCTGTTTGAGACCACGTCCGAGATCGTCGATGATGATCGCTACGCGTCCGACCTTGCCGGGGCGGGGCGGAGTTGCTTTCGGCGGGGCCGGCGCGGGGAGGTACTGGATGGTGAGCAGCGTTTTTCCCTGGCTGTCGACAATCGTCAGCACTCCGTCCTCCGGAGTGGACAGGACCAGCGGCGGAGCGTGCCTGCGCAAACGCTGGCGCAGTTCCTCAACCGATTTGGCGGACGGCGAACGGTATCGGATCTGGTAATGTTTGGGGCGGTCGGCCGGCTCGCGCGTGACGGCATCGGCGGGAACGGCGGTCGCAGCCAGAAACGCCTCGATCTGTTCCCGGGCTGCAGCCGACTGGTCGACCCGGGTTTCCACCGGGCGCTCCACTGGTTTCGCGGGAGGTTGTTCCTCACGGCGCGCCAGCCAGACGAGGCCGGCCAACAGAAGGGCACATCCCAGCAAAATCAGCAACAGGCGCCATGCGGGGCGGGACGGGCTGCCCTTTCCGCCCTTTTTTTTCGGCGGCCTGGCCCCCGGGGGAGACTTCTTGGCAGGTTTTTTGGCAGGGGGACGTTTAGGTGGCATAAATTATTAACAAGTCACGGGGAAGGCCGGATCAAAGGTACCCGGAGCGTAGCACCCTCAGCTACCTGGCGCGACAGATGAGGGTGCGATTAATGTGTAACGCCGCAGACGGTTTCCGCAGTCGTTTTTCAATAGTTTTGAGGTCAGGCCGCCGGGTGATTGAGCCCCTGAAGGATCTGCCACCCCTTGAGCAGGTCGAGAGCCCGCATCAGCTGGTAGTCGCTGCGCTGATCCTGCTCTGCCTGGAGATTACTGCCGTCCTTTTCTTCGGGTTTGGCCGGCTTGACCGGCTTGGCCAGTCTTTCGACCTGCTCGCTATCAAAATGGTTGGGAAGATCCTTTTCGCGGAAACGATCATGATCGACGGCTTCCTTGACCTCCGCGGGCTGTACCTCGATGTCCGGCGTAATCCCCTTGGCCTGGATCGAGGTTCCCTTCGGGGTATAGTAACGTGCTGTCGTCAGCCGCAATCCGGAATCGTCGCCAAGCGGCAGAATGGTTTGCACTGACCCTTTGCCGAAGCTCTGGGTGCCGAGGATAACGGCTCGGCCGTGATCCTGCAAGGCGCCGGCAACGATCTCAGCGGCGCTGGCGCTCCCCCCATTGATCAGCACTACCATGGGATAGCCAGGCTCGGTGCCGCTGCTTTTGGCCGTGAATTCCATCTGCGCATCGGCCTCGCGCCCCTTGGTATAAACGATCATCCCCTTGTCAAGGAACAGGTCGGCGACATCGACCGCCTGGTCGAGAAGACCGCCGGGGTTGTTGCGCATGTCGAGCACCACCCCCTTGAGCGAGCCGCCGTTCTCCTTGTGCAAACCTTCAAGAGCCCGTTCCAGATCGCTGGCGGTCCGTTCCTGGAACTGGGTGATCCGCAGATAGCCGAATCCGTCTTCCAGAGTTTTCGACTTGACACTCTTGATCTTGACTACTTCCCGTTTGAGCGTATAAGGCTTCGGCCGCTCGAACCCCTCTCGCATCACGACGATCGTCACCTCGGTCCCCGGTGCGCCGCGCATCAGGCGCACCGCCTCCATGATTTCCATCCCCTTGGTAAATTGTTCGTCGATTTTCAGGATTCGGTCGCCGGCGGCCAGCCCGGCGTGGAACGCCGGCGTATCCTCGATCGGGGCGACAATCGTCAGCATATCGTCTTTGATCGTGATCTCGATGCCGAGTCCGCCGAACTCGCCGCGGGTATCGATTTTCAGCTCCTTGTAGACATCCGGGGGCATGAAGCCTGAATGCGGGTCAAGGGACGCAAGCATGCCGTCAATTGCCCCATAGACCAGATCCTTGACCGGCACCTCTTCAACATAGCTGCGTCGCACGATGCTGAGGACATCGGTAAACAGCTGCAGCTCTGCATAACCAGCTTCAGCCTGGGCCGGCCGCGGGCTCTGCAGCCAGGCAGCCGTTAAACCGGCGGAAAGCATCGCCATGAACAGCATGACAATCATCAGCTTGCGGGTAAACATTCAGGCCTCCAGGTTTCAGCGCGGCGCCAGCCACTGGGAAGGATCGACCGGCGCGCTACGATAGCGGATTTCGAAGTAGACAGCATCGCGCCCGTCGTGTCCGGAGAACGCGATCACGTCGCCGGGGCCGACCAGATCCCCCACCTTCTGGGTAAATCTGGCGGCATGGGCGTAAAGCGTATAGTACTTGTCGCCGTGGTCGATCACCATCAGGTTGCCAAACCCTTTGAGCGGACCGGCATAGAGCACCCGACCGGCCCAGACCGACTTGACCGGAGTTTGCGGCGGAACGGCGATCTCCAGACCGTTGCTGTCGATGAGGGTTCCCAACTCAGGATGGCGGGTCGTGCCGAAGCCGATGCGGACTTTTCCGGTCACCGGCCATTTCAGACGGCCCTTTTGCGCCGAAAAATCGACACCTGACCCAGTATAGGGTTGCGTCTGGGTGGTTTCAAGCTTTTTGACCAGGTCAGCAAGTCGGGACGCCTTTGCACGCAGTTCGTCGACGGCGGCCGTCAGTTTCGCCTCATCCGTGCGCAAGCCGGCCAGCAGCTGTTTTTTCGCCTTGCCCGCCGAGTTCAGGGCCTCCTGCTCCGCACGGCGCTGAACGGCAACCGCTGCCTGTCGCTCACGCAACTGCTTCAAATCATTCAAAGCGACTTCCGTGGCAGCGGCCTTTTGCCGATAATCGATCATCAATTGCCGGTCATGCCGCACGATACGCGCCAGAAAGGCATATTTTTCGGCCAGTTCCAACGGCGTCCCGGCCGTGCTGAGCAGCGCGCGCGCGATGCCGACCTGGCCGACTTTGTACAAGGCTACCAGCCGTTTTTTCAGCTGTTGCTCGGTGCCGACCTGCTGCCGGCGCAGCTGCCCCAGTTCGGCCTGGCGATCCGACAACTTGTCATCAAGTTCCGTCAACTCAAGATCACTGCGCTGCGCCAGTCCACGGACCTGAGCAAGCGAACGTTCCAGGCGCTCCAGGTCGGCGGCCAGGCTTCCGGCGGCGGCACGTTTGCTGCGCAGCACCCCCAGGGTTTCATCGATCTGCTTCTGCAGTGCCGCCAGTTCGCGCCGATTCGCGTCGACATCCTCCCCGGCCAGGGAGATGTCGGCCACACCCAGCATGGATATGACCAAAACTCCCGCAAGGATCAGGCTGGACATGCTGCCGCGCATGCTTAATCCTGGCAGAAGCGCACGAACTTGCGCAGGGCCAGCAGACTACCGAGCAGGCCGATCAGGGCGCCGGCGACCACCAGCAGTCCCTGCCAGGCAAAGGGGAGAAAGTGGATGGTGTCGATCCCGGTCAGCAGCAGGATGTTGCCGAGGCTCTCCCTCAGGATGACGCGAAAGGCCACGAAGCTGACCAACAGAGCCATCATGCCGCCAAACAGCCCCTGCAATGCCCCCTCGATCAGGTAGGGGAGCTTGATGAACAGAGCGGTGGCACCGACCATGGTCATCGCCTCCAGTTCATCCTGACGAGCATACAGGGTCAGCTTGATGGTATTCGCGACGATCACCAGTGCGGCCAGCACCAGGAACCCGCCGAGTGCGGCACCGATCGTGCGCAGCAGCAGCAGGAAAGCCTCGAACCGTTCAAGCCATTCCCGCCCGTAATGCAGTTCGCCAAGCGCCTTGTTGCGGCCAAGCCGCTCAACCACTGCGGCCATCGCCTCGCGCTGCTCGGGCTTGAGACGGATTTCCAGCGATGCCGGCAGAACATCGGCACCCAACCCGTCGAGCAGGTCGGCATCGTTGCCCAACCGCTTTTTGAAGCGCTGATACGCTTCCTGACGCGAGACATAGGTCACTTCAGCAACCTCGGGATAGGCGCGGATCTCACTCAACCAGCGATTGAGGACCGTCCCGTCCGGTGGCTGCTCGAGGTAGGCGACGACGGCAAGTTCAGCAGCCCAGCTTGCCGTCAGCCGCTGTACGTTGAGCACGGCAATGGCAAAGAAAGCCAGCAGCGCCAACGCCACCCCCACGGTAAAGATCGACGCCGCACTCAAAACCGGGCTGTACAGCATATTGCGCAGCGCCCGGCGCAGGAAGTAGACCACCTGCCCGATCATGGCTGGTTGTCCCCGACGACCCGCCCGGCCTCCAGGGCGATCACCCGGCGCGGGAACTGGCGGATCAGGCCGCGGTCGTGGGTAGCCATGACGATCGTTGTCCCGCGGGCATTGGCCCCCTTGAACAGTTCCATGATGTCCATGGTCACATCCGGATCGAGGTTGCCGGTCGGCTCATCGGCCAGCAGCACCAGCGGATCGACTACCAGGGCGCGAGCGACCGCCACCCGTTGCTGCTCACCACCGGATAGCTGGAGGGGGTTGTGACTGAGGCGATGCTCCAGTCCAACCTGCTTGAGCACGTTATAGACTTTTTTGCTGATCTCGATGCGCCGACGGCCTTGCACCTCCAGCGGGAAGGCGACGTTTTCAAATACCGTGCGGCGGTTCAGGAGCTTGAAATCCTGGAAGACGATTCCCAGGTTGCGGCGCAGGTGGGGGATGTAACGTGTGGCGAGTTGGGTAATGTTGCGGCCGTCCATGAGAATCTGCCCGCGCGTCGGCCGTTCGGCGCAGCAGATCATTTTGAGCAGCGTCGATTTCCCCGCGCCAGACGGTCCGGTCAGGTAAACGAACTCTCCCTTTGTCACCCGCAGGGTGACGTCGGAGAGAGCATTCTGATCACGTTGAAAAGCCTTGGTGAGGTTAAAGAGCTGGATCATGTCTAGTGTCCAGTGCAGTTTGTTCGCTGCACAAATTGTGAGGGATTTCGGTCTCTGGCAAGGCGCGGTGGCGCAGGCTTAGTGGGGCTAAGCCGAGGAACCGCAACGTAGTCAGAGGGCGAAAGAACCACAATTTGAAAGGATCGAATGAGCTGCATTGGACACTATCTGTCACCATTCGCGATACGGTGTGCCGTTAAGCCCCACCAGATCGCTGCCGCTATGCACGTCTTCGAGCCCCCCTTCGGCCACTTCCCCGCCCTCGGCGCTTGGGGTCGGCACCACCAGTTCCCAGGTGTCCTGAGCCTGGGTGAACGGATCGCGCGGAATGTCGCGCAGATACTTGGATTCGACCAGGGATTCGAGCGAATCCGGATACTTGGCATGGTCGGCAAAGTAGGCATCGATGGCGCGGCGCATCTGATAGAGATCTTCCATCAGCACCGCCTCACGGGCCTTGATCACACTGCGCTGGTAATTGGGAACCGCGATGCTCGCCAGGATACCAATGATGGTCATGACGATCATCAGCTCGATCAGGGTAAATCCCCGATCTTTTCGACGTTGTTCAGACATTCATATCACCACGTATTGTACAGCGTCCCGTCAAGGGCCTGTCGGGTGCTTTGCGAGTAGACATCGTAAAGGTCCTCGCCGCCGTAGACGGTCGAATCCGGATCATCCTTGTAGGAGCGCATCCCCCACCCTTCATCATATTCATCGAAGGGGTCGGTCGGAATACGCCGCAGGTACTTGCGTTTGTAGGGATACAGTCCCCCCCAGTCGTTCCCCTCCACCAACTTTTCGAGGCTTTCCGGGTAACCGGTCTCGTTGATCGAGGTGGTAATCTTCTTTTCTTCGGCCGCCCTGTCGAAATCGGCCTTCCAGGCATCGATAGCGCTACGCATATCACGCAGCGACCGGCGCAGCTCGAGCTCCCGGCTGCGGGTCGCCGCTACCTCCGCCATCGGCAGCGCTGCCGCGGCAAGAATGCCCAGGATCACCAGGGCGATGATCAGCTCGAGCAGGGTCAGCCCGCGCTGCCCGGCCGGAAGAATCCGCCGTCGATCCAGATTCACCGGATGACGACACTCGCGGTCGACGACTCGACAGCCAGGCGAGTGCCGGCCGGATCCCGGAAGTTGACCCGGTTGAGTTCCACCCGGGCCGAACCGGGAGCCTTGGCACGGAACCGCAGGGTGAACAGGCTGCCATCACCGGACGCCCCACCGCCGCCGACCCCCTGCTTGTATCCGACCACGACCTGGCCGGCCGCCACGTTCGGACTGTAGGAGAACACGGTGGTCTGCCCCCCCTGGCCGAGGAAGGTCCCCTCATTCGCTTCGACAAACTCGAGCAGCGCCGGGTCATAGTTGACGAACAGCGGCGCGCTGTACAACCGCTCGACGCCGCTCACCTGGATGGCCAAGGTGAGTTCCTGGCCAACCGCCGACGCCTCCGCTCCGGAAATGCCCAGCCTGGCCGGCCCCTTGGGCGGCAGCGGCAGTACGATCGGCGGCGCCGATGCCGGGGTTGCAGCGGGCGCCGCCGGGACGACAGCGGCCGGGGCGGACGAAGCGCCGGGGGCGGGAGTCGCAGTTGGAACAGGCGCCGGAACAAACGGTGCGGCAGGCACGGGCGCGCCAGGAGCAACGACCGGCGGCGGCTGGCTCAGCAGGCTGTCGGCCATCGGCCCGGCAGGCGCGGGGGACGATACCGGCGAAGCGGGAGGAGCCACAGGGGCAATGGCAGGTGCCACAGGAGTTGCAGCACCCTGGGACGCAGCTTCAGCTTGCGCTGTCCCGGCCCCGTCGGGCACGGCGGAAACCTTGCCCTGTAACGCAGGGAAAGGAGCCGACCGGGTTGGCCTGGACTGTGACGGCGCCGCCGCAGGTATGATGGCTTCCACTTCGCTCAGCAGCGGCTGGGCAAATGCCCCGAACTTCGGCCGCGCCATCAGGTCATCCTCACCGCCGGACCAGATGGTAGCAACGTCGGAACCGGGCACCTCGATCTGCTTGACGATGTAAGGGGTAATCGACAGAAGAATCTCGCTTTTGGTGTCGGAATTTTCTAGACTGCTGATAATGTCACCTATGATCGGAATATTGCCTAAAAAAGGTATGGTTTTTTTCGTTTTACTTTGATCTTGCGAAAACAGCCCTCCAATTATAGTTTGCACGCCATCCTTTAAGGTCAGAACAGTTTGTGCATTCGTTGTAGAAATTCTAAGCGGAATAGACCCGTTTTTTGTTGCCGGCAACCGCTCAACTATTTGACTCACCTCAAGCGTCAATTTTGTCTGGACAGCATCGTTAAGCTGTATCGTTGGTTCTACATCGACTTTAACGCCGACATCAATATATTGTATATTATCAGAGAAAGTTTCTCCCGTAGTCGTAACAGTAACAATAGGTTCACGAGTGCCTATATGAACCTTAGCTTTCTCACTATTTCTCACCCTAATTTTAGGGCTAGCCAGAATTTCCGTGCCTGAAAGAGTCTTTGCAAGGTTGAAAGTGGCTGTTGGCAAAGTATAAAAGGTTTGGAGATTGTTAACACTTTGTATTAGATTATCTATTTTGTCACCAGAGGCAAGTTTTTCGCTAATTATTGTTGACCCTGCAATAGCCGATTTAGAAAACCCAACGCTCGTTGAATAGGCGCTTAATTCCGGCCCAAATTTCAGTTTATCCGTATCGCTGACAGAAACCAGTTCTAAATCAAAAAGAACCTCCGAGTTCTCCCGATCCGCTGCCTTGAGCACCTGCTCAGCCAGTTTGATCGTTTCCGGCGTATCGCGGATCACCAGGGCGTTGCGCTCTTCATGGACATAGACCTTGCGCAACTGCAGCATGGTACGCAGCAGGTTGACCGCCTTCTTGGCGTCGATATGCGACAGGTAGAAGGACTGGATGATCTGGTCCTCGTACTGCTTCTCCTTTTCCTTACCCTGGGTATAGATGATCATCGTCTTGCTGTTGAGCACTTTTTTGTCGAGTCCGGCCATCGACAGAATCAGCTCCATTGCCTGAGAGAAGGTCGCCTTCTCGAGCAGGACCGTGATCGACTTGTCCTTGACTTCATCGTCGAGGAGGAAGTTGATCCCGGAAAGCTGGGTCAGGATGCCGAACACTTCCTTGATGTTGGCCTGTTTGAAGCGCAGGGTGATCGGCTCGGTCGAGGCGACATCAAGTTCGACCCCGTCCATGACCACTGCCTGGTACTTGGCATCGAGCAGCTTGAGCAACTCGGTGGCCCGGGGATTCTGAGGGTCAACCTTCAACACCTCGTTGACAATCTGCCGGGCAGCTCCATAGCGCTTTTCCCGATAGCGGACAAACCCCTCCTCGAGCTTCTGGCGGGCGCTCACCACCTCCTGCAACTGCCTGGCTTCGAGCGCGGCCACTTCGACACTCGGATCGAAACCACGCGCGAGCCGATATTGCGCTAAAGCTTCTTCAAGTTTGTCTTCCTTGACCAGTTTGCGCGCCTTGTCGATATGGAAGGCGGCGGCCCGCGTGCGCCCGGCAATCAGCTTGAGCTTATAGGTCTTGTTCCCCGGATCTTCCTGCGTCGCCTCGAAGTATTTCTCCACGGCCTGATCGTACTGCTCGGCGCTTTTCAGTTCTTCAGCCTCTTCAAACGCCGATCTGGCCTGGTACTTGGCGCAGCCGCCCAAGGCGACCACCAGCAGCAGGAATACCACCCAAAATCCCGAACGCCTATTTCGTATTGCCATTGCCTTCTCCACCGGGGAGCCCTTGTTTACCAGGCTCCTCCTGAGTCACGTTTTCGTTTGGCGGCGGCTCGTCCTGCTCGACATTCTCCGCCTCCGCGGGCGGCGCCGTTCGAAGCGGTGCGCGCTGCGGCAGGACGCTCCGCCGCGAAGGGAAGATCCCCCCGCCTGGCCGGGCCATTCCCGAAGCAGTTCCCGGGACTCCGCTGACGCCACCACCCCCGCCGGAGGTCAGCATTGTCGGCTTGAGCGCTTCGTTCTCAACCAACTTCACCCGCACGGTCTCAGATCCTTCGCCCGCACGGACCACCAACTCCGTAGCATTGATTTCCTGTGCCAGCAGCTCCTGGCCTTTGCCGAACCGCTCTCCGGCCTTGACCAGGAACAAATCTCCCGCGCTGGAGAGAAAGACTGTCTTTACCCCGCCCTTGTCGAGAAAACCGAGAAAAGTAAAGCCAGCCACCTTCTGCTGCAGAATCTGTTCAGGCGTGGGTGGAGGCGGCGGTGGGGGCGGCGCCACCACCGCAACCGGCGGGGCAATCATCGTTGGAGCTTCGACGACGGGTGCCCATCCGCCGCGGAACCGGAAGATGTCGCGCCCGGCCCCCGGAAACGGCTGCGGCGTCTCGGCCAGCAGTCCAAGGTGCAGTCGGTCGGCCGGCGGCGGTTCTTGCTTGCCAGCCAACGGTTTTTTGGCAACCGCCCGCGGCGTCTCGGCACGCGGCGGCGCCTTCTCCTGGCGCGGCATGGCCCAAAAGGCGTAGGCCAGGCTGAGGAGCAGAAGACCGGCCAGGGCGGCAAGCAGAAGACGTTTGCGGTTCATGACACCCCGGCGCGGAAAAAGGTTTCCAGGCTCAATTGCAGACGCACATCGGTATCGCTCTCCTGGCCGACACCCTGCAGACCTATCTTTTCAATAACGATCAGACGGGGCGACTGCTCCATCGCGTGGACAAACTGCTTGATATCCTTGTAGCTCCCTTCGAGGGTAAAGGTCAGCGTATAGCGCAGCAGATCGCTGTCCTTCTCCTGCTCATGCCCGTAGCGGATCTCGGCCAGATCAAGACCAGCCTCGTCGGCAAGGTTCTGGAGCTCCACGATCAGCCCGGTAAACTCCCGATGCGGCGGGATTTTCTCGCGGAAGGTGCCAAGATCCTTCTCCCCCTGGGCGAACAGCTGTGCCGGGGAGTCGCCGGTGACACTCCCGCCACGCAACTCAGCCTGACGCTGAATCAGCTGCTGTTCCCGCTCATTGACGGTCGGCACCAGATACTGCTGCAACGTCAGCCCCAGTGCAAGGTTCGCCAGCAATAACAGCCCGACGGCACTCAGCAGCACGCGATGCCCGGACCACAGCTGGCGCAGGAAATCGACCGGTGACATCAGAAAGCCTCCCGTATCACGATCGAAAACGACACCACCAATTCGCCGTCCGGTTGCTCGCTGGAAGCCTGGTTGAGCAGATAGACCTGGCTCATGTCCGTGGAGGTCAGCAGGACATCAAGCAATTCAGTCATGGCCGCCGTGTCGCGGGCCACCGCGGTGATCTGCAGCGAACGCTCCTTGTAATTGGGCGTCAGCGTACGGATCGCCACATCGTCAGGGAGCAGCTCCTCAAGCCTGCCGAGCAGCCCGCTCCAACGGAATTGATCGGCATCGATCATCTTGTTGGCGGCGGCGATCTCCCGCATGACCCTTGCGAAACTTTCCGGGGTGTAAATCGCCGTACTGCCCCGCTGGGACGCAAGCTTGCCCTCGATCTCGGTCAGGCGGCCGTCAACCTGGCGCAGCTGCTGCAGATTGCGCCAGGCGTAAAGAAGGTTGACCGCCAGCAGGAGAACGAGCAAGCCACCGACCAGCAACAGCCAGCGCCGCACGCTGCGACGGTCGAGGTAAGTGCGGCTGGCAAGATTTAGACGAAAGTGCATGATCAGATCCGTCAGGAAACCATCAGTTGCTCGGCGGCGGCGATCGCTGCCAGAACCATACCGTTTGCCGGCAGGCCAACGGCGGCCTCTCCTGCAAACCGCTTCAGCTGTGGATCGAGCACGTGTACCTCGCGTTCCAGGGTGGACACCAGAACTTCACGCAGCGGTCCGGTCAGCCCCGGATCGAAATGGGCAAAAACCGGGCAGCGCTGCATGGCGGGATAATTGGCGGAGGCATCGACCAGTGATCGCGACATCTCGCGGAACAGCGGTTCCGGTTCGGGCGATATTTCCCGCACGCGTTGATAGGCCAGCGCCTGGCCTGCAAAATACATCACGCTGAGCTGGTTCTGTTCCAATCCGACCAGAAGAAATTCCTCGCCAAGATCGAGACGCGGACGGTAATAATTGTACAGTCTCAGGGAGTGAAACCCGATCTGCACCGCTTGCCTCCCGGCCGCTTCGACCAGTTCCTCGAACTGTTCGAGCACGGGTTGAGCGATGGCGGCGACAATCAGGCGTTGCCGCCCGTCGTCACGGCGCTCCAACACCTGGTAGTCGAGTTGAACCTGCTGGGGCGGTGCCGGCAGACTCCCCTTCAGCCGCCACTTGAGTATGTCGACCCCCTCCTGGCGGGTTTTAAATGACGACTCGATCTCAACCAGGTAAATTCTGCCGACGCGATCCGGCAGGGAGAGGGAAACCCGTTCCTCGCCGCCGGCCAGAGGGTCAAGTGTGCGCCGCAACGCCTCGACGAAACGGCGCGGGTCGGTCACGTTCGGCTGCTTTCCTGAAAGCTCCACGGCATCGGCCAGGGCTTCACGGCGCACACCGGTCAACCTTACCGCCGGGCGGCTGCGCTGCAAAGCCACCGCAGTCAATTGATCGGCTCCCAAGGTGAGCCCGACATAGGTCCGCCTTATCATGACAGACTAACCTTCTCGACGAACGTGACCCGGTTAATCTCTTCTATGGTCGTGACTCCGGCCAACAGCTTGTTGACCGCCGACTCGCGCAGGAACAGGGTACCGGCGACCCGGGCTGCTTCCTTGAGCCGGCCGATCGGGGTCTTGTTGAGGATCATCTCGCGCAGATCGTCAGTGAGGTCGAGCAGTTCGACGATTGCCGTTCGCCCATGATAACCCTGCCCGTTGCATTCCCGGCAACCGGCCCCCATGAAAAACGGATGGTGTTCATAGCGCGCGCCATCCAGCCCCGACTCTTCCAGGGTTTCCCGGCTGTAAACCACCGGCTGCTTGCAGTGGATGCAGATCTTGCGCAACAGGCGCTGAGCCAGCACGCAGTTGAGACAGGAGACAAAGTTGTAGGGATCAATCCCCATATGCAGGAAGCGCCCGAGCACGTCGAACACGTTGTTGGCATGTACGGTGGTAAACACCAGATGACCGGTCAGCGCCGACTGAACGGCGATCTGGGCCGTCTCCGGGTCGCGGATCTCGCCGACCATGATCTTGTCCGGGTCGTGGCGCAGAATCGAGCGCAGACCGCGGGCAAAGGTCAACCCCTTCTTCTCATTGACGGGGATCTGCACCACCCCCTTGAGCTGATACTCGACCGGGTCCTCGATGGTGATCAACTTTTCCTGCTCGTTGAAGATCTCGGTCATTGCAGCATACAAGGTGGTGGTCTTGCCACTGCCGGTCGGTCCGGTGACCAGCACCATGCCGTACGGTTCGCGGATCATCCGCCGCAGCCGGACCTTCTCGCGCTCGTCGATACCGAGCACGTCGAGGGTCAAACCGTGAAGATCCTTGGCGATGCTCTCCTTGTCGAGAATACGGATGACCGCATCCTCGCCGTGAATGCTCGGCATGATCGACACACGGAAGTCGATCGACTTGCCGCCCATGCGCACCTTGAAACGACCGTCCTGCGGGATGCGCCGCTCGGCGATATCGAGCTCGCTCATGACCTTGATACGTGAAATGATTGGTCCCTGAAAACGGGAATCGAGAGGCTCGGTGGCGCGGAACAGCACGCCGTCGACCCGGTATTTGATGATGACCCCTTCCTGGCTGGATTCGATGTGGATGTCACTGGCCCGCTTGTTCAGGGCGTCGAACAGGGTCGAATCGATCAGGCGGATAATCGGGCTGGAATCGTCAGTGAGCTTTTCGATGGAGAGGACTTCTTCTCCCTTGTCGGTCTCCTTGACCAGTTGCAGCTTGAAGTCTTCGGAGACTTCCTGCAGAACCTGCTGGGATCCTTGTCCCCGCTCGATCAGTTTGGCAATCTGCCCCTTGGGGGCAACCATATATTCGAGGCGCTGGTCGAGCAGCATTTCCAGATCATCGAGTCCCCGCAAGCGCGTCGGATCGGCGATCGCGACGGTCAGACCATTGGCGTCCTGACGAACCGGCACGCATTCGAAGCGGACGATCAGTTCGGGGGGGAGCGCCTCAGCCAGTTCGGCCGGCTGAGGAGTTTGTTCGAGATCAATGAATTCAAGCCCGAACTGGCGCGCGAGAGCTTGAGCAAGGACACTTTCGCCGATCAGCCCTTCGGCAATGGCAGCTTCGCCGAAACGCCGGCTGAGCAACGGCTGCCGATCGAGCACCAGGCGCATCTCGGCCGGGGCGATGCTCCCCATCTCGACCAGGATTTCACCTATTTTCTTGCGTTCAAAAGCCATTAAGACCGTGACCCGTGACTCGTGATTCGTAAAAACATGCAGGGGCGCGATTAATCGCGCCCGGATCGGGTGCAATGAATTGCGCCCCTACCGCACCGTGCCCGCCAGTTGGAAAATCGGTATATACATGGCCACCACAATCCCCCCCACCAGTAACCCCATGATCAGCATCATCAGCGGTTCAACCAGGGTCGCCATACGTTCCAGCCGTCGTTCGACTTCGCTTTCATAGTAGTCGGCGACATCGGTCAGCATATCCCCGAGGGAACCGCTGGATTCACCGACGCCGATCATGCGCAATGCGAGGACGGGAAAGGTTCCAGACTGCTCGAGGGCATCGGAAATGCGTGTCCCCTCCTGGATTTTGCGCACCGCCACCGCCATCCTGTCCTCGAGCAGGCGGTTGTTGAGGACCCCGCGCGCCATCTGCATCGACTGCACCACCGTGATGCCGCTCGCCAGCGTGGTCGACAGCGTGCGACAGAAAGCTGACAGGGCATACTCGCTGAACAACGCCCCGAAGAATGGCAGGCGCAGCTTCCAGCGGTCGATCAGGTAACCACCCCGGTCGGTTTGCGCCAACCGGCGCATTGCAACGACACCGATGATCAGCAGCGGCAACCAGACCGGCAGGGACGTCACCAGGCCATTGGAGACACCGATCACCAGGCGGGTCAGCAATGGCAACTCCGCGCCGGCGTCGGTGTAAACCTGAGTGACGTTCGGGATAACATAAAGCAACAGGAATGCCAGTACCGCGACAACCGCGATAAGCAGCAACGACGGGTAGAAGGTTGCACTGCGCACCTTTGCCTTGACCGCCTCTGCTCGTTTCTGGTAGGCGATGTAGCGCGCCAGGGTCACCGGCAGGTCGCCCGACTGTTCGCCGGCCCGCAGGGAGGCTACATACAGTTGCGGGAACATCGCGGGAAAACGTCCGAACGCATCGGACAACGCGCCTCCCCCCTTCACGTCGGAGCGAATTTCCCTGAGCACCTCAAGCAGTCGCCCGGCCTCCATTCGCTCGACCAGGGTGTCGAGAACCTGAAGGATCGGCAGGCCCGACCGGAGCAGCACCACCATTTCCTGGTTCAGCGTCAGAAAGCGGCGGCCACTGAGACGCGCACCACCTGGGGTGCCGAACAGCCCCCGCAGCCCGACCCGCCGGATCTGGAAAACAAAAAAGCCCTGCTCCTCCAGATTCTCCAGCAGCGCCTGTCGGTCCGTGGCATCAAACTCTCGCTCAAGAACCCGGCCGTCAGCCGTACCAATTTTACATTGAAAAACAGGCATTATCTTTACCTTTTACCACATTTCCCGCTCAAGTTGAATGGCAACAGGCTATTTTCATGAAATCCACCCCAAAAAAAATACGTGGCCGGTCGCTAAGGACCGGCCACTTAGATATCTCGACAGCGGGAGGGAAGCCGTCAATATTCCTTGGGATTGTGCTCGACCCCATGGCAGTTCAGGTAACAGGAACCATGCCGCGCCGAAAAGCCCCGGGCATCGTATTTGAGTTTATCATCTTTGTTTTTCTGGACCACTTCTTCATTAAAGCGAATCAGATGCTGATACTGGAGACTGCCATGTGCATCATGACAGGTGTAGCAGGAGGTGCCTTCCTGTCCCGTACGCCGGCCAACGATATGCAGCGAATGGTAGGGAAAGCTTTCGTCGCCGAGGATACTGCTGCGCTCATGACATTTGTAGCACAGCGCATAGGCAAGAGAACTTTCCGGGAGAGAATCATCCTTCTGATAGTTAAGTACCAGCAACCCTTCGTTATTTGATCCGTGCGGGCCCTTTGGACTCGCGGGGTCATCGCTGCCATGACAATCGCTGCAGGAGATCTCCGAGATTTTCCCCGGGTCCCCCTTCGCTACCACGTATGGTTCTTTCAGGCTGATTACAAAAGAGCTCTTTCCTTCCCCTTCGACCGGATGGAACGATGGATTGGTCGTTTTGAACTCGGCATGCTTGTTGGTCGAATTCCCTGGCAGATTGGCGCTCTCCGCGTGGCACTTGTAGCAGAGTTCGTACTCCTTGGTGATCGCACCGCTGAAATTGCCGATACGTTTGCCCATTACTCCGCGCAACGGCATCCCCTTATCCACCAAGTGCGGGTTGTGGCAATCGACACATTCGGCATGCCGCATAGCGTTGCTGACCTCCTCAGGCAGAGTCTCCCGCGACTGATGCACGCCGCTGACCGCCAGAGTCGGATGCACATACGTCTTGCGCAATTCGGCTTCGATGTCGGCCAGGGTATTGCGCCCTGTCTGCTTGAGATAGCCTTCGCGAACCATCCGTTCACGGTCGGCGCTGTTGCCATGACAAGTAAGGCAGGACGATTCCTCGCCGTTGACGAGCATGGTCATCCCCTGATGACAGGAACCACAACCCTTCGGCATTTGCGATTTGAGGGCATGCAATCCTTGCAGCACCCCCCGATTTCCCACCGCCGAAACCGGCAGAGGATAATTCAGGAAAAGGCCCGCAAGGAGCAGCGAATAACCGATCAAGCGAGAACGTTTCACCTTGCTTCCTCTCGGGATCAACTCAAGCAGCGAAGGAATCTACATGTTATGCAACACCGGCGCCGGAGGGCCGGTCTTGTCGGCCAGATGGCAATCATTGCAGACATCCTCAAATTCGCTGACAACAGTATTTGTGTTGTGGCGCCAGAATGGCAAACCATGGGGCTCGGATCGAGTGTCCTCATGCGGATCGTGGCAGGTAGTGCATTGCATGCGCTGCTGGCCGTCGAGAGGCACGTCGATCAAAGTGGGGAGCCGATATTGGCCGGGCTTGACCTGACTTACGTCGGAAAGCACTTGGCTGTCATACACAAAGGAGATCGGATGAGAAACGGCCAGATCGATGACCAACCGCGGATCGTTCATGGCGCTGATATTGCTGGCGTTGAGCATATTGAATGCGGTTCCATCAAGCACCGTGCCGATGGCCGTTACTCCGTCATGGCAGGAAAGACAGAGTTTTGATGCTCCGTTTGGATAGGGAAAGGTCGCCGAGTTGTACTGGCTGTGCAGTGTGGCGTCAGTTACATTGAAACTCCCCTTGATGACCAACTGCCCGCCGTAGACCGGAAACGATCCCATTGAGTCGGGGTCGCGGCGGTTCCACAGTGAACTTTGCGGCGCAGCGTTGTGCGGGGTGTGGCAGAAAATACAGATTTCAGAGGTACCCGGACTAACCAGGTTATCTGGAGAATCCGCATGTGGGTGGGGATTGCTGGTTGTGGGGTTGGTGTTCGCAGCGCCGCTGGAGAAATTGTGCTGATTGTTGCTGTTTGACAAAGGGATGGCCGCACTGGTCAACGGGACCAGCAAAAAAATGAGCCACAGCGCCAAGATGCCGAAATGAATGTTGGTCTTCATGACGCCTCTTCGAAACATTGTTGATTGCCACACAAGATGCAATATTCACACCACGTTAGCGGCCAGATCCTGCTGCAGGCGCTTGCCTGAAATAGGAAAAAATTTCAACCCGGTGGTTGTAGCTGTCAGCCACGTAAATGCGGTCTGCAGCATCGACAAACAGCCCCGCCGGCAGGTTGAACTGTCCATGATTGCCTCCGGGGCCGCCCCAATGCAGAAGCAGTTGCCCCGTCAAATCAAATATCTGGATATTGTCAAATGCCGCATCAGCAACATAGACATGGCCCTCTGAATCGACAGCCACACCCCTTGGCCGCGCAAAGCTGCCAGGCACGTCGCCAACCTGACCGATGATCCCGAGCAACCGTCCGGAAGCATCCTGAATTTCAATCAAAAAACGCAACGCGTCTACAATCAGCAACTCATTCTGAGGCCCGAGTGCAATCTGGGTCGGGCGCTGAAAACGTCCGTCAGAAGCAGACCGGCTCCCGATGCGGCGCTGCAGGTGGCCCGCCGGATCAAAAACGCAAATCTCGCCACCCAGGGCATCCGCGACATAGAGTCTGCCAGCATCATCCACGGCCAGTCCACCGGGACGCTGAAAACCTTCAGGAGGAGATATTTCCCCGAGCAACTCCCCTTTATTCCCCAGCATGAAGACTTTACCGATCTGGGCATCGGCCACATATAGCCGCTCAGTACGGGGGTCAAAAGCTACACCGGAAGGAGCCTGCAGTTCACTCTCTCCGACCTGCCGGAAATAGTCGATGCGTTCCCGGGCCAAGTCGAAACGAAAAACCATCCGGGCACTGCTGTCAGCAACCCAGACTCGCCCCTTCCCGTCAGCGCTCACCGCCGACGGGACCAGCAACGGCAAGGCTAACTCACGCTCTCCGACCAGCCAATCCAACAAGCCCTGACTTCGATCGGCCCTTACAAAATCCCGCGGCCCGGTCAGGGTTCGAAGGTATCCGATCCGGGGCGGGGATGGCGGTTTAGGCCAGACCAAATCTGCCTGTCGAGACAGCCATATATCACCCGCTGGCAGCGTGGCACTGCAACCGAACAGGAGACCGCAGAAGAGGATAAGCCAACAGCAGGAGCGCACGGTGAAAAGTTGTCGTCGATTTATTTTATTGCCTCAGCCGGGTACCGCTTACGCAGGTCAGTCATCCAGTCGCGGTAAATGGCCGTGCGCCGTTCTTTTTCAAGATCACTGTGAATCTTGTCTTTTACTTCAGCGTATTCAAGCTGACGCGCCTCATTGCGTTCATCCAATTTGATGATATGGAATCCCCAGCGGGTTCTCACCAAACCGGAAACTTCGCCGGGCTTGAGATGTTTCACCGCTTCATCAAACTCGGCAACGGTCTGGCCTTCATGGAAATAGCCAAGGCTGCCGCCGACGTAGCGACTGCGGTCATCAGATTCATAATAAGCGAGATTGTAGAAATCTTCTGCCGCCTTGGCTCTGGCCAACAGAGTTTCTGCGCGGGTTTTGCGCTTGGCAATCTCCTCGGGAGTCGCAGCAGGATCAACCTGGACCAGGACATGGCTCGCCTTGAACTGCAGCGGACGGAAATACCGCTTCTGATTGGTTTCATAGTAATTTTTCAGCTCTTGCTCGCTCACTGTCGCCTTGCTGCCAACCGCAACTTCTTCAGCTTTTTCGGCCAGCAACTGACGATAGACAGAAACTCGATAAGCTTCGAGAGTTTCACCACCCAGGGCCTTGGCAAGCAGTTCGGGAGTTGCATACTGTCCGACAAAAGCCTGCATGCGCTTATCCAACTCTTCTGGTGCGACCGATAGTTTGTTGTCCAGAGCATACTGCACCTTGTAGCTGCGCTCTACCAACTGCTCGAGCGCTTCTGATTTGATCTTCTCGATTTTTTCAGGCTTCATTCCGCTGTGATAGGCAACCTCGAGGGGAATTTTTTTACGAATTTCGCGCTGCAGCTCAAAGTTGGTGACCGATATGCTGCCGACTTTGGCCACAATATTTGATTCGGCACCAAAGGAGTTCGAGGTGAGTAAAGATAGCGCGACAACAACCAGGGAGAAAGAACGCAACATGGACTTCCACATAAATTCGACCTCATCAGGGTGGAGGATTCACAAACCAGATTAATTTGTGGATGATCTGTTCAACGTTTCGAGTATAGCGAGGAAGTTCCCAAGACGTCAACGGCTCGCTTCTCAAATCAAAAAAGAGGAGGCGACCGTTTCCGGTCGCCTCCTCTGCGAAAATGGCGGGGCTGACGGGACTTGAACCCGCGACCTCCGGCGTGACAGGCCGGCGTTGTAACCGACTCTACTACAGCCCCTGGATACGACAGATTTTACTTGGTGGGCGAAACAGGGCTCGAACCTGTGACCCTCGGTTTGTAAGACCGATGCTCTCCCAGCTGAGCTATTCGCCCTGAATAAACTGGCGGGGCCGACGGGACTTGAACCCGCGACCTCCGGCGTGACAGGCCGGCGTTGTAACCGACTCTACTACGGCCCCGCAAGAGACAGAAAATAGGAAACGCGCAAAAGGCCGAGGAGACACCTGGCCCCCTGCTCCGCTTCCTATTCATTTGAAACAATAAGGTGGCCGCCGCACGAAGGCGGCGGCCACGTTGTCAACTTACTTCTTGTTGACGGCGTCTTTCAGAGCCTTGCCAGCCTTGAACTTGGGGGTCTTGGCAGCAGGAATCTTGATTTTGGCGCCCGTCTGAGGATTTTTACCGGTCCGCGCGGCACGCTGCCCCACGCTGAACGTGCCAAACCCGACCAGAGACACCTTCTCGCCAGCCTTGAGGGCCTTGGTCACGGCGCCAGTGAAGGCTTTCAGCGCCTTCTCGGCATCGGCTTTGCTCAGTCCCGCCTTCTCAGCAATCGCATTTACCAGATCGGCTTTCGTCACAGCATACCTCCACGCGTAAGAAATGAATGGGTTAAACCCTGCTTAAACCGGCTACCTTTGTAGCAGAGCGCTGCAAAAACTGTCAAGAGGATATTTTCATCAATCGAGTGTCCTGTGCGGCTAATTCTGTACTTTCAAATTGTGGTTCTTTCGGCCCCTGGCTACGTTGCGGTTCCTCGGCTTAGCCCCACTATGCCTGCGTCACCGCGTCTTGCCAGAGACCAAAATCCCTCACAATTTGTGCAGCGAACTAACCGTACAGGACACTAGTGATGAACAGACGGTTCCGACTCAACGGGGAAGCCCGGTCCTTCCGTATCGGCAACCCGCTCCAGACGTCCCTGGATCGCCTCGGCCAAGACTTCATCCATATGGGCGACCGGGAGAATTTGCATGGACCGGCGCACGGTCACGGGGACTTCTTCAAGGTGCTTCTCATTATCATTGGGAATCAGCACCTTGGTGATCCCGGCACGCTTGGCGGCCAGCAACTTCTCCTTCAAGCCACCGATCGGGAGCACCCGGCCACGCAAGGTAATTTCCCCGGTCATCGCCAGGTTCTGATCAATACTGCGTCCCGTCAATGCCGACACCAGGGCGGTCGCCATGGTGATACCCGCCGACGGCCCGTCCTTGGGAATTGCCCCTTCAGGAACATGGATATGGATATCGATCTTCCCGTAAAAATCCTTCTCAAGGCCCAACTCCACCCATCTGGAACGCACATAGCTTAACGCCGCCTGGGCGGATTCACGCATCACTTCGCCGAGTTTTCCGGTCACGGTCAAACGCCCCTGCCCCGGCATGACGGTCGCCTCAACGGTCAGCAGTTCACCGCCAACCTCGGTCCACGCCAAACCGTTGGCCAAGCCAACGCGATGCTCCGACTCCTTGACACCGAAACTGTAGCGGGCCACCCCGAGATACTTCCGTACCTGCTGGGCACCGACCTGATAGCTGGATGCCGTTCCGGTCTTGGCGACTTCGCGGGCAATTTTGCGGCAGATCGCGGCAAGTTCCCGCTCAAGATTACGAACTCCCGCCTCGCGGGTGTAGCGCCGCAGGATTTCACGCAGCGCCGCCTCGCTGAATTTCACCTGATCGACCTTCAGACCATGAGCTTGAATCTGCTTGGGGATCAGATAACGTTCGGCAATATTGAGTTTTTCCTCTTCGGTATACCCTTCGATGCGGATCACTTCCATGCGGTCGCGCAGCGGCCCGGGAATTTCGTGCAGGGTGTTGGCGGTGGCAATGAACATGACCGAGGAAAGGTCGTAGTCGACATCGAGGAAGTGGTCGCTGAAGGTGTGGTTCTGCTCGGGATCGAGCACCTCGAGAAGGGCCGAAGAAGGGTCGCCCCGGAAATCAGTGCTCATCTTGTCGATCTCATCCAGGAGGAACACCGGGTTGCGTTCGCCAACCTTGCGCAGGCTCTGAATCACCTTGCCGGGCATGGCCCCGATGTAGGTGCGGCGATGGCCACGAATTTCGGCCTCATCGCGCACGCCGCCAAGGGACACGCGAATGAACTTGCGGCCCATTGCCCGGGCAATCGAACGCCCGAGAGAAGTCTTGCCGACACCGGGCGGGCCGACGAGACAAAGGATCGGCCCCTTGATTTTTTTGATCAGCATCTGCACGGCCAGGTACTCGAGAATCCGTTCCTTGACCTTTTCCAGACCGTAGTGGTCAGTTTCCAGGATCTCTTCGGCACGCTTCAGATCGAGCCGGTCGCGGGTTGCCTTGCGCCACGGCAGCGACACCAGCCAATCGATGTAGTTGCGCACCACGGTTGCCTCGGCGGACATCGGCGACATCATTTTCAGTTTGCGAAGTTCGCCCTGGGCCTTCTCCGTGGCCTCTTTCGACATGCGCGCCTTGGTGATGCGCTCCTCGAGTTCGCGAAGTTCCTGCTTGAACTCGTCCTTTTCGCCGAGTTCCTTTTGAATGGCGCGCATCTGTTCGTTGAGATAGTACTCTTTCTGGCTGCGCTCCATCTGGCTCTTGACGCGGTTGCGGATCTTCTTCTCGATCTGCAGAATCTCGACTTCACGCTCCAGGAGCGTCAGCAACCCTTCAAGCCGAAGGGCAGGATCAATTTCCTCGAGGATTCTCTGCTTGTCGACAATCTGCACATTGAGATGGGCCGCTACGGTATCGGCAAAGCGTGCGGCCTCTTCGATCGCGGCGATGGTCGTAACCATCTCCGGAGGGACTTTTTTGCTCAATCCGGCGTAATTTTCGAAGGCCGCGTTGACACTGCGCACCAATGCGGTCTGCTCGGACGAGAGGAGTTCCGGTTCGGGGAGCGTCTCCAATGTGGCAAAGATGCTCTCCTCATCGTACTCGAGATGCTGGGTTCTTGCCCGCTGTTTCCCCTCCACCAGCACCTTGACCGTGCCGTCGGGGAGTTTGAGCATCTGCACCACCTGGCCGAGCGTCCCCACCTGGTAGAGTTCATCGGCCTGTGGATCGTCGATCTTGGGATCGCGCTGCGTGACCAGATAGATCTGCTTGCCGTGTTCCACTGCCCACTCAAGGGCGTGAATCGAACGGGGCCGCCCGACAAAAAGCGGGGTCACCATGTAAGGGAAGATGACAATATCCCTCAAGGGGAGGACGGGAAACGGGGTCGTTGCTTCCACTGACAGATCAAGATGTGCACTCATTGTCAACCGTTTTCAGACTGTCGAAAAGCGACAGGGGAGAGCTGTCTAAACAGACTGTCAGGCCGATTCGGCGCAGTCGTAGACGATGATTGGCTGCGTGCCCTGGAGGATGACATCGTCATTGACAACCACCTCCTTGACCCGATCCTGCGACGGGATGTCATACATGACATCGAGCATGGCGTTCTCGAGAATCGAGCGCAGGCCGCGCGCGCCGGTCTTGCGTTTGAGCGCTTCCTTGGCAACCGCAACCAGGGCGCCGTCGGTGAACTTCAGGGTCACCCGCTCCATATCGAACAGCTTCTGATACTGTTTGACCAGGGCATTTTTCGGCTCGCACAGGATGCGAACCAGCGCCTCTTCGTCGAGCTCGTCAAGGGTGGCCACCACCGGCAGGCGTCCGATGAACTCGGGGATCAGCCCGTAGCGCATCAGGTCAGCCGGACCGACCTGAGCCAGCAATTCACCGAGCTGACGTTCGCGGTCACTCTTCACCTCGGCGCCGAAGCCCATGTTCTTGGTGCCAATCCGTTGACTGACGATCCCCTCCAACCCAGCGAAAGCCCCCCCGCAGATGAAGAGGATATTGGTGGTGTCGACCTTGAGAAATTCCTGCTGCGGGTGCTTGCGGCCACCCTTGGGGGGAACGCTGGCAAGCGTCCCCTCCATGATCTTCAGCAGCGCCTGCTGCACCCCTTCGCCGGAGACGTCGCGGGTAATCGAGGGAGAATCCGACTTGCGGGCGATCTTGTCGACCTCGTCGATATAGATGATCCCCTTCTGCGCCTTCTCGACATCGTAATCGGCGGCCTGCAAAAGGTTGAGGATGATATTCTCGACATCTTCGCCGACATAGCCGGCCTCGGTCAGGCTGGTGGCATCGGCAATGGCGAACGGCACATTGAGCACCCGCGCCAGCGTCTGGGCAAGCAGCGTTTTGCCACTGCCGGTCGGGCCAAGCAGCAGGATATTGCTCTTCTGGACTTCGATGTCGCCGGCACGCTCGGCCGTCAATCCCTCAACCCGCTTGTAGTGGTTGTAGACCGCCACCGCCAGGACCTTCTTGGCCCGCTCCTGACCGACGACGAAATCATCCAGGATCTCCTTGATCTCGGCCGGCTTGGGGAGCTTGCCGGCGAGCCCGGCCGGTTCGTCAAGCTGGGTCTCTTCGGCAATGATGTCCTTGCACAGTTCGATGCACTCGTCGCAGATGTAGACGGCGGGCCCCGCAATCAGTTTCTTCACCTCTTCCTGGACCTTGCCGCAGAAAGAACAGGTCAACTGGCCGCCCTGGCCGTTTTTGTTGGTCACGTCATCACCTCGTCCGATCGTTCAGCTTTTCCTCTGTACCACGCCATCGATAATACCATAGTCCTTCGCGGTATCGCTACCCATGAAGAAATCGCGCTCGGTATCGGCTGCGATCCGCTCCATGCTCTGCCCGGTATGATGCGCGAGGATCTGGTTGAGATCATCGCGCAGCCGCAGAATCTCCTGGGCATGAATGCTGATATCGGTCGCCTGCCCCTGAAATCCGCCGAGCGGCTGATGGATCATGATCCGCGCATGCGGCAGGGCGAAACGTTTTCCCTTGGTACCGGCGGCCAGCAGCACCGCGCCCATGCTGGCCGCCTGCCCGACGCAGATAGTCGACACCGGGGTCTTCAGATACTGGATGGTATCGTAGATCGCCAGACCGGCGGTAACCAGCCCGCCGGGCGAATTGATGTAGATATGAATATCCTTGTCCGGATCCTCTGACTCGAGGAAGAGCAACTGGGCAATGATCAGGTTGGCCAGATAGTCGTCGATCCCGCCGCCCAGGAAAACGATCCGGTCCTTGAGCAGACGGGAATAAATGTCGTAGGCCCGTTCGCCCCGTCCGGTCTGCTCCACCACCATCGGTATCAGAGTCATGACGACGCCTTCCCTTCTTCGAGAGCGGCCCGCGGCACCTCGGTGACGCGCGCGTTGTCGATCAGGAACCGCACCACCTTTTCCTCGGCGATCTGTGCCAGCAGCCCTTCGCGGGCCTCCGCGCCGGCGTAATATTTCTGGACCATTTCAAGCGGCGCATTGGCCATCTTGGCGATCTCTTCCAGGCGCCCCTCAATCTCTCCGTCCTCCACGACGATCCCTTCCTGCTTGCCGATCGCTTCGAGCAGGAGAGTGCCCTTTACCTGGTCCACCGCCGTGTCGCGATAGCGCTCGGCGAAGTTCTCCGGGTTCAGGCCGAGCACTTCCGGCGCCAACCCCTGGGAGCGCATGCGATTGCTGATATTGGAATACATGTACTCGAGCTGCTTGGCCGTCATGGCCGCCGGCACCTCGAAGGAATTGCGTTCGATAAGTTCGCGCACCAGGCGCTCGCGCAGATCGTTGTCAATGCGCCCGGTCTCCTGGGCAACGTAGGAGCCTTCCAACTGGGCACGCAGTTCTGCCAGGCTTTCGACGCCGAACCCCTTGGCAAATTCGTCATCCAGTGCCGGAACGATCTTCTCCTTGATCTCTTTGAGAACGACCCGGAAGGTTGCCGGTTTGCCTGCCAACGTCTTCTGGCCATACTCCTCAGGGAAAGTCACGGCGACATCCTTCTCCTCGCTGCGCTGCATCCCCGCGACCTGCTCCTCGAAACCGGGAATCAGCGACCCCGAACCGAGCTCCAGCACGAAATCTTCGGCTTTGCCTCCTTCGAACGACTCACCGTCGACGAACCCTTCGAAATCGATAATCACCGAGTCGCCGGTCTGCGCCCGATCGCGCGAACTGACCTCGAGTTGGGCCCGCGAAGTGCGCAGTTCCTCAAGACGCCCATCAATCAATTTCGGATCAAGCTCGAATTTTTCCTTCCGCAGAGCAATCCCGGTGTAATCCTTTGCCGCCACGGTCGGCTTGACCTCAATCTCGGCCTGATAAGTGAACACCTGACCGCGGCTGACTCCGCTGCTGTCGACAATGCGCGGCTCGCCGACGGCCGGAATGGCATGCTCGTCGAGCGCCTTGAAATAGGTGTCGTTGATCAGGCGGCCCAGGACTTCCTGCTCCATCTGCCCGCCGTAATACTGTTCGAGCACCGACGGGGGGATTTTCCCCGGCCGAAACCCCTTGATCTTGGCGGTCTTGCCGATTTTGCGGAAGGCTCGCTCAATCTCCTGGTCAACGCGGTCGGCGCCGATCTCGAAATGCAGTTTTTTCGCAATGCTGCTGATTTCTTCAACTTTGACGTTCATGGGAACAATCCTCGCGGTTAAAATCAGATTCAGGTTGGCTCAACCCGGGGTTAATGGTGCGAGAGAGGGGAGTCGAACCCCTACGGTTGCCCGCTGGATCCTAAATCCAGTGCGTCTGCCAGTTCCGCCACTCTCGCTAAAAGCAAAGGTCCGGCTTTTCCCGGGAACCCCAGCCTTTAGCCTGGAGTGGTCGGCGCGGAAAAAGACAGACCCGGAAAGTTCATGGGGTGAGTGAAGGGGTTCGAACCCTCGACACCTGGAGCCACAATCCAGTGCTCTACCGGCTGAGCTACACCCACCAC
>JAMPXI010000149.1 GCA_023701265.1 Desulfuromonadales bacterium | reverse complement strand
TTCCCGACCATGGATATTCCGCGCTCCAGCGGTGTACTACTCCACCCCACAGCACTGCCCGGACCGCACGGCGTCGGTGCGCTCGGCGCTGAAGCGCGGGCCTTCGTCGATTTTCTGGCCGCCGCCGGGCAGAGCGTCTGGCAAACCCTTCCGCTTGGGCCGACCGGTTTCGGCGACTCGCCCTACAACGCCCTCTCGGCATTTGCCGGCAACCCGCTGCTGATCGACCTGCCGACACTCGCGGTCTGGGGCGACCTGGATCCCGCGGAGCTGGCGGATGAACTCGCCGCTGAAGACCGGATCGACTTCCCTGCCGTGCATCGCTTCAAGGAAGAACGGCTCGCCCGCGCCGCAACCAATTTTTTCGCCCGGGCTGACACCAAACGGCATAAAGCCTTTGTCGACTATTGCCGGGAGCAGGCCTTCTGGCTTGATGACTACGCACTGTTTACCGCCATCCGCAGCCACTTTTCCGGACAATCCTGGCAGGCATGGCCGGCGCCACTACGACTGCGTGACCCTGTGGCGCTCGACGAATGGCGGTTGCGCCTGGACACGGCGATCACTGTCGAGCAATACCGCCAATATGCCTTCTCCACGCAATGGGCCAACCTCAAAAGCTACGCCAACCAGCAAGGCATCCGGATCTTCGGCGACCTGCCGATCTTCGTCGCCCTCGATTCCGCCGACGTCTGGGCTAATCAGCACTTGTTCCGGCTCGACCCCGAAGGCCGCCCGACGGTGGTGGCCGGCGTTCCTCCGGACTACTTCAGCGTCACCGGTCAGCGCTGGGGGAATCCCCTCTACCGCTGGGACGCCCATGAAGCGGACGGTTTCACCTGGTGGCTACAGCGTTTTCGCGCCGAGTTGCGACACGTCGACCTGGTGCGGGTCGATCATTTCCGGGGGTTTCAGGCGTGCTGGGTCATCCCCGCGACAGAACCGACCGCCGTCAACGGCCGCTGGGAAGAATCGCCGGGACGTGCCCTGTTTCTTGCATTACGCTCAGCCATCGCCGATTTGCCGGTCATTGCCGAGGATCTTGGCGTGATCACGCCGCAGGTTGAAGCGCTGCGCCGGGAATTCGGCTTTCCCGGCATGAAGATCCTGCAGTTCGCTTTCGACTCCGGTGCGGACAATCTCTATCTGCCGCACCACTATGATGCCGGATACGTGGTTTATACCGGCACGCATGACAACGCCACGACGCTGGGCTGGTGGGAGGCCCTCAACGCTGGGCAGCGCGCGCGTGTCGAGGCCTACCTCGGCCACGCTCCTGCCGATATCCCCTGGGAGCTGGTGCGGCTGGCCCTGGCCAGCGTTGCCCGGCTGTGCATTCTCCCCTGCCAGGATCTCCTCGGACTGGGAGACGCCGCCCGTTTCAATCGCCCGGGGCAAGGCACCGGCAACTGGTCCTGGAGGCTCAAGCCTGACCAGTTGACATCGAAGCTGGCGGAGCGGCTGCACGCTTTGGCGGCAACCTACAGCCGCTGCCGGCAAAAAGACCACCCCACCGACAACCTCGCAAGCCCCCTTGCCGGCCTCCATGAGGATATGCTATAAATTCAAATTGGTGTCGAAACACCTACAACTCACCCGTCGGGATCTTATCCCGCAGAAGATGGAGGAACATCCTGTGAAACGACTGTTCGCCCTGTTGAGCACCACCTGTCTGGCTCTTTTCCTGTTGGTCGCCTGCGGTGGGCAGGAAAAGGCCCCCGAAGTAACCAAACCCTCGGCTCAGCCCGCTCCCGCCGCGGCACCGGCCGCCTCGCCGGGCAAAACCGGCAAGGTGACGGAAACGATGAACGCCGCCGGCTACACCTACGTGCAGGTCGATACCGGCAAGGAGAAGTTCTGGGCCGCCGCCCCCCAGGTTCAGGTCAAGGTCGGTGACAGCGTCGCGGTCCCGGAAGGGATGCCGATGCCGAACTACGAAAGCAAGACCCTCGGTCGCAAGTTTGACCTGGTCTACTTTGTCCCTTCCCTGCTGGTGAACGGCGCCGCTCCGGCGGGCGCTGCCGGCCCTGCCGGCGTTGCCGGAGCCATGCCGGAAGGGCATCCGCCGACGACCGGCATGCCTGGCGGCATGCCGGGAATGTCCGGCGGGACAGGCGCTCCCAAGGTTGCAGCCCCCGCCGACATCAATCTGAGCGGGATCAAGAAGGCGGACCAGACCGTGGCTGACATCTTTGCCCAGAAAGCCGCCCTGGCTGGCAAACCGGTAAAAATCCGCGGCAAAGTGGTCAAGTTCAGCCCGGAAATCATGGGCAAGAACTGGCTGCACGTCCAGGACGGCAGCGGCAAGGACGGCACCAACGACCTGACCGTCAACACCAGCGCGGTGGCCAAGGTCGGCGACACCGTGGTGGTCACCGGCAAACTGACGGTCGCCAAGGACTTCGGCTACGGCTACCAGTACGACGTCATCATCGAGGACGCACAGGTCGCCAAGGAATAACGATCGGCCATCTGCTGAACACGGGCCCCCGGAATCTTTCCGGGGGCCTTTTTATTCAGCGGCCGGGATATTGTCATGACCCTGTTTGCCATCAGTTTTCTACTGATCTATGCACTCATGCACCTGCTGGTGTGGCTGGGGGTGAGGCCGCTCGTCCCTGCCGGGAAACAGCTGCGCATCGGCTTGGCTGCCTTTGGCGCGCTGATGATGGTGGCGCCGGTGCTGACGCGGTTGCTGGAGCGCGCCGATTTCGCGGTAGCGGCCCGCGCCATGGCCTGGATCGGCTACCTGTGGATGGGCTTCCTCTGGCTGGCCTTCGCACTGTTTACCGCCCAGGGCGCGTGGAACGGATTGGTGCGGCTCGGTGGTCGGTACCGGCCGGCGCTGCGAGGCGGGTTGCTGGTCGGGCAGCGCCCGGCGCTGTTTGCCCTGACGGTGGTCGTCATTGCCGGCACCTGGGCATTTTTCGAGGCCGCCCACCCGCGGGTTGAGCAGGTCCGCCTGACGGTCGCCAACCTCCCTCCGGAACGACCGAGGCTGCGGATCGTCCAGATCTCCGACCTGCATCTCGGGCTGATCAACCGCGGCGACCTGCTCGGCAGGGTCGTTGAACAGGTGCGTCAGCTCCGCCCCGATCTGCTGGTGGTGACCGGCGACCTGCTCGATGCCCAGCGCAATCACCTGGAAGGGCTGAGCGACCCCTGGCGGCAACTGTCGCCACCGCTCGGCAAATTCGCCGTGACGGGTAACCACGAAGTCTACGCCGGCCGTAGCAACTCCCTGGAATACCTGGAGGCTTCTGGTTTTCGGGTGCTCATCAACGAGGTGGTCACGGTCGGAGGCATTCAGATCGCAGGGGTTCCCGATCCCGCCTGGGGAGAGCAGAAAGGGGATGCCGAGGTGCTCAAGGCCGCGGACCCGGAGCATCCGACCATCCTTCTCAAGCATCGCCCCTGGGTCGAACCGGCGGCCGCCGGCCGCTTCACCCTGCAACTTTCGGGGCACGCCCATCGCGGCCAGATCTTCCCTTTCAACCTCATTACCGGCCTGGCCTATCCGCTGCAGGACGGCCTCTATCGCCTTGTCGGCGGCAACTGGCTTTACACCAGCCGCGGCACCGGCAGCTGGGGACCGCCGATGCGACTCTTTTCACCACCGGAAATCACGCTGATCGAACTGGTAGCCGACGGCAACCCGTAGCCGCACTTTTGGGACAGTTCATCGTGACAGACCAGATTAATTCTGTCACTTGACTCGAGGAATTAACCGGGAGCAGAATACAACTAAATGCAGCCGAGACTCGTTCATTTCTGAACGGGTGCGGGGGACCCACGAACCGGGGCGAATTCTCTGCCGGCGTCCACGTTGGACGCCATGAGATAGGGCACTTTCAAGCCCGAGCCCGTCAGCTAACCTCGTAGGCATTTGGAAGGGCAACCGACAGCGCCATCATGACGCCGGTCTCTTGCCGGCGTCGTTTTTTTGTCTCTTCCAGTGCGCATCCCGGCGGCAGCAATACTCATTGCGGCCAGGAGGCCACCCATGTCTTCAAACGATCAACGCCCCGCAGAAGATCCCTCCTTGACAGTCAAGTCCTCTGTCGCAGCCCCCGACCATCATCGCAGGACAGCCTCCTTCTGGGGCGGCATCATCAAATCAATGGGCCTGGTGTTCGGCGATATCGGGACCAGCCCGATCTATACCCTCACGGTCATTGTCGCCTTTACCAAGCCGACAACAGAAAATGTCTACGGCATCCTCTCCCTGATCGTCTGGACCCTGACCATCCTGGTCAGCATGGAATATGCCTGGCTGGCGATGAGCCTCGGCCGCAAGGGTGAAGGGGGGACCATCGTCCTGCGCGAGATCCTGGTGCGGATGCTCAAGCCGGGCCGACAGCTGGCCTTCGTGACCTTTCTCTCCTACATCGGCGTGTCGCTGCTGCTCGGTGACGGCGTCATCACCCCGGCCATCTCGATCCTCTCGGCGGTGGAGGGGATGCACCTGATCCCGGGGCTCGAAGCGCTGCCCCAGGCCGTGGTGGTTGCCATTGCCGTAGCCATCGCCATTGGCCTGTTCATCTTCCAGTTCAAGGGGACCGACAAGGTGGCCCGCATCTTCGGCCCGCTGATGGTCCTCTGGTTCCTGGCTCTGACCGTCTCCGGCGGGATTTCCGTTGCCGCCCACCCTGAAGTGCTCAAAGCGCTCAGCCCCTGGTATGGCATTCATTTTCTGGCCAGCAATGGCCTGCCCGGCTTCTTCGTCCTCTCCGAGGTGATCCTCTGCGCCACCGGCGGCGAGGCGCTCTACGCCGACATGGGCCATCTCGGGCGCAAACCAATCGTCCGCGCCTGGTACTTCGTCTTTGTCGCCCTGGTGATCAACTACCTTGGTCAGGGGGCCTACCTCATCATCCACCCGGACGCGGAGAACATCCTGTTCGGCATGGTGCAGTGGGAGGCGTCCTGGATCTACGTGCCGTTTCTGATTCTCACCATCCTGGCCACGGTCATCGCATCGCAGGCACTAATCAGCGGGGTCTACTCCATCGTCTACCAGGGGATTACCACTCGCATCCTGCCGCTGTTGCGGGTCAGCTACACCTCGACCCATCTCAAATCGCAGATTTACATTGGCTCGATCAACTGGCTGTTGCTGGCGCTGGTTATCTTCATCATGCTGCTCTTTAAGCGTTCCGAGAACCTGGCCGCTGCCTACGGGCTGGCCGTCACCGGCACCATGGCGATCACCGGGATAATGATGACCATGATCTTCGCCCGCACCACCAGGAAGTGGAAGGTGCCGATCGCCTTGTTCGTCACCCTGGTGGATTTTGTTTTTCTCACGGCCAACCTCAACAAATTCCCCCACGGCGGCTACTGGTCGCTGGTGCTGGGTGCAATCCCGCTGTGCACTATTCTGCTCTGGACCAAGGGGCAGCGTGCCCTCTACCAGGCACTCAAGCCCCTTGATCTGGAAACTTTCCTGACCAGCTACCGGCAGATCTACCAGCGTGGACGGATCCCGGGCACAGGTCTGTTCTTCACCCGGGAAACCCCGGTGGTCCCCCCCTACGTGATCCACTGCATGCTGCGCAGCAATATCGTCTACGAGCGCAACGTGTTCGCCTCCCTTGTGCGCACCGACGAACCGTTCGGAGTGTTCATTTGTCAGGAGGAAATTGATCCCGGCCTGGAAGCGTTCGAGATTCGCGCCGG
>JAMPXI010000026.1 GCA_023701265.1 Desulfuromonadales bacterium | reverse complement strand
GTACGCACTGCCTTGCCGGCCGGACTTTCCGGCCGTGGCAACCAGCCGGTCGTGCTCCGCGAACGCTGTTATCGCCCCGGGGCGATGACCGGGGAACCTTCGGGATCGTTGCAGCGGGCCCTGCTTGCGGTCATCAGGGCTGCCGGTCGTGCTCCGCTGGGGGAACTGCGCACCAGCTTCGCCGCGCCGCATGCGGCCTTGCACCGTCTGGTCGAGCAGGGCTTTTTGACGGTCGAGGAGGTCGAACGCAGCCGTGACCCGCTGGTCGCCGCGCCGGTGAGTCCAACTGCCGAAGTTCAACTCGATTCCGCCCAGGAACAGGCGCTGGAAAAGATTGGCCATGCGGTTGCCAATGGGGGGTTTGCCCCGTTCCTGTTGCACGGTGTGACCGGCAGCGGCAAGACCGAGGTCTATTTGCGGGCCATCGCTGCAGTACTGGCCCGCGGTCGGCAGGCGCTGGTGCTGGTCCCGGAAATTGGCCTGACTCCGCAACTGGTGGCCCGCTTCCGCGGCTGGTTCCACGACCGGCCGGTCCGTTTGGCGGTACTGCATTCCGGTTTGGGCGAAGGCGAACGCTACGATGCCTGGCGCGCCGCGGCGCGCGGCGACATCGACGTAGTCATCGGCGTGCGTTCGGCCGTCTTTGCACCCCTCGCCCGGCTCGGCCTGATCATCATCGACGAAGAGCACGACGCCAGCTACAAGCAGGGGGAGGGCTTCCGCTACCACGCCCGCGACCTGGCCCTGCTGCGCGGGCAGATGGCGGAGGCGACCGTGCTGCTCGGCAGTGCCACCCCGGCGTTGACGACCTATCAGCGCGCTCGCGACGGACAACTGACCTCTCTGGAGCTGCCGGGCCGCGTGGCCGGCCGGCCGCTTCCCGCCGTAGAGGTGATCAATCTCGGCGATTTCCCCGCTGTCGGAGTCCTCAGCCCACCGCTTGTTGAGGCTCTGGCCGCAACGCTGGCCGCCGGCGAGCAATCGCTGCTGCTGCTCAACCGGCGCGGGTATGCGCCGTTCCTGCTCTGCCGCGAGTGCGGAGCCACCTGCCGCTGCCCGAACTGCGAGATTACCCTGACCTATTCCCGGGTCGAGCGGGCCGTGCGCTGTCACTACTGCGATTTCCGCCAGAGACCGCCTGACACCTGCCCGCGCTGCAACGGCACGCAATTTCTCCCTGAAGGGGCGGGAACGGAGCGCCTAGAAGAAACTCTGGCGGAAATCTTTCCGGAGGCGCGCATTGCCCGCATGGACCGCGACACCACCACCCGCAAGGGCGCTCATGGGCGCTTGGTGAGCGGCATGGAATCCGGCGCCTTCGATATTCTCATCGGCACCCAGATGATCGCCAAGGGTCACGATTTCAGCGCGGTCACCCTGGTCGGCGTGGTCAATGCCGACAGCGCCCTCAATCTTCCCGATTTTCGCAGCGCCGAACGGGTCTTTGCCCTGCTCAGCCAGGCGGCCGGGCGGGCCGGGCGCGGCGAACGGCCGGGGAAGGTCCTGATCCAGACCTGGTCGCCCGATCATTATGCCCTCGAATTTGTCGCCCGCCATGACTATCACGGCTTTGCCGCCGTCGAACTGCCGCAGCGCCAGGCGCTTGGCTACCCACCTTTCGGGCATCTGGTCAACCTGGTCTTTTCGGGGAATGACGCCAGGCAGGTTGCCGACACTGCCGGTCGTCTGGCGGTCAGCCTGACCCGGGACCGCGGCGAGGTCGAAGTGCTTGGGCCGGCGCCCTGTCTGCTGCAGAAACTGCGCGGCCGCAGCCGGGTGCAGATCCTGCTCAAGGCCGGCCAGCGCCCGCCGCTGCGGCGGCTGTTGGATCTGGTGATTGCCGGTTGCCGTCTCCCGGGCGGAGTGGCCCTGACGGTAGATGTCGATCCGCTGGATATGATGTGAAGGGACGTTTTTTAACGGCCTTTTTTCCGCAGGGTGGGTTTGACGGTTTTCGGGAAAATCGTTAAGGTGTCGACTATGCTGATACGTACAGTAAAACTCCTGGTTATCGGTCTGGCCTGGTTGCCGCTCGCGGCCTGCTCCTGGTCGCTCTGGCCACATTGTCCGGAGTGTCCTCCCCCGTGTCCTCCGCCCGCGCCGCCGGTCGCCGACATGGGGCTGCCGGATGTGGTCGAGAAGCTGACTCCGGCTCCGGCCAAGCCGGAGCCGCCGCCCCCCTCCGCGCTGGTACCGGCAACTTGGAGTGAGGTTGAGGGCTGGCGTGATGATGACCCCAGTCTGGCTCTGAATGCCTTTCTGAAAAGCTGTGGGCCGTTGCGTCTGCGTCCGCAATGGCAGGCCGCCTGCCTTGAGGCCGAGACGCTCGATCCCCTTTCCGAGCCGGCGGTCCGGGCTTTTTTCGAGCGCCGTTTCGTCCCTCACCAGTTGCGCAAGCCCGATGACGACCGGATTGGCCTTGCCACCGGCTACTACGTTCCCGATCTGCGCGGCAGCCGTCAGCCGGCTCCTGCCTACCCCTATCCCCTCTACCGGCGTCCCGATGACCTGCTGGTGGTCGATCTGCGCGAGGTCTATCCGGAACTTGGCAGCTACCGGCTGCGCGGCCGCCTTGATGAACAGCGGGTGCGCCCCTACTGGGACCGCGCGGCCATCGAAGGGGACGGCCGGCCGCTGACCGGTCAGGAACTGTTCTGGGTGGACGATCCGGTGGAACTGTTCTTCCTGCAGATCCAGGGATCCGGCCGCATCCTCTTCGAAGACGGCAGCCGGGTGATGGTCAACTACGCCGAGCAGAACGGTCATCCCTACCGCTCGGTCAGCAAGTGGCTGCTCGACCGGGGGATCATGCCGCGCGAGAAGATGTCGATGCAGAACATCAAGGCGTGGGCCCGCGAAAACCCCGCCCAGGTCAACGAACTGCTCAACACCAACCCGAGCTATGTCTTCTTCCGCGAACTGCCGGGAGATGCCGACAGTCCCCCCGGGGCTCTCGGCGTGCCGCTCACGTCGGGGCGGAGCCTGGCGGTCGACTCGCGCTACACGCCGCTCGGTGCCCCGGTTTTCGTGGCGACGACCTGGCCGGACAGCGACCGGCCGCTGTCCCGCCTGATGATGGCGCAGGACACCGGCGGAGCGATCAAGGGACCGGTCCGGGCCGACTTCTTCTGGGGGATGGGCGATACGGCCGGCGCTCAGGCCGGACGGATGAAACAGCCGTTGAAGATGTGGGTGCTGCTGCCGGCGGAAGAACCGGCACCTTGAAAGGGAAGTTGCGATCGCGAAGCAAAGGCCGCTGCCAACAGGCAGCGGCCTTTGCTGTTCAGAGGAAGCAGGTGTCGGTTACTTCGGTTTGACAGCAGGCAGCGCGGCCGGTTTGGCGGTGCCGGTTTTCTTCTCTTGGGTGATACGCTGGTCGATGGCTTTGTCGAGAACGATCAGCGCGGTGGTCACCGGCTGATTGGGATTGTCGCGACAGTACTTTTCGGTGAGCATCATCATACTCTTCAGGTCGGCCTTGGAATCGCGCCTCTTGACGTAGTTGGTGCCGGTGATGAAGGCGCTGACCAACAGGGCGAAATCACTCAACCCTTCCTTCTTGTCCAGACTTTTTACTGCGGCTTCGCAGGAAATCTCGCTGGTAAAGGCGCGGAACCCCTGGCTTTTGACAGGCTCCGCTGCCTGGCCGGAACACGGGAGGATTATAAGCAGTGGGATGAGCAATAAACGGCAGAGCAATGACATGAGATAAGCTCCTGGTCGTTCGATCGATAGTGTTAATTGAAAAAGTCCGGAACTTGGTCCGGTTGATTGAACTGAAAAAATTTACGGATGTGCCAGCAGCCACTTGCGCCAGGCGGTTTCCCACTCCGGGATTGTCAGCGCGCGTTCATCGACGAACCGTTCGAAAGAGGCTTGTACGGTCGATGTGACCAACCCCCACCAGGGGTCGTAATCCGGAGACGACCGCACCGCCACATTGGCCCCGGGCCAACCGCGGCGTCCCTCGTCGAGCAGTGCCTTCAGCCACTCCCGGCCACCAGCCGCCCACGGTGGCGGCGATTCCTGCATGAGTGCGTAGACCAATCCCCAGGCGACGGCATAATCGAGGGATGTGAACGGCTCGCCATAACGCCTGGTGAGTATCTGTCCGAGGGGTGGCACCTTGCCGGTGCGCAGAGCGGTCTGCAGCTCTGCCAGGCGCTCGGGGTCGGGCCGCCCGGGTTGGAACAGGTCCGGGGTGATGAAGGCGGCTTCGTAGTAGCTGGCGAGCCCTTCGCTGAGCCATAGGGGGAGGGCGAGGCGCGGCGGTGTTGTCGGGGGTCGTCCGGGCTCGCGGTAGCCGGCACCCAGGTGGATGAACTGGTGGGTTCCCTCGTGCAGCAGGGTTCGATAGGGGTGACCGGGTTCATCGCCCTGACAGGCGACGTGTATCGCCGGAGCAGGGGTCGGCAGGTAGAGGCCGGTGGCCCGGGGGGACAGCTTTTGGCTGGACAAAACCTTTTCCAAATCGGAACGATCACGGTGCAATCGAACTTCGAGCGGCAGGGAGACAGGATTTGGGACCCCGAGCAGAGGCGTCCATAAGGCCGCCGCCCTCTCCATGAAGCGACTGACCTCAAGGGCGGCAGGCTTGCCGGCATCGGTACGGATCCGGTAGCGCAGGGAGTGAGCGGTTTCCTCGCCGACCGCGTCTTCAGTGTCGGCGGAGAGACAGGTGTCGAGGCCATAACGGGGGCCGGCACAGCCGGTGATTGCCAGGAGCAGCAGCGCCAGGGCGCCCCGGGACATCGAGCGCATGGTCAGCTCCCGGCCTGGTCCAGGCGCTTGATCAACTCGCTGACGACCTTGTCGATGCGGGTCTGATCGTGTTCGAGAATGTTGAGAAAACGCAGGCCGGCCGGTTGCGTACCGTCTGTTTCCGCTTCGCCGGCCCAGATCACCTCGGCCATTGCGCAGATGATCCCTCCCTTGTCGCCAATCGAGAGGTAGACCAGGAACAGCTCCGCGATCCTGACCGGAGCCTTGACCGGCAGGCGCATGCCGCCACCGGCAAGGTTGATCGGGTACTTCTGAAACTCGGTGAGCTGGGCGGCCGACACCCCGGCCTGCAGCTGCTTCAGGCTTTCCTCCCACGCCTTGCGCATGTCGGCAAGGTGCCCGTCGCCACGCTTGAGGCCAACCCAGGCCGTGACATCGACCCGGCGAAACTGCCGGCGGGAGATGAATTCGAGATTCCCCTCGAACTGCATGCGGATATCCCGATGGCTCAATCGCTCCATGAAACTGGCCTGCAGCCGCAGCCCCATCCCCTTGTTGTCGCAGAGCAGTTCGAAGCGCATCCCTGGCTCGAAGGGGTAGTCGTCGGCAGCGTCCGATCCGTAGGGGAGCGAAAAATCGACATGGTTCGCCCCGGTTCCGGTCACATAGCCGGTGATGGTGTCCAGGGCGATTTGCTCGTCCTTGGCAAAGACGCGCTTGAGAAAGGTTTTCTGCCCTGTAGGAAAATAACGTCCGTATGACATTTCAGCTGACGACCTCACCTTCGACCGGGGGGCAGCGTTGGCTGCGTGGGGGCGCTCCTCGACGTACCTCCGGTACGCCTGCGTCGGCCCCTCCTGGTCGCCTTGCCCGCCGGCCGAAACCGAGGTCTTCTCTTTCTATAATGGCAAAAAAACAGTTCACCCAGTGTTCCCGCACAACGCCCCCTCGATGGCAGCGGCGATTTCTTCCTGATTGCGTCCGCCGCAGGGGATGGTCATTTCGGCGTATTGCCGGTACAGCGGCGTCCGCCGGGCGTACAGATCGGCAAAGGTCTCGTTCGGATCGATCACCAGGCCCCGGCTGTCCATGTTGCGCACTCGCCGCTGCAGATCCTCCAGCGGCAGGTCGAGATAGACCAGTCGGCCGATCTGCTGCAGATGAGCCATCGCCGCATTGCTGTAGACCACCGAACCGCCGGTGGCGATCACCGTGCGGTGCGGTGCCAGTTTGCAGACCACGCGTTCCTCAAGATCCCTGAAGGCGGCGAGACCATGATGGGCGATGATCTGCTGCAGTCGGCAATGGGCCTCCCCCTGCATGAGCAGGTCGGTGTCGATGAACTGGTAGCCGAGCCGCTTGGCCAACAATACACCGATGCTGCTTTTGCCCGCCCCCGGCATGCCGACCAGGACGATATTGTCCGGACAATCCTGGCGCATCAGGCGGCCGCTGAAAAACGCCCATCTGCGGCGTTGACCTTGATCTTCGGCATGGTGGCGGTTGCAGGGGCGGACCCACGTGTCCGCCCTGGCTTGGGCAGACACATGGGTCTGCCCCTACGGATTTCTGGCGCCTGGCACCTGGGCATTTTTGATCGGCCGAGGAACCCTGCAGCTAAATGTCGGCGATCTGCAGCACGATCTTGCCGAAATGCTGGTCCTCTTCCATCATCCGGTGCGCATCCACGACCTGGTCGATCGGGAACGATTTCTCGATGATCGGCACGATGCTGCGGTCGGCGAACTTCGGCAGGGCGGTCTTGGTGAACTCGGCGACGATCGCCGCCTTGTCCTTGACCGGCCGCGAGCGCAGTACCGAACCGATGATCTGTTGGCGTTTGACCATCATCAACGCCAGGTTCAACTCGGCCTTGATGCCGCTGATCACGCCGATGAGCACCAGGCGTCCGGCATAGCCCAGCGAGTTCATGTTCGGCGCCAGGTACTTGGCGCCGACATGGTCGAGGATGACGTCGACCCCCTTTTTGCTAGTGAACTCCTTGACTGCCTCGGAAAAGTCCGGGGTGGTGGTGAAATCGATCACCAGGTCGGCTCCCAGCTGTTTCACTCGCTCGATCTTCGAAGGGTGGGCGGTGACGATGATTTTCACGTTGGGGGTGAGCGCCTTGCATAGCTGGATTGCGGCGGTGTTCACCCCGCCGCCACCGCCGTGCAGGATGACGGTGTTGCCGTCCTTAAGTCCGCCGATCATGAAGACATTGAGGAAGGCGGTAATGTACGATTCGCAGACGCAGGCCGCCTCGCTAAAGCTCATGCTGTCGGGGATGCGCATCAGATGGCTGGCGTAGGCCACGGCAAATTCGGCATAGGCGCCGCCGCCGACCAGGGAGATCACCCGGTCGCCGACTTTCCAGTCGCTCACGCCCGGACCAAGTTCGGCAATGACGCCGGACACTTCCAGCCCGAGGATGTCCGAGTCGCCCGGCGGCGGCGGATATTTCCCTTCGCGCTGCACCAGGTCAGGACGGTTGATGGTGGTCGCCGCCACCTTGACCAGTACCTGGCCCTCGCCAGGCTTGGGAACTTCGACTTCGCCGACCTTCATCACGTCCAGGCCGCCAAAACCATCCATCAGCACAGCTTTCATCGTCATCCTCCTATTTTCAAGAGTGAATTAGTATGGGTTGAAAGGTCTTTTATAGCCGTTGAATGGCAGCAATGCAAACAGTCTAATCAATTTAACGCCGAGGCGCGGATATGCTGGAAAAGGGAGGTGTTTAATTGGTTGAACAGGGTCACTCCCCATCCGGTTCGCGCACAAACCGGTAGCCGCGACCGCGCACGGTCTGGAAATGCCGGGGATTGGCTGGGTCGACTTCGAAATGCTTGCGCAGGCGGACCACAAAGTTGTCGAGGGTGCGGGTCTCGGTATCGGCCGCCATCCCCCAGACCTGTTCGAGGAGTTCCGAGCGGGTCAGCACGCGCCCCTCGGCGGCAAGGAACGCCGCCAGCATCCGCCCTTCGAGCTCGGTCAGGGTCACTGGCCCGCGCGGCGTCTCGGCAGCGAGTTCCGCGAGGTTGACGCGGTTGGCGCCGAAGGCAGCGATTTCTCCGGCCTGGGTAGGCTGGTACCATTGCGAACGGCGCAGCATCCCCTTGACCCGCAGTAGGAACTCGCCAAGACTGAATGGTTTGGTCAAATAATCGTCAGCCCCGGCATCCAGGCCGTTAACGCGATGCTTTTCCTCCCCGAGAGCGGTCAGGATCAGGATCGGCAGGCGCTTGTCCTGGCGCCGCATCTGTCGGCAGATGTCGATGCCGTTGCTGTCCGGCAGCATCAGGTCGAGGATCACCAGGTTGCAGGGCTCGCCGGCAAAGCTGGACAGCGCCTCCGCGCCGGTGGTGACATGAGTCACCCGGTAGCCTTCCAGTTCCAGGTTGAAGAGCAGGGCCTGGGCGATGTTGGTTTCGTCTTCGACCAGAAGGAGGTGCGGGCGATTCATACGTCTTCTCCGGAAGCAGTGGACTGACAGCGCGGCAGGACGATCTTGAAGGTCGTCCCCTTGCCGGCGCCGGCGCTCTCGACGCTGATCTGGCCGCCGTGCTGCTCGATGTTGGCACGGACGATAAAAAGCCCCAGTCCGGAACCACGGATATTCTCGTCTTTACGCCGGACCCGGTAGAACATCTTGAAAATCTTGCGTTGGTCACGGGCATCGATACCACGTCCCCGGTCGGCGACATCGAGCAGGCAGCGTTCGCCCTTGCCGTACAGGCGCACGGTGATCTCCGGTGGCCCGTCGGAATAGAGGATGGCATTCTCCAGCAGATTGCGGAAGACGGTCTCCATGGCGTCGCGGTCGATCATCGCATGCAGGCCGGGTTCGACCTCCAGCGTCAGTTTGCCGGCCCGTGGCAGGGTGAATTGACGAGAGCGGAAGTATCTTTCGACAAAGGCGGAAAAGTCCGTCTGCTGCGGATACAGAGCCCAGTTTTTCTGCTCCACCCGACTGGCCGACAACAGATTGTCGATCAGGCCGTTGAGGCGGGCAGCATCGCCCATCATGGTTTCGAGGAAGCCGGCCATCCGCTCGGGCGGGGGCTGATGCCGGCGGATCGTCTCAATGTGCAGTTGCAGCGAGGCCAGCGGCGATTTCAGCTCGTGCGTCACCTGGGAGATGAACAGCTTCTGCTCGCGCATCAGTGCCGCCTGTCGCGACCAGAAGAGGAAGATGACGTAAACCCCGGCGAGGATCGCTACCAGCAACACCAACCCTTCGACCAGGATCACCCAGTCAGGGCCACCGGCGAGCAACTCAGGGCTGTACTTTTCCGCCAGTGCCCGTAGCTGGCGGTGGCTGCCGAGGAACCAATAGAGCCAGCCCGCCACGACAATGATCCAGGCAAGCTGGATGCCGATGAAGACAAACAGGGGATTGATCAGGGAACGAAACCAGCGCATTTCCCTTGTTTAACACCTCGACAGGCGGGCGGCAAGAGGGAAAGGCCGCGGTTTTTACACAACTATTACATTCCTCTTTGGCCGACTCTGCTAGGATTGGGTTCAATGCATGGCATTAAAGCCGGACATCTGTCGACATCGACGGGAGCAAACGAATGAAAATCGGCAAGCACGAAGTTCCCTACCCGCTTATTCAGGGAGGCATGGGCGTGCGTATCTCCGGCGGCAGCCTCGCCGGTCACGTTGCCCGCTGCGGCGGGGTCGGACTGGTGGCGACGGCCGGGCTCGGCCTCAACACGCCACGCTACGATGGCAATAACTATTTTAGCGCCGACCCGCTGGCCCTCAAGGATGAGCTGAAAAAAGCCTACAAAATCGCGCCGCACGGGGTCATCGGCACCAACTGCATGGTGGCCCTGACCGACTATGCCGACCTGGTGCGGGCCTCCTGCGAGGGGGGGGCGAAGGTGATTGTCAGCGGTGCCGGTCTGCCCCTTAACCTGCCGGAATTGACCGCCGACTGGCCGGATGTGGCGCTGGTGCCGATCGCCTCGTCGGTGAAGGCTGCCGAGCTGGTCGGCCGCAAATGGAAAAAAAGTTATGATCGATTCCCTGACGCCATTGTGGTCGAGGATCCGGATACTGCCGGCGGCCATCTTGGCGAGAAGTTGGAAAATATCGGCACCGGTCAGTACGACCAGTATGCCACGGTGCGTGGGGTGAAGGCCTATTTTCGCGAAGAGTTCGGTGTCGACATCCCGGTGATTGCCGCCGGCGGCATCTGGGATCGTGCCGATCTTGAATATGCTCTCGCTCAAGGTGCTGACGGTGTGCAGATGGCCAGTCGCTTTGTCTGCACCAAGGAGTGTGATGCCGCCCCGGAGTTCAAGCAGGCCTACATCAATTGCCGCAAGGAGGACATCGGCTTGATCATGAGCCCGGCCGGCCTCCCCGGCCGCGCCCTGGTGGGCAACCTCGATGCGATCCGTGCCCGCGATCTGCAGATGACGCCGGGTTGCCCGACCGGCTGCCTGAAGAAGTGCACCTACAAAACCGAGCAGGAGCGTTTCTGCATCGTCCACGCCCTTGACCGCGCGCAACGCGGCGACGTTGAGACCGGGCTGATCTTCTGCGGCACCAACGCCTGGAAGGCCGAGCGGATCGAGACCGTGGCCGAGGTTTTCGCCGAACTGTTCGGCGCCCAGGCCGGGGTGAGCAACGGCTGAGCAGATTTTCTCCCGGTATCAGATCCGTTTATTGCCGGGCGGCCGATTGGCCGCCCGGCTTTTTTGTCGTGTTTGCTTGGCAAAAAGCCGACAGCCTGTTAAAAAGGGCAATACGGCTGCTGCCCGCGGCCGGATCTTCTTCCCGGGAGGCTGCAATGCCGTCCACCGCGCAACCGGCACCATCGGCGAATCCCTCCAAAACGGAAAACTATCCAGGCATCTGGGCGTTATGCGGCACCCTGGCGCAGTCTCACGCATCGGACCTGCTGCTGGTCCCCGGCGCGCCACCGAGCATCAAGCAACACAATGAGGTGGTGCGTCTCGACTGCCCATTTCTTACTCCGCAACAGACCACCAAATACGCCCAGGATCTGATGACCGACGCACAGTGGTCGCAGTTCTGCCAGGATAAGGCCCTCGATTTTGCCATCACCCGCCCAGAATTCGGACGCTTTCGCATCAATGTCTACCGTCAGCGCAGCAGCATCTCCATCGCCGTCCGCCACATCATCGAGGAAATTCCGTCCATCCCCGCGCTGGGCCTTCCTGAATGGCTGGAGGGGTTTGCCCTGAAGTCGCAGGGACTGATCCTGGTGACCGGCCCCAACGGCCACGGCAAGACCACCACGCTGGCAGCGATGGTCGATGTCATCAACTCCAAGCGGCGGCGCAACATCATCACTATCGAAGACCCGATCGAATACCTGCACCGGCATAAAGAGAGCAATGTCAACCAGCGCGAGGTCGGGCTTGACACGCGCAGTTTCCATGAGGGGTTGCGTCACGTGTTCCGCGAGGCGCCGGACGTGATCATGATCGGCGAGATGCGCGACCGCGAGAGCATCGCCATCGCCCTGGAGGCGGCCGACACCGGGCACCTGGTGATGAGCAGCATGCACGCCAACAACGCGGTTATGGCGATCAACCGCATCGTTGATGTCTTTCCCGCCGAGAGTCAGCAGCAGGTCCGGGTGCAGCTGGCCGACAACCTGCTGCTGGTGCTCAATCAACGGCTGGTCGAACGCAAAGACGGACAGGGGCGCATGCTGGCCTTTGAAAAGCTGGCCAACAGCTACCGGGTCGCCAACATGCTTCGCGAGGGAAAGGAACACCACATCCGCGCCCAGTTGCAGAGCGGCACCGAGGAGTTCACCTCTCTGGACGCTCACCTGGCCCAACTGGTGCGCAGCGGCAAGATCACCCGCGACACCGCCCTGCACTACTGCCAGGACAGCAAGGTTCTCACCGAACTGTTGGCGCGCCAGGGGCGCTGATCCTTAAAGCAGAGGTCGAATTGAAAAACCCCACTTCGAAAAGTGGGGTTTTTCAATGAACCGAGACAGTGTCAGTGCTGTTTTAACCGCGGGTCCCCGCGTCAATCCCAGCTGAAGCGGACCATGGGCGAGTCAGGATCGGCAGCCCATTCCTGGGTGGACCCATCGTACATGCGAACCTTCTGGAAGCCGAGCATTTGTGTGAGAACAAACCACCAGCCAGAAGCAAGTCGTCCGGTGTCGCAGTAGACGATGATCTCTTTCGCTGTGTCGGTGCCAACCACTCCGGTTGCCATGGCCTTAAGTTCGTCGTTGTTGCGAAGAGTTCCTTCCTTGGTGAAAATCCAGGCAGAGGGAAGGTTGACCGCGAGGGGAAGGTGCCCTGCTCTCTGCACGAAGTCGAGCTTAGCAACTCCAAAAAAGAAATCCGGTGTCCTAGTGTCGACAACCGTTGCCTTGCCGAGGGCATTCGTGACGTCGCGCTTGGTAGCCAGGAACTGCGGATTTGGTTTGAGCTCACCCATTGCGGCCGTCGCCTTGACAGGTTCGATAGAAACGGGTTTTTTCTCGGCCAACCATTTATTCATGCCGCCATCGAGGATGGCGACCCGTTCCACTCCCGCATAACGCAGAGTCCATGCGATCCGGGTATTGTTGACTTGGTCGGCGACCGTATCCACCTTGCCGATGATCACCACGGGAGTTTGCCCGCCGATTCCTGCCGCAAGCAATACGTCCTGCAGATCCTCGGTTTCGGGGAGCTGGTTGTCGAGATTGTCCCGTTTTACCGCCCAACTGCCGTAAAAAGCATTGACGGCGCTGGCAACGTGCCCCTCTTTGTATTCCTCGAGCTTTCTGATGTCGATAACTCTTATCTCGGAGGTGGCGAGATTTTTCTCCAGCCAGTCGGTCGTGATGACCGGTGGCAGGTCGATGGCCAGTGCCGCGCTGCAAAGGGCGCATTGTAGAATCAGGAACAGTAGGGCGATTCTTTTCATCGACTCCTCCTAGGGAAGTTGGGGGGGCATTCTGATCAGCCCCTCGTTGGCCTTTGAACCACCTTTGAGCAAGGTTTCCTTGGATAGAAAGCCTTGTCTCTCCGTGTGGCAGACTTCACAGGAACGGGTCCGGTCGGTTCTCTTCTTGATCATGTGCGGGACGGTATCCCAATAGTTGGGGAGTGCGTCATAGTTTTCCATGGCAACTCCGGCCTTGCTGAAGGTGTCCCGAACTGTCGGGATCACGCGCAGGGTGGTGACCAGCTTGCGCTCCCGGGGATCAAGGCCGAGGATGAAGCCGGGTTTGGCCGTGGCCCCCGCCCCCAAATGGCAATCGTAACAATTGCGGTACTGGCCGGCCGCGTGACAGGCGACGCAGCTCAGTTTGCCGGCGTGCTGGTCATGGGCTGCCCTTGACTTGTCGCTCTTGTCCGACCCTCGCGGATGGCAGCCGAGGCAAGCCGGACGGTCTGCCACCTGCTTGCGAGAGGTAACGGTCGAGCCATCACCGTGGGCCTCCTTCCGGGTGTGGCAGTCGATGCAGGTCATCCCTTTCTGATAATGAACGTCAGGGGTCCCCCCATATTCCCCGGTGAATTCCGGATAAACTCTGCCGCCATGACAGAGGGCGCAGGTTTTGCCTTCGTTACGTTTGACAAATTGGTGTTGCTGGATCAAACCTGGATTGACGCCGCCGATCGTTGGACTCTTTACATGGCAGTCCCCGCAGGTGGCATGGCAGTTGTTACAGGATTTCGGGAAAACCTTTTCGTTGAAAAGCGATTCCTCGGCTGTGGAGAGACGCCCCCGAATGCCGTGCTTGAGACCAGCTGTGGTATAGTGCAAAGACTTGCCGTAGTTCGCAGCGATCTGATCGTGGCAGCGACCGCATATCTTGAGATCGTCGGAAGGCTTTTTTACCAATCCACGGTGAGCATCCGCCTTGCTGGCACCCTTTTCATCCCCCATATGGCAGAATCCGCATCCCTGGGAGAAGTGGGGGTCCGTCGACAACAGGTTGCGATCCACCAAAAACCCTTTGTACATGAGCTCCGCCCTGACCGGCGGAGGCGCTCCCGCTCAGCCCTCGCCTTCGCTTGGGGGCGCTTCGGTCGGCGTGTATAATGCTTTGATCCTGGCTTCGTCAGTGTGGCATGAGACACAACCTGATAAGCCGTCTTCAGCGTGCGAGACGGGTACGAGGGCCAGGGTCAAAATCAGTAGCGCAAAGCTTATTCTAAGAACCGGCATGTGACACCTCCACCTTGGGGATATGGTAGGATAGACAGGTGAGGCAAGCAGTTTCGACCATGTTAGAGTATTAATTCCTCTTTCGGGTGGTTCGTCTAATATATAAGATTTAATTCAATAGAAATCAATTAAAAATAGCCCATGCAGCGAGACCGTAAACATCTTTGCGTCAAGCAGGAGTTCGTTTGCGGAAACCCTGTAAATAAGCCTTAATTCTTGCCATTGCTTGACAGCTTGGTGTATAGAATTTCACTTTATAGTTGGATGTGTTCAGGGAGCCGTCATGACAGTTCAAAAAGACAACGAATTCATCCCCAAATGGATCGCCTGGGAGACCACCCAGCGCTGCAACCTCAACTGCGTGCACTGCCGCTGCTCCTCGGACATGAACGCCGCCATCGGCGATTTCAACACCGAGGAAGCGTTCAAGCTGATCGACGACATCTGTGAAGTGAGCAAGCCGGTGATGGTCCTCTCCGGCGGCGAGCCGCTGTTGCGCGCCGATATCTTCGATATCGCCAGATACGGGACCTCGAAGGGGCTGCGCATGTGCATGGCCACCAACGGCACGCTGATCACCGATGATGTCTGCGCGAAGATGAAAGAGGCCGACATCAAGATGGTCTCCCTGTCGCTGGATGGGTCCACCGCCGAGGTTCATGACGACTTTCGCGCCTGTCCCGGCGCCTTCGAAGGGGTGGTGCGCGCCGCCGACACGCTCAAGCGCAACGGCATCAAGTTCCTGATCAACTCCTCCTTCACCAAACGCAACCAGCACGACATCGGCAACACCTTCCGGGTTGCCAAGGGGCTGGGGGCCACCGCCTGGTACCTGTTCATGATCGTCCCCACCGGGCGCGGCGAGGAGATCATGAACGAGCTGATCTCCAAGGAGGACTACGAGGAGATCCTGCAGTGGCACTTCCACCAGGAGCGCCAGGAGGACGATATCCTCATGCGCCCGACCTGCGCGCCGCACTATTACCGGGTGGTGCCGCAGATGGCCAAGAGCGAAGGGGTCGACTTCCAGCGCCGCTCGCTGACTTTCTCCACCGGCGGCGGCAAGGGGTGCATCGCCGCCCAGACCATCTGCCTGATCGACTGCTTCGGCAACCTCAAGCCGTGCTCCTACTTCCACTCCTCGGTCGGTAACGTCAAACAGGTGCCGTTCAGGGAACTGTGGTTCAACAGCAAGGTGTTCAACGACCTGCGCGACTTCAAGAAGTACAAGGGCAAATGCGGCGAGTGCGAATTCATCAACGTCTGCGGTGGCTGCCGGGCGCGGGCCGACGCGGTCTATGGCGACTACATGGAAGAGGAACCGTTCTGCAGCTACATTCCGCGACGGACGCTGAAGCGGATGGAAAAAGAGGCGGCGGAGAACGCGCCGAAACCGTAGGGGCGTGATTTATCACGCCCGGGCGCAATGAATTGCGCCCCTACACACATATTGATCTTTTTGGAGGCCATACATGTCCGACTACCCCTTTTTGAAAGCCTGCCGCGGCGAGGCGACCGAATTCACCCCGGTTTGGCTGATGCGCCAGGCCGGCCGCTACCTGCCGCAGTATATGGCGGTGCGCAGCAAATGCACCTTTCTCGAGCTGTGCAAGACCCCGGAATTGGCCGCCGAGGTGACGATCCAGCCGATCGACTATCTCGGCGCCGATGCGGCGATCCTCTTCTCCGACATCCTTACCCCGGTGGAGCCAATGGGACTCAAGCTCGATTTTGTTCCCGGGCCGGTGTTCGAGAGCCCGGTGCGCTCCATGGCCGATGTCGATGCCCTGCGCATCCCCGATCCCGAGGAGGGGGTGCCGTATGTCATGGAGACGCTCCGCATCCTGCGCCGCGCCTTCGAGGGACGGGTGCCGCTGATCGGCTTCGGCGGGGCGCCGTTCACCCTGGCCTGCTACATGGTGGAAGGGAAGGGGAGCAAGGACTTCGCCCACATCAAGAAGATGATGTATGCCGCCCCTGACGTCTACACGGCGCTGATGGACAAGATCACCGAGATGGACCGCCTCTACCTCAATGCGCAGGTCAAGGCCGGTGCCCAGGCGATCCAGATTTTCGATACCTGGGGAGGGATCGTCTCCCCGACCGATTACGAGAAATTTGTGCTTCCCTACACCAAGAAACTGATTGACGGCCTCGACCGCAGCGTGCCGGTGATCCACTTCGTCAAGGGGGCCGGAACGATGCTCGACCTGGTCAATCGCGCCGGCTCGGACGTGGTCGGCCTCGACTGGCACGTCAACCTCGGCAAGGCGCGCGATATTCTCGGCCCGAAGATCGGTGTGCAGGGGAACCTTGATCCGACCGTGCTCTATGCGCCGCATGCGCACATCGAGCGCGAGGTCAAGCGGATCCTTGACGAGAACGCCGGCCGCCCGGGCCACATCTTCAACCTCGGCCACGGCATCCTGCCAAACGTGCCACCGGAGAATGCGAAGTTCATGGTGGAATGTGTACATCGTCTGTCGGGCCGATGAAAAACGCCCATCTGCGGCGTTGCCCTTGGCTTCGTCGCTGCGACGTACCTTTGGGTACGCCTCGCTCCTCAGCCAGCGGGCGCCTTGCACCTGGGCATTTTTGCTCGGCCTGGCATCGGTCATCATAGACTGTTGTGAATGTGGTTTATGAACCCTGACAAACCTCTCGGCCTCGTTGTCTTGAACATGGGCGGACCGGACTCGCTGAGTGCGGTCCGCCCGTTTCTCTATCAGCTCTTTTCCGATCGCGATTTAATCCAGTTGCCGGCCGGGGCCTTGCTGCAAAAGCCCTTCGCGGCGCTGATCAGCGTGCTGCGCGCGCCGAAGGTGCGGCTCAACTACGCGCAGATCGGCGGCAAATCGCCGCAGCTGATGTGGACCACCCGCCAGGTCGAAGGGATCGCCCGTGAACTCGGCCCGCAGGTACGCCCCTACGTCGCAATGCGCTACTGGGTGCCGCGGGCCGACGAGGCGGTCAAGCGGATGCGCGCCGACGGCATCGAGCAGGCGGTGGTGCTCTCCCTCTACCCGCACTACACCGACGCCACCACCGGCAGCAGCCTCAATGATTTTGCCCGCGCGGTGAAGAAGCATCACCCGCAGTTGCGCTATACGGTGGTCCGCGCGTGGTACGATTGGCCCGGCTATCTCGATGCCCTGGCCAACCGGGTGCGCGAGGGGTTGGAGAAGTTTCACGAGATGGTGCGCGACGAGGTGCCCATTCTTTTCTCAGCCCACGCCCTGCCGCAGAAGTTCATCGATCGCGGCGATCCCTACCTGGAGCACGTGCAGGCGACGGTCAAGGGGGTCATGGCACGGGTTGGTGAATGGCAACCCTGGGCGCTGGCCTTCCAGAGTCGCAGCGGGCCGGTGCAGTGGATGGAGCCGGATACCGTCGATGAAATCGACCGGTTGGCGGCGGACGGGGCGCCGGGGGTGCTGATCGTGCCGGTCTCCTTCGTCTCCGACCATATCGAGACGCTGCAGGAGATCGATTTCGAGTACCGGATGCACGCCGAGAAGGTCGGGTTGCCGCGCTTCGAGCGGGCGCCGTCACTCAATGATCATGCTGACTTCATCAAGGCGCTGGCCGGACTGGTGCGCAATCATCTGGAGAAAGCTGGTAGTTGACCTTCGGGGTGCGCTGTCCGGGAGAGCTTTCTTCGGCGGACAGAAACTTGCTGCGCTTCAGACAATCTGTCCTTGGGCGAAATCTCCCCCGATGCGCTCTTAGGTATGAAGGAGTTTAATAGAGATGATTGATTGTGTGATCTGTGGAAGTGGCTTCGACCCGGCCGCTGTCTCGCTTGCCGACCCTGCGGTGGAGGTCGGGCACATTCTGGCCCTGGAGAAGTACGGCGACGCCGGCACGATCTGCATGCCTTGCCTGGCCAATCGCGGTCGCCTGGCAATGATGTACGATCCCGATCTGCAGTACTGAACCCCCGCCAATAAGATGCCCTGCTGATTCGACCTGGGCGGCCAAGCCCGCATTTTTCTCATTTTATCCCGCCGTTGTTGCTTTTTTCTGGTTATCTATCCGATTTCACTTGCAGATCATTGTTGTATTGAAAAATAATTAATGATCATGCGCCATCTTGTTGAAAAACTCGGCTACGAAACCCTTTGGTTCCTTGAATCTACCGGGAGAATGGGGTTGTTCCTGGTCAGGGCCCTTGCCAGCATATTCGGAAAATCGTTCAAATTTTTCCCGGTGGTTCGCCAGATTCATTTCATCGGCGCCCGCTCGGTTTTCGTTATCCTCTTTACCGGGGCTTTCACCGGCATGGTTCTCGGGCTGCAGGGGTATTACACACTGCGCAAGTTCGGTTCCGAAGGTTTTCTCGGTTCCGCTGTGGCGCTCAGCCTGATCCGCGAACTCGGCCCGGTGCTGACCGCGCTGATGGTCATTGGCCGGGCCGGTTCCGCAATGTGCGCCGAAGTCGGCATCATGCGCAATTCCGAACAGATCGACGCCCTCGAATGCATGGCGGTCGACCCCTACCGCTACCTGATCGTCCCCAAACTCCTGGCCGGGATCATGGTACTGCCGCTGCTCACCGCGATCTTCGATGTGGTCGGCATTTTTGGCGGTTACCTGGTGGGGGTCGGCCTTTACGGCGTGAACGAGGGAGCCTTCTTCCAGGGGATGTATGCGAGTGTCGTCTGGGCCGATGTCGAAATGGGACTGGTCAAGTCGTTGGTGTTCGGGCTTCTGCTGGTCTGGATCTGCACCTGCAAGGGGTTTTTCCTGCATCTCGAACAAACCGGCGGGTTCGGTGCCGAAGGGGTCAGTCGCACGACCACCGATGCCGTTGTGCTCTCATCGGTCAGTGTGCTGGTCTGGGATTACCTGATCAGCGCTCTCATGATTTGAGGGCTGGGCGACCATGGCAAACATGACCGAGACAGAATCTCAAAACCTTCCTCCCGCCGTCATCGAACTGCTCGGGGTCAAGAAGCGCTTCGGGCGACAGCTGGTGCTGCGGGGTGTCGACCTGACCGTACGCGAGGGGCGGACGCTGGTGATCGTCGGGGCCAGCGGCCAAGGGAAAAGCGTCATCATCAAGCACATGCTTGGCTTGATCCGCCCGGATCGCGGTACGGTCAAGGTCTTCGGCCGGGATCTTGGCAAGCTCGGGCGCGGCGAGATGAACGAAGTCCGCCGTGATTTCGGGGTGCTTTTCCAGAATGCCGCGCTCTTCGACTCGATGACGGTCTATGACAACGTGGCGCTGCCACTGCGGGAACGGACCGGGCAGAGTGAAAGTGCAATCCGGGCCAACGTCATGGAAAAACTGGCGATGATGCAAATGGAGAAGGCCATCGACAAGTTCCCGGCACAATTGAGCGGCGGCATGCGCAAGCGGGTCGGATTGGCCCGGGCCGTGGTGCTCAATCCGAAGATCGTCTTCTTTGACGAGCCGACGACCGGTCTCGATGTAAACAAGAGCAACGAGATCTATCGGCTCTTCTACCGGTCCCAGCAGCAGCTCGGGTACACGGCGGTCATTGTCAGTCATGATGTGCCGAAAATTTTCAAGCTGGCCGACGAGGTCGCCCTGCTGGACGAAGGCATCATCCAGGGGTGCATGCCCCCGGATGAGTTCCAGCTCTCGGAGCAGCCGCTGATCAAGGCATTTGTCGTGGAAACGATGGGGCACCTCTATTCAAGTGACGAAGAGGAGAACGGCTTTTATGCGCAAGCTGAATCTTGAAATATTGGTAGGCTTGTTTATGATTTCCGGGTTTCTCTGTTTTGCCTGGCTGTCCGTGAAGCTTGGCGACGTTAATCTGTTCGGTCCGCCGACCTATTCGGTCGTGGCCAATTTCGGTTCGGTATCGGGGCTCAAGCCGGGGGCAATTGTGGAAATCGCCGGGGTACGGGTCGGCAAGGTCTCGGCCATCAGGTTCGATGCGGAGAAATACGAGGCGAAAGTGGAGTTGGATATCGAGCGCGGGGTCAACCTGCAGGAAGACAGCATCGCTTCGATCCGCACGGCCGGGATCATCGGCGACCGCTATGTGGACATATCCCCCGGCGGCGCCGAAAAGCTGATCGGTCCCGGTGGCCGGATCGTCGAAACCGAATCGGCGATCAACCTTGAAGAACTTGTCAGCAAGTATATATTTGAAAAACAATGACCTTTCGTGGACCGATGGTTTTTTCCGCGACCAACCGGAAAAACAGGAGCCTGTCATGTCAAGCTCAAGGCTAATGACGTGCCTCATGCTGTCTGTCTGGTTTTTGCTGGCAACCCTCGCCACCGCTACTGCCGCTGATGGAGAAACACCTGTCCCCGCCGGACCGACCGCCGGTCTCGAGCGTGACTGGACCCAGCTTCCTTCCGACGAACAGGAGTTGGAAGTTTGGGATCCGCTCGAACCGTTTAACCGCGGCATGTTCTGGTTCAACGACAAGCTGTATTTTTACGCACTCAAACCGGTAGCCAAGGGCTACCGCGCGGTGACCCCGGTGCCGGTGCGTGAATCGTTCGGCAATTTTTTTCGCAACCTGTCGGCACCGGTGCGCATCGTCAACTCCCTGCTGCAGTTCAAGATAACCAACACCCTCGATGAATTGACGATGTTCTGCGCCAACTCCACGCTGGGGATCGGCGGGCTTTTCGATCTGCGGAACAACGCGCCGCGTGAGCCGTCGCCTGAGGATTTCGGCCAGACTCTCGGTCATTACGGGACGCCGCCCGGGTTCTATCTGGTGTTGCCGGTGCTCGGCTCGACCAACGCCCGGGATGCCGTCGGCCAGGTCGCCGATTCCCTGACGGCGCCGGTCCCGTCGCCGTACTATGTCAAGATGGAGACGGCCGAAGTCGCCGGGCTGGAGACCTTCGATACGGTCAATGGGCTGTCCCTTGACAAGGATACTTATGAAGCGATCAAGCGCGAGTCACTCGATCCGTACCTGTTCGTGCGCAATGGCTTCATGCAGCAACGTCAGGCCAAGGTCGATAAATAGCGAAGAGCAAGAGACCAACCCGTGAAAGGTGATGTCATGCAACTGTTGAAACGTTCCTGCTTGATTGCATCAGGGTTGCTGATGCTGGCGACGCTGGTGCTGGCCATGCCGTCGCCACGCGAACAGGTACAGCAGACGGTCGAGCAGGTGCTCGAGGTGCTGCGCAACAAGGCGATCAGCGGGCAGCCCCGGCGGGAGGCCCTGAGCCGGTTGATCCGGGCCCGTTTCGACTTTGCCGCCATGTCGCAGCGAACCCTCGGCAAACACTGGAAAGATGCCTCGGCTCAGGAGCAAGCACGCTTTGTCGAACTTTTTTCCGATCTTCTCGAAGCAAGCTATATCGGCCGCATCGAGGCGTATTCCGGCGAAATCGTGAGTTATCGCGGCGAGCGGATCGAGGGCGATATGGCGGAGGTCGATACCAGCGTCCACAGTGGCAACGTTGACATCCCGATCAACTACCGGCTGGTGCATGAAAAGGGCGGCTGGTTCGTCTACGATGTAATCATCGAGGAAGTCAGCCTGATCAAGAACTATCGCAGCAGTTACGGTGAAATCGTGCGCAAGGAGGGGTATCCCGGGTTGTTCGCGCGGATGGAAGCGAAGATCCGTGAATTGCGGGCAGCTCCTCCCAAGGGAACGAAGGGTTAGGCTGACCGATGCCCTCACGCACAGGTGAGTGCCGCGCCGACGACTGCCAGCAGACGTTGTGCGAGAGAATGAAGGCGGAGTTGCGCTGTTTCAGCTTTCTCTCGGATGTCGAAATGGGGGAGATCACCCCGTATTTCAACTGCCGCATGGTCCCCGCCCGCTCAGACGTATGGCGAGCCGGGGATGCCGACGACTACCTGGCCTTTATCATCTCCGGCAAGGTCGAGCTCAAGGTTAATACCGAATTTCCCGGAAAACAGGTGGTGGTGGGGGTATTCAGCCGCGGTGCGGTGATCGGTGCCGGCAGCGTTCTCAGCCACCACCCCCGTACTTCGACGGCGCGGACGTTGGAAGATTGCGGGCTGGTACTGCTTGCCAAGGAAAATTTCGAAGCGTTGCTCGAGGCTTACCCGCGAACCGGCGTCAAGCTGCTCAAAGGTGTGCTCCTCTCGGAAAGCCACCGATTGCGCCGAGCCTATGCCCGGCTTGCCTCAGTCTTCTAGTTCTTCTGGCCGAGGGAAAACGCCCGTCAGCGTTGTTGCCCTTGGTTTCGTTGCTGCGACGTACCTTCGGGTGCGCCTCGCTCCTCGCCCTGCCCCCGGGCATTTTTGAGCAGCCTGTCAGTACCCTACAATCCGCTGTCGCGGAGCTTCATCAACAATTTCTCCTGCTCTGCCGTCAGCGTTTCCGGCACCGCTACCGCGATCACCGCATAGAGATCCCCTCCAGGATTCCCCGGCACGCCGAACCCTTTGAGCCTTATCCTGTTGCCGCTCTTCGTTCCCGGCTTCACCTTGACCCGCTTGTTTCCTTCCAAGGTCGGTACCTCGACGCTGGTGCCGAGGCAGGCGCCGCTGAACGGCACTTCGACGGTCACACTCAGATCGCTGCCATCACGGGTGAAAACCGGATCGACACCGACCTCGATCTCCAGCAACAGGTCGCCTGACGGGCCGTTGGCCGGCGAGGGCGCACCCTTGCCGGCGACGCGGAGTTTCTGGCCGTTCTCCACCCCCGGCGGGATACGCACCTTGATTGGTTCGACATGGCCGTGACGGGTCAGGTCGATCTGACGCTCCCCGCCAAGAATCGCCTGACGGAACGGGATGACGAGCCGCAGCAACAGATCCTGACCCCGCACGGGCTGTGCCCTCCCGCCATGGAAGGCTCCGCCGCGAAAGCCTCCGCCTCGCCCGCCGAACAACTGGCTGAACAGGTCGTCGCCGCCGATGCCGAACTCACGGAAGATGTCGTTGACGTCAACGTTACGGAAGATGTCTTCCTGGCTGAAGCGCTGGTGGAAGCCGGCCTCGCCGAACTGATCGTACTGACGCCGTTTCTCCACATCGGAAAGGACCGCGTAAGCCTCGGTGATCTCCTTGAAACGCTCCTCGGCGGCTTTGTCACCAGGATTCTTGTCCGGGTGGTACTTCACCGCCAGCTTGCGGTAGGCTTTTTTGATGGCTTCCGTACTGGCGGTTTTTTCGACGCCGAGGACGGCGTAATAGTCCTTTGCCATGGATGATCCTTTACGGGCGCTTCCTTGAAATCAATATAGGAATGGCAGCTGACGCACGCAAGGGGCGGAGGTCATTCCCCACCCCAGGCGACCGGAGGTTACTGCCAGGTGGCCAGATGTTCCTGGATGAAGCGGACGACCCGTTGATGTTCGTCATTCCCCTTGCCGGCCACCGTGAACGGCTCGCCAAAGGCGAAGTGGACCGGTCGCGCAGGGATGATCGGGCCGTAGTCCTTGAGGAACGTTCCCGGTGACCAGGCCGAGGTCTTCAGCGCCACTGGGACCACTGGGGCGCCGGTGCGGGCGGCAAGCTTGATGCCGATGCTGTTGAACTGCTCGGGATCGAACTCGATCGAACGGGTGTGCTGGGGGAAGATGACGATCGAATAACCGGCGGCGAGGCGTTCGGCCCCCTGCTCCAGGACCGCCTTGAGATCGTCGCGGGGGTTAACGCGGTCGACCACCACCGGGTTGCGGCTGAGCATGACGTGCTTGAAGAACGGGTACTCGATCAGGCCGCGCTTGACGACGAAGGTCGCATTGCCGCAGCGGGGAACGATCATCGACGGCAGGACGAAGGCCTCCAAAGAGCTCATGTGGTTGCCGATGAACACGCACGGCCGGTCGATGGCGGAGAGATTGCCCAGCCCTGTCGCGTGAATCCGGCAGCCGGAGGATTCCAGGAAGCCGGCGACATCGTCGCTGGAGCGGGCCCAGGCGATCTCGTCGTAGCGCCCCTGGCGGGCCAGGCGGCTGCAGCGCAGGACGATGCCGACCATCCTCGGGTAGAAGAGGACCGAGGGGAAGGTGCGCGTCAGCCAGTCGGCCGGCCGGGGAGGCGTATGGTAGTCAGCGGTGTGGAACCGCCAGGAGGAATCGGGAATCATCGGTTGCCAATCACCTTGTTTTGCGGGATTTCGGTGGGCCGAAGCCGAACAGCAACAAACCGCCGGCCATCCCTGCACTGGCTGCCCAGAAAAGTGCCGGGAGGCCGAACCATTCGCCAATATAACCCAACATCAACGATCCGGCAAAGATCCCTGTATCGATTCCGCCGGTGAAGATACCGGTCACCTTGCCACGCACCTCGCCCGGTTCGTCGCGCACAGCCAGGGTGTTGAGTATCGGAAAGAGCAGCCCGTGTCCGGCACCGGCGAAGATGCCGGCCAGATTGAGCAACAGTGTCCCGTGAGTCACCGGCAGGATTGCCAGACCGGCCACAAACATGCCGATTCCCCAGGGCAACAGCCGGTTCTCGCCGAAATGATCGGCCAGCCGTCCTCCAACGAAGCGGGTGGCGATTGCTCCGGCCGAATAGCAGAGGTAGTAGGGGGAGATCACGCCGAGGTGACGCTCGGCAGCCAGCGGCGCGACAAAGTTGCTGGTGGCGGCCAGACCGAGGCCGAACAGCAGGGAGAGCAGAGCAATGATGACGAATTTGCCACGGCGGAGCAGGGTGAAAAACGTCGGGCCGCTCCGGTGCATTGTCGGAATATGGCTTTCGGTCAACGGTAGATGGACAACCAGGGAGAGCAGGGCGAAGCCGGCGGCGGCAAGGAACAGGCCGGGATGCCCGGCTTGATGCAGAATCGTTTCGGCGGCCAGGGGACCGACGGCGGCACCGAGCAGCCCCGAAATGCCGAACATGCCGATCCCTTCGTTGAACCGGTCTGCCGGGAGGATGTCGGCCATGTAGGTGAATGCTGCCGTGAAACAGATCGCCATGCCGATGCCATGAACGCCCCTCAGCAACAGCAGCCACAGGTAACCACTGCCAAGTGGATCGGCAAAGCCCAGGTAGGCAAGGGGGGCGGCGACCATGATCACGTTCCCCAGGGTGAAGCTGCGTTTCCGACCGATCCGGTCGATCATCTCCGAGATCCATGGTCGGCAGATGGCGGATGTCAAGGCGAAGATCCCCATGACCATGCCGACATCGCCACGATCCCCGCCGTGGTCGAGAAGATAGAGAGGCAGCAGAAAAAAGGCGCTGAAACTGGCCGTCTGCGAAAAATTCGCCACGCCCATCGCCCAGAAGGCAGGGGTGTAGATCATCAATCTCGTCTCGGTTGGGAAGTCGTGCCATTCTGACGTCCCCGCAAGGGTGAGTCAAGCTGTACGTCAAGCCATTGGGGTTTGCTAACCTCGACGAATTGCGGTATTTTGCGCGATAGTTGGGAAGTATCATCCGGTGTGGTGTGGGACGCCCTGCGCGCTGAAGTGCTATGGCGAGCAAGGGGGCGAAACCCAGCGAAGAATCCCTGTTATGGAAACCGTATGAACCATTTGAAAACCATTTGTCTGAAGGACTACACTCCGCCCGCCTACCTGGTCGATCAGGTCGACCTGCGCGTGGAACTTGACCCGACCGCCACGCGGATATGCTCGACGTTGCGGATGCACGCCAATCCGGCAGCGGGGAAGCCTTCGGGGGTTCTGCGCCTGGATGGCCGGCAACTCGAATTGCTCTGCGTCGCTTTGGATGGGACCACCCTTGACCCGACTGCCTATGCTCAGGATGAGGAAGGCCTGACCATCCCCGCTGTGCCGGAACGGTTTCTGCTGGAAACGACGGTTACGCTCAACCCGGACGCCAACACGGCACTGGAGGGGCTCTACCGGTCCAGCGGGATCTTCTGCACCCAATGCGAGGCGCAGGGTTTCCGCAAGATCACCTTCTATCCCGATCGCCCGGACGTCATGGCGCGTTTCGCGGTCACGCTGATCGGTGACGGCGAGCTGTGTCCGGTGCTTTTGGCCAACGGCAACCTGGCCGCCAGCGATTACCTTGACGACGGTCGGCATTTCGCCACGTTCGTCGACCCCTTCCCGAAGCCTGCCTACCTGTTTGCCATGGTCGCCGGGCCGCTGGTCTCCATCGAGGACCGGTTTGTAACCGCCTCGGGACGCGTGGTCAAGCTGCAGATCTTCGTCGAGGCCCGCAACCGGGAGCGCTGCGGCCATGCCATGAGCTCCCTCAAGCATGCCATGCGCTGGGATGAGGAGACCTATGGCCTCGAATGCGACCTCGACGAGTACAAGATCGTCGCCGTCGATGACTTCAATATGGGCGCCATGGAGAACAAGGGACTCAACGTTTTCAACTCCAAGTATGTGCTGGCAGATCCGGAGACCGCCACCGACGCCGACTTCCAGGGGGTCGAAGGGGTGATCGGCCACGAATACTTCCACAACTGGACCGGCAACCGCGTCACCTGCCGCGACTGGTTCCAGCTCAGCCTCAAGGAAGGGCTGACGGTCTTTCGCGACCAGGAGTTCTCTGCCGACATGGGCTCCCGGGCGGTCAAGCGCATCAGCGACGTGCGCCTGCTGCGCAACGGTCAGTTCCCCGAGGATGCCGGGCCGATGGCCCATCCGGTGCGCCCGGAGGCGTATGTCGAAATCAACAATTTCTACACGGCGACCGTCTACAACAAGGGTGGCGAAGTCATCCGCATGTACCAGACGCTGCTGGGCATCGACGGCTTCAAACAGGGGCTCAAGCTCTATCTGGAGCGGTTTGATGGCCAGGCGGTGACCACCGACGACTTCCTGGCGGCGATGGCCGATGCCAACGGCGCCGATCTGGCGCAATTCCAGCGCTGGTACAGCCAGGCCGGCACGCCGGTCGTCGACATTGCCGGGGAGTACGATGCCGCAACCGGCGAGTACCGGCTGCAGGTTCGTCAGAGCTGTCCGTCAACGCCTGGGCAGCCGGTCAAGGAGCCGTTCCTGATTCCCCTGGCGGTTGGTCTGCTGGGCCCGGATGGCTGCGATCTGCCGCTGCAGCTGTCCGGAGAGGATGTGCCGGCAAAGGGTACGCGAATCCTGCGGGTGGCCGCCGCGGAGCAAACCTTCCGCTTTGTCAATGTGAAGTCGCGGCCGGTACCCTCGCTGCTCCGGAATTTTTCGGCGCCGGTGCGGATCGGCTATGC
>JAMPXI010000148.1 GCA_023701265.1 Desulfuromonadales bacterium | reverse complement strand
CTGGCGTCCAACCTCGGCACCGTCAGTGAAACCTTCTCCCGCACCCTGCGCAAGCTGTCCGACGACGACCTGATCCGGGTGAACGGCAAGCGCATCGAGATCCTTGATGTCGAGCGGCTCGAGGAGCTGGCGGAAAAGTGCAAGGAAGGGTAGGGGGGTTGACCCGCCGCGAGTTCAAGGATCTCAAAATCCTGGCCCTTTTTACCTCGGTCTACTGTAAGGCACACCACGCCGGTCCCCGCTCGGCCCTCGCCGTCACCGACCCGCAACTGTCCCGTCTGCCGTCGCACCAATACCCGGTTTGTTCCGACTGCGCCGGCTTCCTCGGTTACGCCTTTGAACGCCGCCTGCGCTGCCCGCTCGAGGAAAAGCCGGCCTGCAAGCACTGCCCGGTGCATTGCTATAAGCCCGGTCATCGCGAAAAGGTTCGCGAAATCATGCGTTTTTCCGGCCGGCACCTGATTCGCCGTGGACGTCTCGACCTGCTGTGGCACTATCTGTTCTGAGTTTTGAGATCATCTTTTGTCACCCCTCCCCCGGCGCTCCGCGCCACCCTCTCCCTGAGGGAGAGGGGAAGCCTGTTCGAGCAGTGCCCTGGTGTGCAGTCATGCTTCCCTTCTCCTTGAGGGAGAAGGTGCCCCTTCGGGGGCAGATATATGGCCGTACCGTCCAGTATTCTCAATAATGCGCGCATTCTTCGTGCTCAACTGACCGATGCAGAGCAGCTTGTTTGGCAGATTCTGCGTGATCGTCGTTTCAGTGGAATTAAGTTTCGCCGCCAGCATCCGTTTGACCGGTTCGTATTGGATTTTTACTGCCATGAAGCAAGACTTGCATTAGAGCTCGACGGGAGCGGCCATAATGATCAGGATCAAAAGGTTTATGATGAAGAACGCACAAGGATTCTGGAGGATGCCGGCATCAGGGTACTGAGATTCTGGAACCATGATGTACTCAACAATTTGGAAGCTGTGCTCGAGAAGTTGCATGCCGAACTATTTACCCCCTCACCCGGCCTGCGGCCACCCTCTCCCCGGAGGAGAGGGAACCAATAAACAAGCATGCTGTAGCATTGTCTGGCGGCCCATGTGGCGTGTTCGTTCTCCCTTGCGGGAGCAGGTGTCCTGACAAGGGCGGATGAGGAAGTGAGAGTTTGACCGCCGTCAAGGCGCGGTTGGCAGGCAGCGGGGTAAGGTGGACGCAACGATGCAACCAAAGGAGAGTTTCCGATGATCCGCAAAGTCGTGAAGATCGACGAAGATAAATGTAACGGCTGTGGCCTGTGCGTGCCGTCCTGCGCCGAAGGGGCGATCCGGATCATCGATGGCAAGGCGAAGCTGCTGGCCGACAACCTTTGTGATGGCCTGGGCGCCTGCCTCGGTGACTGCCCGCAGGATGCCATTACCATCGAGGAGCGTGATGCCGACGCGTTCGATGAAGCGGCCGTCGACGAGCATCTCATGGCGGCCGGCAAGCCCGCGCCGCTTCATGGCCACCCCCCGGCCGGCCCCGCCCACCCTGGCGGCGGCTGCCCGTCCGCACAGGTGCGCAGCTTCGCTCCTGCTGCCGGCGGCGGCTGTCCCTCGGCGCGCCCGGTGAGCATCGACCGCCCGGTGCGGGAGGAACCGCCTGCCGGTGCACCGGCACCGTCACGGCTGGCGCAGTGGCCGGTGCAGCTGCACCTGGTGCCGCCGACCGCGCCGTTCCTGCAGGAGGCCGACGTGCTGCTGGCCGCCGACTGCGCGCCGTTCGCCTATGCGAACTTCCATGAGGATCTGCTGAAAGGGAAGGCCCTGTTGATTGCCTGCCCGAAACTGGACAATACCGCCCCGTATCTCGACAAGCTGACGGCCATGATCCAGCAGAGCCATATCAAGAGCCTGACCGTGGTGCACATGGAGGTGCCGTGCTGCACCGGCCTGATTCACCTGGCGCGGCAGGCGATTGCCGCCAGCGGTCGGGAGATCCCGTTGGTAACGGTGTGTATCGGCATCCGCGGCGAGCGAAAAGGTTGACAGCCGGCGCCGATGTTGCTATATAAATCTACCCATTCATGGGCGATTAGCTCAGCGGGAGAGCGCTCGCCTCACACGCGAGATGCCACTGGTTCAATCCCAGTATCGCCCACCAGAAAAAAACGGCCACCCAGCATCGAGCTGGGTGGCCGTTCTCGTTGATTCAACTTCTCCCGGTACTCCTGGCGCAATTCACCCGTTGCCGGCGGCCGTTGCACCCGGCTATTTGCGATACTCATGTTATAATGATGGCGCGAGAAGCCGCCATGCCGCCGCAAAGTTCCACTTGGGAAGGGAGCGGCAGGTCACCGGTATTGTCAGCAGGGCTTCAGTCATGGATAGAAAGGATCGGGTATGTCGAGAATCATTGCCTGTGTTCTCTTGTTCGTGGTTTTGATCATGTCTGGTGGCTTGTCCCTGGCTGACACTTTCAAATGCACGCGGCCTGACGGTTCGGTCTTTTATACGGATGATCCAGCGCAAGTGCCGAGCGGCTGTGCGATTGAAAGAGTCAAAGAGCCCCCTCCCATCGGCATTATTCCGGAGCCCCCCTTAAAGCAGCCACTGGTGCCAGGTGTGGAAGGACCGGTCACGCCGCCGCCGCAAGCCAGCGGGACGCGCCCGTTTGATTCCTTCAAGAATGAAGCAGCGCAATTGTTTGAGGAGTACCAGGCGGCACGGCATAAAGTCGTGCAAACGTCTTTTGTTGCGGACGAGCAGGTAGCCAGACGTGAATTGTTTGCCATAAAAGCGCGAGCAAGCGATTTGCGAAGCGAAATCAACCAGTCGTCACTGAGTGGCTCGGAGAAGCGGGAATTGGAAGTTCTGCTTTCCCCCATCACCGAATGAAGCAGGATGGAAAAGCCACGGGGGGGCAGAATATGCCCCCCCTGGGAGGTTAGCTGTTAACTGTTGATGATTGATCACGGTCCGTCAGTAACGGCTCCGATAGGCACACCATGATCGAGGACAGGGTTGGTTGCCGCGGCACAGGCAGAGAGAGTCAATGCAACCAACACAACCAGCAGTAAATTGATCAAACGTTTCATGGCCAAGTCTCCTTTCGTCGATGAATGTATCTCTTGATCATTTAAAATGCATAGTGCATGCCTGAATTGCTACTCCATAATACTCTGTATTCATTGGTCTTTTATGAAAAGTCCTGGTGCGCGCAAACAATTTGAACCATATTCATCAGTGGCTGGAGACTATTCTGCAGGTTTTTGCTGATAATCGATTTTTTGAATCACCCACCAGAAACACGAAGGGATCCGGCAGCGTGCCGGATCCCTTCGTGCGTTTTCCCCGATGGCGAGGCTGGTCTGCGCGCTAATGGCCGTCATTGCCCGGGTTGTGGTGCAGATAGCGGTAGAACATCGGGAAGCTGATGAAGAAGGCCAGGCAGATCAGGTATTCGACCCCTTTGATGTACTGGTAGAAGTCGACCAGAGTGTAGACCTGGTGGAATTCGCCGATCTGGGTGAGCAGCTGGCTCATGACGTCACCCCCTTAGCTGTGCGAACCGGTCGAATGCCGGGCTTCGCCCTTGGTTTCCGGGCGCTGGAGCAACCCTTTGATGAAGCCGACCAGCAGCATCAGCGACGGTGCCAGCTGGACCACGACGAGCAGTGCACAGAAGGCCAGGAAGATCCCGATCAGCAGACCGCTCGAATAGGTTTTGGTCGTGTCGACCGCGAAAGCCGGGACGCTGGAGATCAGGGTGACGGCCGTTGCCAATGAGGTGATGCGCATGGTTTTCATGACGTCCTCCGTGTTGGTTGTGAAATGACTGCTCGTCTCTGTTTACTTGCCGTGAGCCGTGGCGTCGGGGTCTTCTGTCGTAGCGAAGATCCCTTTGAGCATGCCGATGAACATGATCGCCGCCGGCACCAGCTGGGTGGCGATGACCACGGCAAAGAAGCCGATGAACATGGAGCCGAGCCAGCCGAGCGTTTCCCCTTCGCTCCCCTGCGCAGCATAGGCCGCAGAGGCGCCCCAGACCACCATCCAACCGAGTCCTCTGAGTAAGTTTTTCATGACCGCCTCTCCTTTCCTTGAGTTTCTTTCATGTGTCAACTTTAAGTAATGCATCGGTCGTGCCGGCTTGGAACAACCTCGGGGGATCATCAATAACCACTTGAAATCATTATATTTTAAGCCTGAAAACCGGGCGCTTCCGGATGGGCGCGGCGGCGCGGCTGTATAGTGAAAATATGCGGCCCAGCGGCGCTGCCGCCGGCAATAAAGCGGGCAGGGATGCGCAACCTGCTGAAAACAGGGGAAATTCGCGCCACTGCAGGAGAGTGTAAAAAAATCATGCAGTGTCTATCCGGATAAGGCAGGGGCCTTCCTGGCCGCCGCTACCACCGCTCATCCGCCTCCACCTGCAGGTGCGTTTATGCTAGAGTGATGTCATGATCAAAGTGCTCCTGCTGGTTCTGTTTGCCGTCGCCGCCGCCACACTGCTGGTCGCCTGCACCGAGGTCGGCTACTATACCCAGTGCGTCAGCGGCCAGTGGCAGATCATGCGCCGCTGCCGGCCCATCGCCGAACTGCTGGCCGATCAATCGCTGGCGGACAGTCGCCGGACCCGGCTCAGCGCCATCCGGGACGCCCGCGATTTTGCCAGCGCCTCCCTTGGCCTGCCGGACAACGGCAGCTACCGCAAGTTTGCCGATCTCGAACGGCCCTATGTGGTATGGAACGTGGTGGCTGCTCCGGAGTTTTCCCTGGAAGCCAGGCAATGGTGCTTCCCGGTGGCCGGCTGCGTCAGTTATCGCGGCTATTTCGACGAGGCCGCGGCGCGCCGCGAAGCGAACCGGCTGGCCGGTGAGGGGTACGAGACCGATGTTTACGGCGTGCAGGCCTATTCCACCCTCAACTGGTTCGACGATCCCGTGCTCAACACCTTCCTTGACGGGCCGGAGCTGCGGGCCGTTGCCCTGGTCTTTCATGAACTGGCCCACCAGGTGGTCTATGTCGCCGATGACAGCCGCTTCAATGAGGCCTTTGCCCAAACGGTGGAACAGGAAGGGATCAAGCGCTGGCTCGAGCACAGCGGGACGGCAGATGACTGGCGGCAGTATCGGAGCCACGCTGTGCGGGCCGAAACCTTTCATGACCTGCTGCTGACTGCCCGGCAGCGTCTCGCCGTCCTATATGCCGGCCCGTTTGACGATCGTGAAAAGCGCCGGGGGAAAGTCGAAATCCTTGCCGATACCGACCGGGCCTACGCCGCCTTGAAGGCCTCGTGGGATGGCTATGCCGGCTACGACCCGTGGATGGAGCGCGGACTCAACAACGCCCGCCTGGCGTCGGTGGCCACCTACCACGACCTGGTTCCGGCTTTTCAGGGGCTGCTGGCAGCGGCCGGTGGCGATCTCCCGGCTTTTTATCGAAAGGTGAAAGAGTTGAGTCTGCTGCCCTCATCCGAACGCCTTGCGAAGCTGGATGGTTATGCGCTCAAATTGCAGGCCAAAGCCGACTGATTATATTTGTGCTTTCAATAATATTGTTTAATAATTACTGGATATAGATTTTGTGCTGCGGGAGGGCAGGGGATGCTAGGGGGAATCGCCGGAGACGTCATCGGTTCGCGTTTCGAGCATGCACAGATCAAGACCAAGGACTTCGAACTCTTCAGCCGCCAGTGCACCTTTACCGATGACACGGTACACACGGTGGCGGT
>JAMPXI010000147.1 GCA_023701265.1 Desulfuromonadales bacterium | reverse complement strand
GACTGCTATTTATAATTACACCACGCCCAGATATCGTTGTCGTTCTTCCATCTGCGCGCCAATACAGTAGTGGAATAATTAATACCGAAATTATGCCTACTGCCGAAATAACAAATTCGAATTATTATGATAGCGCTAATAGTATTTATTTATACCTGGAATATCATCAAACAGATGAAAATCTCGTAAAATATACTGCGTCAATTATTATCAGTAAATATTCAGATTGTCTGTAGTTCGTGCACATGATCTCATATTATGTTCGTCTGGAGATTCTTTTGCGTCTATATGCATCCTTAAAATCGTTTATTTCTCCTCGTGGAGAGTTTATTTCTATCAGCGGACCCGATGGATGTGGGAAAACAACAATCCTGGATGGGGCAACGGATCACTTCAGGTTGCTTTCTGTTTTTCATTCATTGAATCTAGGCCATTTCCGTCCTAAGTCACTTCCTCGGATTGCTGAAATCGCAAAACGAACAGGAGTTGTTGCTTCGGTTGATGAAAACTACTCTGAACCACATCGAGGCAAGTCATCAGGTTTCATCGTTTCTCTTGGACGTTTATTGTATTACAGTATTGATTATCTTTGGGGCTACTTCAGAATAATACGTCCGGCACTGGTAAGGCACGAACTTGTGATTTATGACCGCTATTTTTTTGATATGGTGGCTGACCCAGGCCGTTCTCGTATCAGTCTCCCATTATGGATACGAAAGTTAGGTCTTAAATTCCTACCTTTACCACACTCTGCATTTTTTATCCATGTAGATCCAAAGACCGTGTGGCAAAGGAAACAGGAATTGCCATTAGAAACAATTATAAAGCTAAATCGTGCTTATCAAGACTTAGTTAATGCAGGGTATATGATAGTTTTGGAAAATAACGACTCACCGGAGCCGGTAATTTATTCATTGGTTGATATTGCCATGGCGCGCAGATGTAAACGACTTAAACATGACGACCGTGCTACAATTAACAAATGATCGTTTTTGTTCATCTACTCAATGATGCTTCCGGTAGCCCTAGGGTGTTTAAGGCCACCATCGGAGCCGTCTCTGCCAAAGGGCAGGGGCGGGACAGACTCTATCTCGGCAGTTCCGGCGACGGCATCCTCTCCAACAGCGGCATCCCGACCACCCGCTACTGGTACCACCGCTCCCGCTGGAGGCTTGTCACCCTCTTCACCTACCTCTTCAGTCAGCTTGTCCTCTTCTGTAAACTGCTCGCCGACCGCACCATCTCCAGTGACGCGGTCATTTTCGTCAACACCCTGCTCCCCTTCGGAGCGGCGCTGTACGGCAGGCTGACCGACCGCAAGGTCATCTACCACGTCCACGAAATCTCGATTACCCCGGCGCCGCTTAAAATGCTCCTGGTCGGCATCGCCCGGCGCACCTCGCAGCTCAATCTCTACGTCTCCGACGCCCACATGCAGGCCATGCCAATTGCCGGGGTTCCGGCACGGCGGGTCTACAATGCCCTCGACGACGGGTTTCTTCAGGTGGCATCATCAACACCCTACGTCCATAGTCACGACGGCTGTTTCAACGTGTTGATGATTGCCTCCCTGCGCGACTACAAGGGGATACTGGAACTGCTGGCTCTCGCTGATGCAGTCGCCGACCATGAAGATATCCGCTTCCACCTCGTGGTCAACGATGACGAGGCGGCGATCGCCCGCTACTTTGCCGGCAAAGATCTGCCGGCCAACCTTGCTGTGTACCCGCGAACCTCGGACCCGGCGGCTTTTTACCTGCAGGCCAGCCTGGTGCTGAACCTGTCGCGTGTCGACCAGTGGGTAGAGACCTTTGGACTGACCATCCTCGAAGCGATGGCCTTCGGCATCCCGGTGATCGTCCCGCCTGTGGGCGGACCGGCCGAGCTGGTGGTCGATGGCGTCCATGGCTTCCAGGTGAATGCCTACGATCAGGCGCTCTTGACCGAAAAGCTGCTCCTGCTGTATCAAGACCGCTTGTTGTGCGAGCGAATGTCGCAAGCCTGCAGGCAAAGGGCAGCGGAATTCTCCCCGGAGGCTTTCGCGGAGAACATCCTGGCGGCGATCGAACAGATGAGGGGGGCTCATCGATGAAAAAGACCGGCCCGGTGCGGCTGGCCATCCTCGGTACGCGCGGCATTCCCGCGCGTTACGGCGGGTTCGAGACCTTTGCCGAAGAACTGGCGCTGCGCCTCGCCGAACGAAATGTCGATGTCACCGTCTATTGCGAACGGGAGGCCGGTGCCGATCAGCCGACCCTCTGGCGTGGCGTCAAGCTCGAATACCTCCCCAGCCCGGCCTGCGGCCCGCTGACCACCATCCTCTTCGACCTGCGCTGCCTCTGGCATGCCCGCAAGGGGTTCGAAGTAGTCTACATGCTCGGCTACGGTGCCGCCCCGTTCTGTATGATCCCCCGCCTGTGGGGGGCGAAGGTCTGGCTGAACGTCGACGGCATCGAATGGGCGCGCGCCAAGTGGGGGCGGGCAGCAAAGGCTTATTTCAAGGCGATGGAGTGGTTTTCGACCCGGGTGCCGCACCGGATCATCGCCGATGCCGAAGGAATTCGCACCCATCTGGAGACACGTCACACGCTGAAAAGCCCCTGTACCGTCATCCCTTACGGTGCCCCGGTGGTCGATGCGGCGCCGGACTCGGAACTGCTGGCCGAGTGGGGGCTGACCTCTGGCGGGTACAACTTGGTAGTTGCCCGGTTGGAGCCGGAAAACCATGTGCGGGAGATCATCGAGGGCTACCTGGCGGCGACGACTGCCTTGCCCCTGATCGTGGTCGGCAACCACCGGCTCGCCACCTCCTACGTCGAGAGTCTGACCGCCATGGCCGGCGAGCGGGTCAGGTTCGTCGGCGGGGTGTACGACAAGGTGAAGTTGACGGCCCTGCGCTGGCACTGCCGTGGCTACTTCCACGGGCACTCGGTGGGCGGCACCAACCCCTCTCTCCTGGAGGCACTGGGGTGTGGCAACCTGGTCATCGCCCACGATAATCCTTTCAACCGCGAGGTCTGCGGCCCGCTCGGCTTCTTCTTCGCCGCGCCCGAAGACATCCCGGCCATCATTGCCATGGTCGAGGGGCTGCCGGAAGGGAAGGTCGCTGAACTGCGCCAGGGGGCGTGGGCCCGCATCCGCGAAACTTACGACTGGGACCGGATTGCTAACGATTATTATCATCTGCTGAAATCAGAACTATCCTTATGGGGGGACACGGAACAATGATTAAGAAAGGTATCATCCTTGCCGGCGGTGCAGGCAGCCGGCTCTATCCGCTGACCCTGGTGGCCAGCAAGCAATTGCAGCCAGTCTACGACAAGCCGATGATCTACTACCCGCTCGCCACGCTGATGCTGGCGGGGATCAGCGACATCCTGATCATCTCCACGCCGCAAGACACCCCGCGTTTTCGTGATCTGCTCGGCGACGGCAGCCGCTTCGGTATACGGCTCTCCTATGCGGTGCAGCCCGAGCCGAAAGGGATCGCCCAGGCTTTTCTGGTGGGCGAGGAGTTCATTGCCGGGGAGAATGTGGCGCTGATCCTCGGCGACAACATCTTCTACGGGAAGATGGATTTTGACCGGATCGTTGCCGGTTTCACCACCGGCGCCATGGTCTTCGGCTACCCGGTGCACGATCCGGAGCGCTACGGGGTGGTGGAGTTCGATGGCGCCGGCAACGTGCTGAGCCTGGAAGAGAAGCCGCAAAAGCCCAAGTCGCACTATGCCGTGCCGGGACTGTATCTCTATGACCATCAGGTTGTGGATGTCACGAAAAATCTGAAACCATCGGCGCGCGGCGAACTGGAAATCACCGATGTCAACCGCGCTTACCTGGCCAAGGGGCAGTTGCGCGTCGAGCGCCTTGGGCGCGGTATCGCCTGGCTCGATACCGGCACTCACGAGAGCCTGCTCGAAGCCAGCCACTTCATCGGCACGCTGGAGGCCCGCCAGGGGTTGAAGATCGCGTGCCTGGAGGAGATCGCCCTGCGCATGGGCTTCATCGACCTTGAGCAGATGCAGAAAGTGATCGAGGCGACCCCGAAGTCGGGGTACCGCGAATATCTGGAGATGATTGTGCGTGATGAGGTGCGGCTGTGAAGGTGATCCGTACCGACATCCCCGATGTCCTGGTGATCGAATCGAAGGTTTTCGGCGATGATCGTGGCTTTTTTCTCGAAAGCTACAACGCGCGAACCTTCTGCGAAGCCACGGAGATTTCCCCTGTTTTCGTCCAGGACAATCACTCCCGGTCGGTCAAGGGAGTGTTGCGTGGTTTGCACTACCAACTGCCACCTGCGGCCCAGGGGAAGCTGGTGCGCTGCGTGGTCGGCGAGATTTTCGACGTGGCGGTCGATATTCGCCGTTCCTCACCGACATTCGGCAAGTGGGTAGGGGAGGTGCTGTCGGCGGCAAATAAACGCCAGATGTGGATTCCGGAAGGTTTCGCCCACGGGTTTCTGACCCTCAGCGACGCCGCCGAAGTGCTGTACAAGACCACCGAATATTATCGCCCCGAGTGCGACCGTGGCATTCGCTGGGATGATGCGGTACTTGGCATTGACTGGCCGTTGGCAGGGCCACCGATCCTGTCGGAAAAAGACCGGCTGGCAAAGCCGCTGCATGCCGCGGAACTGTTTGCCTGACGGCCACCGCGAAGGTTCACAAATTGAAGCGAACAATATTGTTGATTACGGTCGGCATGATTGGCGGCATGATCTTGACTATTTTGGCCGTCCTGTTGCTGGTCTCATCGGCGGCACGCCTGCTGGTTGTTGACAATCGGCCGGTATCGTCAGATGCCGTGGTCGTATTGGGCGGTGGCGGTGTCGGCCGATTTCAGACTGCAGTTAAAATTTACGATGATGGAATGGCGCGGAAAATCGTTCTCGTCGGCGGCAATGAAAAAAATTGGCTCGCCCTGCTGAAGCAATGGTCGACGCTGATTGAATTGGGTGGAAGGGACTATATCGTTCTCGCCGATTCGCCGGACACGCGCTCCGATGCGCAACTGACTCTGAATTACAGCAAGGAAAAGGGCATCGGCAGCATTGTCGTTGTCACGTCCCCCTACCATACCCGCCGTTCGCAACTCATCTTCGATGACGTCTTTGCCGGCAGTGGCATTGACACCGTGGTTGTCTCTGCCGACGACTACGGTAAACTCATCCCCCCAGACGGCCCATGGTGGCACGATCGTCAGACGGTGGAGACCGTCTGGCTCGAATTCGGGAAAACCCTTTATTGGGAGTTGACTCCATTCATGGAGTTTCAGGGGGAGGGGGAGAAGTTGCGGGAGGGTGAGCGGGCGCGCTGAACGCCGAATTCCGGGACCCAAGGGGGACAGGCACCTTTTAATGAAGCTAAAAGGAGCCAGCCCCCGCCGCTCAGCGCCTCGGCCTCGAATGGCTACCACGCCTGCTCCAGGAACCCCGCCGCCTCTGGCGCCGCAACTTCGTCTCCAGCCCGCTCTTTCTGGTCAAGGTCTTGAAACAGCGGCTAGGCTTGTCAGGCAAGTGACAATAACCCCCTCACCCGCCTGCGGCCACCCTCTCCCCGAAGGAGAGGGGAACCAATCTCAAACCCCTTCCAACCGTCCCCGTGCCGCCGCAGCCGGAGGCGGATGGATGAATGCCGAAAAGCCGGACGAACTGTCTGAGCGCAGCGAGTTTTCGTCCGGCCGGCATTCATCTGTCGGCGGATTCAATTTGCAAGTGCACCACCGCAGGCTTCGTCAAAGACTTCCTGGGGTGTCCGGTAGCCAAGACATTTTCGTGGGCGGCTG
>JAMPXI010000025.1 GCA_023701265.1 Desulfuromonadales bacterium | reverse complement strand
GGTCAGGTGGTGTGATGGGAATGTTCCCCGGGTTCTTCCTCTTCCCAGCCGGTCCACATCGGTTTGATGTAGGCCATCGGCGTTTTGCCGAGGGTGGCCAGGTAGACATGGGTGAAGAGGAAGGCGAACAGGCTGCAGGCCAGCAGGAAATGGACGGCCACCAGGATCTTGAGGCCACCGATCAGGATCACGAATTCACGCAGCGGATCGACGTTGGTGAGCAGGATGCCGGTCAGGGCGACCAGCGGCATCAGCACGAACATGATCGCCAGGTAGGCCGACTTCTGCATCGGGTTGAACTTGTTGTCCGGGGTCGGGTGGTGCGGGTTTTTCCAGCCGAGGAAGTAGGTGAGCAGGTAGAACTTGGCCTGGCGGAGCAGGCCGACCTGCAGATCGTCCTTGGTGGGCATGTAGATCTTCAGCATGCTGCGCGACACCACCCCGTAATAGAAGAACCAGAGCGAGAAGGAGACCGCCACCATCAGGCCGGCGGTGTTGTGGAGCAGGATCGCCGACTTGTAGCTGGCGAACAGGCTGACGTATTCGGGGAAGCGGATCTGCGCGCCGGTCACGATCAGGGTGACGATGCCGAAGGCGTTGAGCCAGTGCCAGATGCGGACCGGGGTCGGCTGCAGATAGATCTTGTGGGTGGTTTCCATGGCTATTTCTCCTCCTTGTTCTGCCGGTTCTTGCGGGTCAGAAAGCGCAGGGTGCCGTGCCCGATCGGCATGACCATGCCACCGGCGATGATGACCATCCCGATGTAGTCGAGCATTTTGCTGCGGGTCGCGCCGACCATGTAGAAATCAGGGGTGCCGTAGAGCGCGTCGAGGACCGCGCCCTTCTCGGCGGCGATCCGGAGATAACTGCCGTCTTCCTGGGCCAGGGAGACGAAGCTGGTCTGCCGTGCCGCTGGCCCCGAGGCGTGACAGAACGTGCAGTCCCAGCGGTTGTCGAGCGTGCGGAAGTCGTGGGTGACCTTCTCCGGGGTGATCATCCCCTGCAGGCGCAGGGCGTGATTGCCGGAGTCGAGGTTGAACAGCCGCAACTCCGCCAGCGAGATGTAGTTGTCTTCGTTGCGGTCGATCAGGCTCTGGATGCTCTTCTCGCCGGCCTGCTTCTTCAGCTCGTCGAAGGTCGCGAGTTGGCGCTCCCCGGTGAGGGACGGCTTGATGATGTACATGGTAATGACGTTGTCCTGCGAGGCGGTGTGGCACGAAATGCACGGCAGATTGGCAATGTGCAGGTCAGCCTGGGGGAGCCACTCGGCGTGCTTGAGAACCATGTCGAGGTCGCCGTGACAGCCAGCGCACTGCCGGTTCATGTCGATGCCGGAGACCGCGGTCGCGCCGCGGGCGGTGTGCGGGTTGTGGCAGTCATTGCAGGTGGCATTGCCATGATGGTTGCTGAGTGAATATTCGGCGCTGATGCTGTCGTGGCAATCCTGACAGTTGGCTTTCGACGGGGTGGCGCCATCGTCCGGATGCTTGTCGGTGACGGAGGCGTGGCACTCCTGGCAGCCGATCCCGGCGTGCGCGGTGGTGTCGAAGGTGACGGGGTCGATCCTGAACTCCTTGCCGACCGTGTCGGTATCGGCATGACAACCCAGGCAGTCGTCGTTTGCCGCCATGGCGGCAAGTGGCAGGACGAGCGTGAGCACCAGCAGGATCAGCCAGACAGCTATCTCTCGTTGAATTCGCATGGTCATTACCATCCCTCGTGGAGTTTGGGTCGTCCTCAGGCTCAGCGCAGCAGGAGCCTGAGGGATACGGGTTTCTTGGCCCCGGCTTACTTGTCCACCGCGGCTTGCGCTTGCGCCGGGGTTTCTTTGCCTTTGGCCAGCCCCTTGATCAAGCCGAAGGTGATCACGGCCACCGGCATGAGCTGGACGATGACGATCAGGGCGCACATCCCCAGAAAAGCCCAGACCAGAAACTGGCTGTCGTCCTGCCGTGTGCCGGCTTCCGCCAGGGCCTGCGTTGCGGGAGTCAGCAGCAGCGCTCCCAGAAGGGTGGTCATACGTTTGGTGTTCATGGCTCATTCCTTTCGTTATTGTTGCGACTCTTTTGCGGAGCGGGTCAGCAATCCCTTGACCAGGTAGCCGAGCAACATCATGGCCGGCACCACCTGGATGGCGATGATGGCGGCGACAAAGGCGAAAAAGACGGTTTGCAGCGCGCCGGAGCCGCGCGAGATATCGCCGATGAAAGCGGCCAGCGCGGTGCCGGTGGCGACCACGACCAGGATCAGGGCGTTGATGTAGTTGGCTTTCGATTTCATGGTGGGCCTCCTTTGGAGTGTTCCGGGTTGCCTTCTGGTAAGAGCAACCGGCATACCAAGGAGATTGGCTGCTTTGCACAAAAACTTCCCTTTGCAAATCAATATGTTGGACGTTTAGGCCGGGTTTTGGCCGTGTGAAAAGATTCTTGTTTTGCAGGAATCGTCCTGTTCGGCAGTAATCATTCCTGCCTGACAGGAGGGTTTTGCGGGCGCGGGTGAACCGGTGAATGACGAATCAGTGGCTGGCGATCTGGTAGTGGCTGGTGATCTGGTATTTCTTGAGCAGGGTGTACAGCCGTGAGCGGGAGAGGCCGGACAGTTCGCAGGCTTTGCGGATGTTGTGACCGGTCAGATTGATAAGATTGTGCAGATACAGGTACTCGGCCCGGAAGAAGACGTCTTCGCGCATATCCCGCAGTTTCGGCAGGTTGGGACTGTGGCTCGGGGTCTTTTCCTGGCGGATGATCAGGGAGCCGTCACGGACGCTCACATCGACGTCCGCCGACTTGACGCCGGGCAATTCGATGCGGACCAGCAGGTTCTCGCCGACTTCGCTCAGATCGACGAGGCGCGGCTGGGTGGCCGCCGGCGCGGTTGGTGCCTTGGGGTTTTTAGATCGTGACGGGTCCATGGGCATCCATGCCATCGGGCTGAACGGGTGATGATAGCCTTAAGGAAAGCAGAACTTATGCCAACTCAGGCTGGCGGGGTGAACCATGCAATATCGGATAGTTAGGCGTTTGTGCCGGGAGGACGCCCGTACTGCCGGAAGGGATTATTCCTGCAGAGCAAGAAATTTCCAGCCAGCCGGGAATAATGCCGATGGATGAGGTCTTGCGAATCGACTGGCGGGTAGATGTCTCGTATGGCGCAGGCAAAAAAATCAGGGGTAGTTGTCGCATAATTTAAATATGTTAATTTATTTTGGAAAGAATAATCTAAATCTGGCATGGTCAATGCTGTAACAGGAGCCCTGAGTTTGGCCAACACCCAAAGGAAGGAAAGCGACCATGAGAAACACATTGCGAGGACTCGGTTGGATGTTGGTATACGGCGCCTCGGTTGCCTATGCCGCTCCGGCGAGCGAAGGGGAGGGCATGAGCTTGCTCGGCTACCTGTTCCTCGGCTTCTTCACGCTGATCATCGTCAGTCAGCTGGTGCCGGCCGGCATCCTGTTCTTCGGCATGGTCAAAGGCGTTTTTTTCGCGCGGGAAGACAAGAAGGCGATTGATTAGGCGGTTGGTCCTGCATACGTCACGGAGGACGCCATGAACACACAAGAACTGCTGATTGCGGACGAGAACCTGGCCACCCGGAAACAGATGGCGGATTTGTTCGTCGATGCCGGCTACCAGGTGACCGCCCCCGCCTCGGTAGCCGGTGCACTGAACGGAATCCTCAAGAAAACCGTGAAGGTGGTGCTGCTGAGCATGCGTTTTGACGAACTGCTGGCCACCGAAGTGATCCCGCTGCTCAAGCAATGCAACCGTGACCTGACCATCATCCTGGTGGCGGGCGAACTGCCATTGGCTCTGCTGCGCAAAGCACGCCACGAGGGGATCTTCTACCACGCGCTCAAACCGGAGCAGCCTGCCGATGAGGAGGAACTGCGCCAGGTGGTGAAATGCGCGTTCAAGAAGGCGAACAAGCGCCGCCATAACGACGCGCTGTCTGACGAATAATCCCGGGATTTCAAGAAAATGCTCAGGGGCTGCAGGCTTGACCTGCAGCCCCTGTTGCATGTGAGTGTAGGCAAGAAATTGTCGGTGGATAGAAGCTGCGTTGGCTATTGGTAATCAGCCCCTGTTTTTCATGCAATTCAGGGGGGTGGCGGATCAGCAAATGGCGTGGCTCAATACTCGCTACGTTTTTATGCTGGTGGCTTTGTGCGAATCCGGTGGATCCGGTCTGCCTGCCCGCCTTCAAATTCGGTCCTGTGATATAATCATCAGCATGAAGAAGCGAAGTTTAAGTGTACTGTTTTGGTCGGTCAGTCTGCTCGTGCTTGCAGCTTGCAGTAACGTCAGCTATTGCGTGAAGTGTGTTGCCGGCCACCTTGATGTCATGGCGCGCACCAGGCCAATTGCCGAAGTCCTGAAGGATCCACAGGTACCCGAAGCCGAACGGAAGCAACTCGTCAAAGTCCTGGCGATTCGTTCGTTTGCGGTTGACGAACTGGGTCTGCCTGACAACGACAGCTACCGCCTCTATGCCGATGTCGGCCGCCCGTATGTGGTCTGGAACGTGGTCGCGACCCCGGAGCTCTCCATGGCGCCAAAGCAGTGGTGTTACCCGGTCGTCGGCTGTGTCGCGTACCGGGGGTACTTCGATCCTGATGCCGCCAAGGCAATGGGGGAAGAACTCGCTGCCCAAGGGTTCGATGTTGACGTATATGGCGTCAAGGCGTACTCGACCTTGAGTTGGTTCGATGACCCGGTGCTCAACACCTTCCTTGATGGTGCCGACAGCCAGTTGGCGGCCCTGATTTTTCATGAATTGGCCCATCAGGTGGTGTACGTGGCCGATGATTGCGCGTTCAACGAGGCTTTTGCCAAAACTGTCGAAATGGAAGGCTTGCGTCGTTGGCTACAGGTCAATGCCACCGGCGACGAGTGGCAGGGCTACCTTGAGCGCGAGCTGCGAAGCACGGAGTTTCTCGACACGCTGAGCAAGGCCAGGGACCAATTGGTCGGACTTTATGCCCAACCGCTGAGCGATGCCGATAAACGATCAGCCAAACGCGAAACCCTGGCTCGCCTGGAGGGGGAACTGCGCAGCTACCGTGATCACTGGCCCAACCCCGCCGCGCTCGATGGCTGGCTGGAGCGTGGCCTGAACAATGCCCGCCTGGCTTCCAATGCCACCTACCGGGAGCGGGTGCCGGCGTTTCAGGCTCTACTGAACGCACGTCAAGGGAATTTGCCGGCTTTTTACGCCGAGGTCGGGCAACTGGCCAAGCTTCCTGCGACGGAACGCATCGCCCGTCTCAAGGAATACGGCGAGCTCGAGGTGGCTGCCGTGTGTACGGAAGAGAAAGCCGTGCCGCATCAATAGAACACAGGGAGCGTTGCTGGCGACAGAAATCTGGTCAGGATAAAGTTTCGTCACAAAGCGAGGGGCGGTCATTCACCGCCCCTCTTCTGTTGCGCGGGATAATACTAAAGGCGTTAATGGTTGATCAGCTCACGGACCGGTATTGTATGCTCCGACCGGCGCTTCCTGATCAATGACAGGGTTGGTTGCCGCGGCACAGGCAGAAAGTGTCAACGCGACCAACACAGCCAACAGCAGATTGAGCAAGCGTTTCATGGCCATGTCTCCTTTCTTTGCGGGAATTCCCTCGCGTCCTCATTATACGCTTCTGACAAGTTTCATATCAAATGACACAACCACAATTGTTTGTAGCGGCCGGTGTGTAGCAAAACGGGTTGGGCGGCTATTTGCATAGTGCCGGATCTCGGGCGATGGTCTACAAAATGGAGTTGGGCAGGATCAACGTGCCGACGCTCTGCAACGTGAATCGGCGACCCGCGGATGGTTTTGTTAAAGCCCGTGGTCCCGGCGCGTATTCAAATCCCTTGTCGACATGGTTTTCTTCTGCCACTGGCGTGCTATGATGGACAAGAAGGTTCAGCCAACCAGACGGAGTGTATCGATGAAAGCAATTATAGGCAGCATCGTCGCCGCGATGTTGGTCATAGGCTTGGCCGGTTGTGTTTCTTCCTCGGCAAAAGCACCAGCCAAGGTCCTTTGTCCCGCATGTGGTTACGAGTTCCAGCCTCCGCTCTCTGGCCTTTAGGCTGGCGGATCGCTTTGGTGCATAAAAGGAGACGTGCCACGATTGGTGCGTCTCTTTTTTTCCGGGTTGCTGACAATCCAGGGCCACCCCCAAAACCGGTCTTGTCAATCTTTCAAGGCAGTTCCAGCGGTGGCTCATCCAGCGCGGCAACCAGCTCGCGCAGTTCGATGATGTGCTCGCTCCAGTAGTGATGGGTGTTGAACCAGGGGAAGGTGGAGGGGAAGATCGGGTCGTCCCAGCGGGCGGCGAGCCAGGCGGCATAGTGCAGGACGCGCAGGGCGCGCAGCGGCTCGATCAGGCGCAGCTCGCGCGGGTCGAAAGTGTAAAATTCGTCGTAACCCTCCAGCAGGGCATCAAGCTGCGCCAGCCGGCGTGGCCGGTCTCCGGAGAGCATCATCCATAGATCCTGCACCGCCGGGGCAGTGCGCGCGTCGTCGAAGTCGACGAAATGCGGTGCTCCTGCACGCCAGAGGATGTTGCCGGCGTGGCAGTCGCCGTGGGTGCGAATCGTGCGCAGTGGGCCGCAATCGGCCAACGCGGCGTCGATGGCTGCGAGCAGCCGCTCGGTCACCGCCAGGTAGCTGGCGCGATAGTCGACGGGGATGAAGTCGCGCAGGCGGGCGACGCTCTCAACGCCGAAGCTGGCGCTGTCGAGAGCCGGACGATGGCGGAATGGCCGCAGCGCGCCGATGGCGTGGATCCGTCCGAGGGTGCGGCCGAGGACCAGCAGGTTGTCGAGGTCGTCGAACTCCGGCGCATGTCCGCCCTGGCGTGGGTAAAGGGCGAACCGGAACCCCTTGAAGTGGAAGAGGCTCTCGCCAAGCGGATTGCGCCAGGGGGCCACCACCGGCAGCTCGTGTTCAACCAGTTCGAAGCAGAAGGCGTGTTCCTCACGCAGTTGCGCTTCGCTCCAGCGGGCCGGGCGGTAGAACTTGGCGATCAACGGTGCCCCCTCCTCAAGCCCTACCTGCCAGACCCGGTTTTCAAAGCTGTTGAGCGCCAGGGTACGGCAGTCGCAGCGAAACCCTTGGCTTTCGACGGCGTCCATGACGACATCCGGGGTGAGGGCATGAAAGGGATGCAGTCGGTCAGGCATCAGGCGTGCTCCAGGGTCGTTGGCCCGGCTATCGCGAACAGCGGGGCATGGTTGGAAGTGAACAGCAGGGGATCGCGCCGCAGGATTGCCGCCACCGCCGGGTGCCGGGAAAATTCGCTGCTGACGAAGCGTCGCACCTGCTGCCGTCCCCACCCCTGTGGATGACGAAAGTCCGTGTACAGCGAGAGATCCCCCTCGTAGAATGGTGCGGTGGCGTAACTTGCCGCCTCATCGCTGCCTGCCGGCATGTTGAACAGGGCGACGTTGAGAAAGTCAAGCTCCTCACCGTGGCGGACGACGAACTCCAGCGTGCGCCGTGCCGCCGCCTCGTCTTCCGCCGGGGTGCCGAACAGCAGGTAGCCGTAGACAGCGATCCCCGCCCGTTTCAGGTTTCTCAGCACCCGTGCTGCCGTGTCCAGATCGATCCCCTTGTGCAGCCGATCGAGTACCCCCTGGTCACCGGATTCCAGCCCGAGTTTGAGCATCACGCACCCTGAGTGGCGCAACGCCAGGCAGAAATCAGGGTCGGCCAGCAGTGCGTCGATCCGGGCAAAGCCGTACCAGGGGGCAGGCAAGGGGCGCTCGGCCAGGGCGCGCAGCAGCGCCGGGCTGACGGCATTGTCGAGCAGATGGATCAGTATCGGCCGGTATCTGTCGCACAGGGCGTGCAGTTCTTCCTCGGCCTGCAAGGTCGGCAGGGGCTGGTAGCTGTTCCCCTCGGCGCGTTCCGGGCAGAAGGAGCAGTGGTTCCAGTAGCAACCGGCGGCGGCACTGTAGGGGAGGATCACGCCGGGGGCCAGGTAGTCGGCCAGCGGCAGCAGGCTGTAATCCGGCAGGGTGCCCCTTCCGGTCGTGGCCGCCGCGCCGCACAGTTTGAGCAGGGGGGCTTCTCCAGGGCCGGCGATCAGGTGGTCGATCAAGCTGTCGAACGGATTATGCCAGCCGGGGCGCTGCCGCCAGGAGGTCACCAGCCCGCCACCGAGCACGATCGTCGTCCGCGGGGCGTGCCGGCGGATGAAGCCGGCCATGGCGAAGGTGCACAGCGCCTGGCTCAGGTAGTTGAGGGAGAAACCGACGATGCGTACCCCCTCGAGCAGTTCCGGCAGTCGTTGGCTGAACCAGGCGTAAAAGTGGTTGTGCTCGGGGTGTTGCGCCGCGGCCAGCAGGTCGGCACTGCGCAGCGGCGAGAGCTGATCCTGCTGGTAGTCGGCCAGTCCGGTGGTGGCGCCGTGCGCCTGCCCAGCCACGGCCAGCAGGCGGTTCAGGTCGCTGACGGCCCGGGCATGGCGGGCGGGGGTGCCATAGGTATCGGCGGTGCGCAGTGCGGCGAGGTGCCGATCGCGACCCTTGACCGCCCGGCGCGTCCAGGTATCCGCCGCTTGCCGAGGCTGCGCCAGCAGGTGCAGCTGCCCCTCCAGGTTGGCGTCCAGAACCCGGCACGGGATGCCGGCACCTTGCAGGGCTCCGGCCAGTCGGGCAATGCCGGCGGGCGGTTCGCAGCCCTTGGCAATCGGGGGGTGAATGAAAAGGACCGGCTGCACGTCAGCCAAGCGCCGCACCGTGGCCCGGTTGCTCCGTCGGTGCGGCCGCTCCGGTCACCACCCGGTTGACCAGCATGGCCGCGGCATTGTCCCCGGTGGCATTCAGCAGGGTCGCCAGCGGATCGATGATGACGCTGATCACGGCCAGCAGCGGCAGCGCCTCCTGGCCGAAGCCGAAAACCGAAAGGATGACCATCTCGCCGATCATCCCCCCGGTCGGGATGGCGCCGATGACGACCCCGGCCAGGATCGCTACCGCGACCGTCATGATCAGCACGGACGGCGTCAATTCCAGCTGGAACAGGCTGATGGCGAACAGGCACTTGGCGACAGCGCCGATGACCGAGCCGTCCTTGTGGATGACGGCACCGACCGGAATCACCAGGTTGCTCACCTCGCGGGAGACCCCCATCCTGGGGGCCGCCTCAAGGTTGGCCGGCATGGTCGCCATGCTTGAGCAGGTGCCCAGGGCGGTCAGGGACGGGGTGAGCATGTTGCCCCAGAAGCGTCGTACACCCGCGGTTCCGCCGGCCAGCCAGGCGTAGGCGGAGAAGGCGAGAATGAAGTAGGCGCCGGCAAAGAGGTAGTAGGCGGTGAAGATCTGCAGATAGGCGCCGGCCAGCGCCGCTCCGGTCTCGGCGACGGTGGTGGCGAAGTAGGCGAACAGACCAATCGGGGCGAGCAGCATCACATAATCGATCAGACGGATGGCGATGTCGGCGCCGCTTTGCAGCAGCTTCGCCAACGGTTCGCCACGCTCACCCGACTGGCGGGTGGCCAAACCGACCGCCGCCGCAAAGAGCAGCAGCGGGAGCATCGCCCGGTGCGAAAGCAATTCCGCAAAACTCGGCACGGAAAAGGTTCTGACCAATTGCGCCAATGTCGACGGTACCTGCTGCGTCGCTGCCGCCGGCAATGTCAGTCCGCTCCCGGGGGCCGGCTGCACGATCAGGAAGAAGAACAGGGAACCCAGCGCGGCTGCCAGGCTGGTCGCCAGGAACACCGCCAGCATGACCCGGGAAATTCGTGAGACGGTCGCGGCGCGGGATCCGGCGATGCTCGACGCGATCGAGAAGAACACCAGCGGGACGATCACCATGAAGATAAGGTTGAGGAACAGGTCGCCCAACGGTTTGATTACGCCGGCGATGGCCGGCGCAAGATAGCCGACGGCCGCTCCGGCAATGATCGAAGCCATCAGCAGGATGGAAAACCGGTAGGCGTGCAGAACTCCCATGATGTCCAACTTCCCGTTCTTTCGGATTTCAACCCTGACTGTTTACCATAACCCCGTGCAGCCGAGAATGGCCAATGTGCTTGCTGACGGCAATTTTCAGGAAGCCACCAGTCGGCCGTATTCTCCTGACTCGTGCTGACAAATTTGACATCCGGAATTTGTCTGATATTAAGGAAAATTATAATTCTCGATAAAGCCAAGCTTCCACTTGGAAGTGCGGAATGCCACGGGTCTTGTCAAAGACAGCCGGGTTGCCGAAAGAAAATCCTGAGGGCAGCCCGGCTGTCTTTGTCTGTGCAAGGCTACAAACAGAAAGGAGGTCAACGACATTCGCGAGGGAAATCCAACGTCGCCGTCAGCTTATCGACATCACATCGCCACCGGAAGGGAGGCCATCATGCTGAGAAAAATCCGTATCCTGCTCCTGACATCATTGATAATCCTGGCTAGCGTCACAAGTGCTCTCGCTGTGCTGACCCTCGAGCAGCGGTTGGGCAAGCTCCTCTATTTCGATCGCTACCTGTCCTCCAATCACAACCAGTCCTGCGCCAGCTGTCACGATATCAGTGCCGGTTTTGCCGACCCGCTGAATCTGCGGTTGCCCGATCTCTACCCGGTTTCGGCGGGGTCCATCACCACGGCCTTCGGGGGCCGCAATGCCCCCCCTTCCGCCTATGCGCTCTACAGTCCGCCTTTCGGCCTGGATCCGGCTACGGGACTTTACGTCGGCGGACAGTTCTGGGACGGGAGAGCGGCCACGCTCAAGGACCAGGCCAAGGGTCCGTTCCTGAATCCTGTGGAAATGAACATGGGAAGCGAAGCCAATGTCATCGCGGCGCTCAAGGATCCAGCGAATCGCAACGCGCCGGAGTATCAGCGTCTTTTCTCCCTTGTTTATAAAATCAACCTGGCGGCGGTCGATCCGGCCACGGCGCCGGCGAAAGTCACCAAGGCCTATGACAAGATGGCCCAGGCGATCGGTGCATACGAGAAATCAATCCAGTTCGCCCAGTTCTCTTCGAAATTCGACGCGGTCATGGCCGGTGCGGAATTCTTCACCCCGAGCGAAGCCAATGGCTGGGCGTTGTTCAACAGCAAGGCCCAGTGCAATCTGTGCCATCCGGCCCCGCTGTTCACCGATTTTACCTACGACAACCTGGGGATTCCGAAGAGTACCCATCCTCTGCTCGCAGCCAACGCTGTCGATACGGGCTTGGGGAGTGTTCTCGGTGACCCGCTGCAGGATGGCAAGTTCAAAGTCTCCAGCCTGCGCAATATCGAACTGACTCCGCCCTATGGCCACAATGGATACTTCGTTACGTTGTATGACATTATCCACTTCTACAATACGGCAAGTGACATGTCCTGGCCGGCACCCGAGGTCGCGGCCAACGTCAACCGCAACGAGTTGGGCAACCTGCTGCTGACCGAAGCGGAAGAGTTGGATTTGGTTGCTTTCCTCAAGACCCTCACGGATAGTTTCGAGGGAAAAAGATTTGCACCGATTATCCCGTAACCGCAGACCCGGAAGGTAATGGCGCAAAAACGCCCCGCGCAAGCGGGGCGTTTTTGTGTGGTCCGCAATGTCCCCATCAGGGACTCGGGTCATAACCAAAATCAGAGCCCCCCGTGCCAATCGAGGATTTCGGCATGTCGCCTCCACGCGTCTCCGCCACGGCCGGCCGGATGACCTTCCCAACTCAGGCTTCGCAACCGGAGGCCTTGGCGCAGGTCGAGCGGTCCCGGAAGCTCCGATACCGGAAACCGTACGGGCAAAGGCTGTCCGGGGCAGGGACGCCGTGGGCGTGCTCGAAGGCCCGCCGCTTGCAGGTGTCCTTAAGGGTGCCGAGACAGTAACTCCTGACGAAGAGCTGATACTGTCTCCGTTCGACGTCATCCTTGAATTCAGAGAAAAACGAGCACGTCTGTTGTTTTTCGCATCCCATGTCGTTAACCTTTTGGCACATTTCAGGATGATTACTGCTATCTTGCGGCAAGGCGCGCTTTGCACCCGTCGATCCAGCTCTTGATGTCCCCCAGGTGGAACGGTTTCTTGATAGGGTGGCAGCCGAACTCCCTGGTCGCCATTTCGAGGGCTTTGGTCATGTTGGCGCTCATGACCGCCTTGTTTGCATCAATCGCCTTGCACCCCCGCTGACGCTGCAGCTTCAGGAAATCAATGACATTGATTTGCGTCATGTGGGTATCGACGAGGATGGCATCGGCGCAGGGCTGCTCTAGAGCACACCGGCAATTTTCATCGGTGAGGTTGCGATACAGCGGGCAAGCCGTAACATCCGTGAAAGCAAAAACCGAATGACCCTGGCCTGAAAGGTAAACTTTCAGTAATTCACGCAGTCCGAGATCAGGTTCAAATACCAGGATTTTAAGTTTCATGGCCGGCAATCACCCTCTTCTCCCATCAACGCGAACTGTCGCATAAATAAACACCCGCTTCGATTGAAGCTAACCATAACACACCACACCTTGTAATTTTCTCACTAGTGCCCTGTGCGATTAGTTCCCTGCACAAGACACTAAGCCATGGCCCTTGACCGCGGTGCTGCCGAATGGTTAGCATCAGCGTGTCGCGAAGCCGGTTCCGTCGATCGCACACCGGCGGCGGCCTTCGCTCATAAACGGGAGAAAATTCCACAATGTCGGCAATGTCCAGGGAGAAAAACATGAAAGTCGTGGCCTTCAGCGGCAGCGCCCGCAAAAACGGCAACACCGCCATCCTGGTGCGCCAGTCCTTCACGGAACTGGAAAAGGCCGGGATCGAGACCGAGTTGGTGCAATTGGCCGGTGAAAGAGTACGCGGCTGCATTGCCTGCTTCCAGTGTTGGCAGACCAAGGACGGCACCTGTGCGGTCAAGGACGACTGCATCAACGACTGCATTCAGAAGATGCGGGTGGCCGACGGGATCATCCTGGCCTCACCGACCTATTTCGCCGATATCACCAGCGAGATCAAGGCGCTGATCGACCGGGCCGGGATGGTGGCCAGGGCCAACGACCACATGTTCCGGCGCAAGATCGGGGCCGGGATTATCGCCGTGCGCCGCGGCGGGGCGATCCACGCCTTCGATTCGCTCAATCACTTCTTCCTGATCAGCCAGATGATCATTCCGGGGTCACTTTACTGGAACATAGGGATCGGCCGCGAGATCGGTGAGGTGGAGCAGGATGCCGAGGGGATGCAGACCATGCAGGTGCTGGGCGAGAACATGGCCTGGTTATTGAGTAAAATCAGCAGCTGATCAGCTTTTCCCTTGCTGGAGAAAGGTGTCGATCGCTTCGGCGACCCGGCGACCTTCGCGCATGGCGAGGATAACGGTCTGAGGTTCGTGGACCACATCGCCGGCGGCGAATACCCCCTTGCGGGTGGTCATGCCGTAGAACGGTTCGGTTTCGGTAATCACGTACCCCTGGTCGTTGGTCTTGATCCCGGTGGTGGTCGAGACGATGCGCGCGAACGGCTTCTGGCCGACGGCGACGATCACCTTGTCACAGGGGACGAACTGCTCGGTGCCGGGAACCGGTACGATACGGCTCTCGCGCCCGGTCACCTGACGGGAGAATTGCTGCAGGGTAACGCCGGTCACCGCCTCTTCCCCGTGGATTTTGACCACGCTGGTTTCGAAGGTGAAACCTACCCCCTCGTGCAGCGCCTCGGCATACTCCTTGTCACTGGCACGACGCTCCTTTTCCGGCACGATATCGACGGCCATGACGCTGGCCGCTTTCAGGCGCAGGGCTGTGCGGGCCGCATCGACCGCGACGTTGCCGGCGCCGACCACCACCACGCGCTCGCCGGGAAGGACAGGGTAGGGGCGCTCCCCCAGGCTGCCCTCCCGGATCAGGCTGACCGTTTCCAAAAAGTAGATCGCCTGCATTGCGCCGGCAAGGTTCTCCCCTTCAACGCCGAGTTTCTTGGCCAGCCCGGTGCCGGTGCCGATGAAGATCGCCTGGTAGCCCATGGCGAAGAGCTGATCGAGGGTCAGGTCCTCGCCGATGACCACGCCGGTCTCCATGCGCACGCCCAGGTTGCGGACGATCTCGATCTGCTTGTCGACCACCTCTTTGGGCAGGCGGTATTCGGGAATGCCGTAACGCAGGACGCCACCGGCCCTGGCCTGGGCCTCGAAGACCGTGACCCGGTAGTTCTGTTTGGCCAGGATCGAGGCCACCGACAGCCCGGCCGGGCCGGAACCGATGACCGCCACCTTGCCGCGCAGGCGGTTCAGGGTCAGTTCCATCTCCTTCTCGGCGAGGAAGCGCTCCAGCTTGCTTATGCGAATCCCTTCCCCCTTGAGGCTTAGCACGCAGGAACCCTCGCACTGGTCGTTGTGCGGGCAGACCCGGGCGCAGATGATGGCCAGGTTGCTGTTCTCGTTGATGATGTCGATCGCCGTGCGGTAATCCTTCGCCTCGATCGCTGCGATGATTTCGGGAATGCGATTGTCGATCGGGCATCCCTTGACACACAAGGGGGTCTTGCACTTGAGACAGCGCCGCGCCTCGGCAAGCGCCTCCTCTTCGGTAAAACCTTTTTCAAGTTCGTCGAAATTGAGCATGTTACGTGATTTCCCCCGCACCATAGAAAAGATAAAGGCGGATTAACTCCGCCGTCGCCGGCACATTACCACCATTGCACCGCGCCTGTCCAAAACCGGCTGCACAGATCGGCAACGGCAGGACTCTCAACCCCCGTTACCGGAGCATCACGCTGCCGCCTGCTACTGCATCAATCGCCGAACGGCATGGGGTCACAGTCGAGAATACACTCTGCTCCCGTGCCGCCGAGGTCGCGACCATGTTCCGTAACGTCACCCACGTGCTCGATGGTCGGGTGACCAAACTTTGTCTCACAGGTTGTACAGACGTAGGGGTTTTTGTCCGTGAGTTCCGTGGAGGCTTGTGTGAACCTGTCTTTCATGGCTGTGCTCCTTTCAGCGTCACTCGGTGGGCCAGGTACTTACCTGCCCGCAATAAATCATAACACAAATGACAAATTTAGTAACGTATTGCCGCGGCATTTATCCGGTCATGGCTTTGCCAGCATAGTTCGCACGTCTTTATTGACAAATACCTTCATTGTGTTTTAATTAATAAGAGAAACCCAATTGTTGATTATGAAAAACGATGGGAGGTAACGCAATGAACATGCAGGAGGTTCGCGAGAGAGCAGCCGCCGTGGGGTTGGCCGGTGCCGGCAAATTGCGCAAGGGAGAGTTGATCCGTACAATCCAGCAGGTCGAGGGGAACGACTCCTGCTACGGTGCGCAGTGGCGGCAGAGCTGTGCCGAGATGCACTGCTGCTGGCGGCCCGATTGCCTGAAAGAGTGATCCCCGAACAAGCACTTTTCATATCTCATCGACAGCAATGGCCGGCCCGCACGTTACGGGCTGGCCATTGTTTCATCCGGCGCCTTGAAATCACGGGAAGCAAGTGCCCTGATTCGTCATCCGGCGGGCCAAGGTTGCTGTCCGGCGAGCCGGAAAAGCGGACTTTAGCCTGGAACAGGTATCTGGCATGAATCCTGAAACCAACATCCACAGGCGGATTTTATTTCCCGCCGGTATTCCCGAAAACAAACTCTTCACTGATAAAGGAGGGAACATCATGTTTTGTCGAAAAATCCTGCTTGCGTTGACCCTCGTGCTGCTCAGTTCCAGCTTTGCCTGTGCCGATCTCGACCTGTACCTGCAAAATCTCAGTGTCAGTGCCCAGGCCGACTTCGGGGACTTCAGGGCGCAGGTGGGGGCGCACTTTGGCGCCAGTGACCGTGATCTCGATCTGGTGTTTCAGGGAGTTTACGAACCCGCCGACGCGGTCCTCTGCTTTTGGCTCGGACAACAGTCCCATCGTCCCTACGACGTCGTGATGCGGGAATACCGTACCCATAAAAAAGGGAAGGGGTGGGGAGCGCTCGCGCAGAGCCTCGGTATCAAGCCGGGTTCGCCAGCGTTCAAGCGGCTCAAGAACGGGGATCTGGGATGGGAGCCGGTGCGCCGTTCCGGTCACGGCAAAGACAAGAGTGACGACCAGGGTAAGGACCAGGGCAAGGATAAAGGCAAGGGCGGCAAGGACGACAAAGGCGGCAAGGATCAAGGCAAAGGCAAGAGCCACTAGCCATCCGGACACGGATCGGAAACGAGCGGAAGGGCGGCCAGAGGGCCGCCCTTTTTCGTCAGGATGGCGGCAACCGCGCGGTCGTTTAGCGGGATTTGCGGGAGGACGGGGTCAGCACCAGGTCGAAAACGGCTTCGCCCGCTCCCGACACAAGGTAGTGCTGAGTGATCAGTTCCTCGAAGCCGGGAGCATTGACAATCAGGTGGATGTGTGGCGGACGGCTGCCGTACGGACCGGGAAAATGACTGGAGAAGTGATAGCGGCCGTCCTTGCGGGCAAAGGTCGTCGCCCGCCACTGGTCGCCATAAATGCCGTCGGGGCCGGCCATCCAGAGCTCGATGCGTGCCCCGCCGATCGGTGCGCAATCCGCCGCCGACCTGACCTCGCCCATCAGCAGATAGCCGCTGCCGATCTGGCTGCGCACCGGGGCCCCGGGGCGATAGAAGGGGCCATCGGCATCCGGCGGGGTAGGAATGCAACGGTAGTCCTGAGCGGCGGCATCAGGCGGGCTCAGACTCAAGGTCAACAGCAGGACAAACGGAAGAACTTTCATGGTTCAATTATAGCGCACTACCATGAAACCCTGAAGACTCAGCGGTTTCCGGAAACGAACCCCAGCCATTCCCGCCAGTCATCCGCGGTAATCCGCTCGACCCAGTCGTTGTGCCTGGCGCCGGGAATCTCCTGCAGGCGCTTGGCCGGGGTGGCCAACGCTTGGTAGAGTCGCCGGCCCTCGGCCGCGGGGATGATCTCGTCGCTGCCGGCAGTCACCACCAGTGCCGGGCCGCGATAGTCCCGCAGTGCGGCGGCGTTGTCGAAACGGTCGCGCAGCAGCAGTCCGACCGGCAGGAACGGGTAGTGCACCCGGGCCGCGCCGGCCAGATCAAACCATGGCGTGAACAACAGCACGCCGCTTACCGGCATGGTTGGATCGCTGGCCACCGCCGCCGCCAGCGCAGCGCCAAGTGATTCGCCGATGACGATGACCGGCCCGCCGAAGCGCCGCTGCACCTCCACGGTCAGGGCCCTGGCTTCCGCGGCCAGAGCGGCTTCGCGCAGGCTGCCGCGCGGCCGCGCACCATAGCCGGGATACTCGGCCACCACCACTCGCATGCCCAGCCGCAGCAGCGGTGCCGCCAGGTAGTCGCGCTGTCGGGCTGAACCGGCATTGCCGTGCCAGATGAGGCAGGTACCGACGACCTGACCGGCAGGCGCGGCAAGCAGGGCACGGTATTCTGGACCATCCTCCGGCCAGAGGCGGAAGCCGGCGGCCTGAGCCTCGCGTCTGACCGTCTCCAGCGGTGCCTGCTCGGGGAAGAAAAGCATCCCTTCCTGCCGCCAGTAGAGCAGCAGGCAAAATGCCACGAAGCCGAGCAGCAGCAGGAAAACGAGGCGCACCAGCATGGGCAGAAACGACAGGGTCATGATGCTCGGACGGGGTGGTGGTACGGCTAGCTGCGCATGTTCACGAACTGCAGTTCGACGCCGAAATCCTGTCCCTTGAGCAACTGGATGACATCCTGCAGGTCATCGATCTGCTTGCCGCTGACCCGCAGCTGATCTTCCATGATCTGTGCCTGGACCTTGAGCTTGCTCTCCTTGATCGCCTTGATGATTTCCTTGCCGTGTTCCTTGTCGATCCCCTGCACGATCGCTACCCGTTGGCGCATTGCCCCGTGCGAGGCCGGTTCCTTTTTAGCGAAGTCAAGGCACTTGGGGGAGATACCGCGGCGTACCAGCTTCCCCTTGAGGACGTCGATCACCGCCGCCAGCTTGTAGTCGTCGGCAGCCAGGATGACCAGGGCGTCTTTCTCCTGGTTGATTTCGTTATGGGTTCCCTTGAAGTCATACCGCTGCTCGATCTCCTTGCGTGCCTGGTTGACGGCATTATCGACCTCCTGCATGTCGACCTTGGAAACAACGTCGAAACTGGGCATGGTTCATCCTCCCGATCATGATTGGCATGGCGGCCGGTCTGCCGCGCAACGCAAAATCTAGCAGAAAAACATCGATCTGTCCCGTTACAATCATGAGGCGGCCTTCCGACCGCCCCTTTGCATGCAGCACGCTTTTCCCTTTTGCTTTCCGGCACCCTCGCGGGCCTCAACTTCACCCGGTCAGCAACGGTTTACAGAGCAACTCGGCCTGTTCCGCCGGCCGGCCGCAACTGCCGCACACGTAGGCAAGATGTTCCTTCATCTCCTGGCACATCTCGCCACTTTCAGGGGGCGTGCCGCAATAGGCGTGTTTATTTTCCAGCTCTCTTGGATCACACACCTGCTGGCGGGCTTCCGTGATCACCCCGCAGGCGCCGCATTCGTAAATCTTTGTCATGACGGGCTTCCTCCTTCCTCGCGGGAAATCCCGGGACGTTTGTCTGTTTCCGACTTATCCTTCTTCGTTTCCCAGTTTTATTATAGCACGCATGATGCCTGCCAGGGCACGGGCTGACCGGTTGTCATTGGTGGAACGAAGGGACTTTAGGAGTCTCAGTTGCGGAATTTGCGTGGTGCTTTAAACTTGTATTCTCGTTTTCACCAAAACCCAGCGACAGGAGGTTGCCATGCCGATTATCCTTCCCGATCTCCCCTTTGCCAAGGACGCTCTCGAGCCCCTCATCAGCGCCCGCACCTTCGAATTTCATCACGGCAAACACCACAAGGCCTACGTCGATAACACCAACAAGCTGATCGAAGGAACCGATCTTGCCAGCCAGGCATTGGAAGCCATTGTCAAGGCTGCCGCCGCCGATCCGGCCCAAAAGGGGTTGTTCAACAATGCCGCCCAGGTCTGGAACCACAGCTTCTTCTGGCAGTGCCTGAAGCCGGGCGGCGGGGGCAAGCCGACCGGCCGGATCGCTGCGCGGATCGATAGTGAGCTGGGCGGTTACGACAAATTCGCCGCCGACTTCAAGAATGCCGGTGTCACCCAGTTCGGCAGCGGCTGGGCCTGGCTGGTGCTCAAGGACGGCAAACTGGCGATCACCCAGAGCGCCAACGCCGAAACGCCGCTCACCCAAGGGCACAAGCCGCTGCTGGTCGCGGATGTCTGGGAGCACGCCTATTATCTCGACTACCAGAACCGGCGCCCGGATTTCCTGCAGGCGTTCCTCGATCACCTGGTCAACTGGGACTTCGTCAACGCCAATCTCGGGTAGTGCGGCGCCGACCGGCGCCGGCAAACTACCGCTTGCCGTAACAAGGGCCGAAGGTCATGACCTTCGGCCCTTGTTACGTTGTGTAAAAATTCAGGGAGTGGTCGTTTTCCCCTCATCGGTTCGCACGACCGCTCGAGTTCCTCAGCCGTCGACATCCCGCCCGAACTGCCGGAATTCTTCGAGGTTGCTGAATTCGCCCCAGGCCAGATACTGGTTGGGCGCGTTAACGAAATGGTAGATGTTCTCCAGGATGTTGAAGTGCTTGTGTTCCTCCCCGGCAATCTTCAGCAGCAGGCCCTTCACTTCCGCCATCGATTCCTTGGCGGCAGTGTCCTCATAAAGCCGGAAGCTGTCAGCTTCAAGCTTCATGGCATGCCGGTAGGCGGCAAGGTCGTCTTTGCTCCCCCCGGCGGCAATTGCACCGCTCACCAATTCCGCAAAGATGTTCTGGGCATCCGCTATGGCTCTGGACTCCTGCATGGTCTGGACTTTGCCGCCCGTCCGCAGTGCCTGGAAGATCTCGTAGTGCTTCTGTTCGTCCTCGGCCAGTCGGGTAAAAATGGTTCGCAATCCCGCCAGGCTCGTCTGCCGGGCCAGTTTTTCGTAATAAGCCTTGCCGTCCATTTCCATCTTCATGGCGAAATCGAATACGTTCATATCGGCCTCCCTGCCGGTTGGTTGGTCCCGGTAAGCTCTTCAACTTTAGGGGATGTCGCCGGGGTGTCAAGTCGGTCTGGGCAATGAGCCCGCGAATTTGGTATGGATTGTCGCCCTGGTCAATTCCGGCATCACAGATCACGCCGGCACGATGAGGCCGTTGTCTTCCGTCACCGCATGGGAATCGTGCTCGATCAACTCGAACATCCGCAGGTATTTGGCCACCTCCGCAGGGGTGCGGGTCTTGCGGCCGAAGAACCTGCCGGACTGGGGGAAAACCTCGGTGATCACCTTGTCGTCGTAGAGGGCGAAGTCGCAGGTACGGTAGGCATCGCGACCGCCGACGTCGCTGGTCGCCGGCAATTCGTCGCGGAAGACGATCCGGACGTCGACCCCGTCGCGTCGCTGGCTGGCAAGGACCCTCTGCACGTCGGCGGCCTGCAACTCGTCGCGGTTCATGACAAAGATACGCTTCACCTGCACCCCGCGCTCGAGAGCGCGCAGGTTTGACTGGTAGAAATTGACCAGCGCGCCGCGACTGTCCCATCCCGCGGTGATCGGGTCCACCGCCTTGACCATGAAGCGGCTCTCTTCGGCGTACTTGGCCCCCTTGAGGTAGAACTCGCTCTCGTCGAGCGGCACATATCCTTGCTGCAGCAGGGCAATGGTCTTTTTCATCCCTTCAAGCAGTTCCCCCGCCTTGGTGTTGCATTCCGGATCGGTGATGCTGTTGAGGGCGAAGGTCAGCTCATGCGCCTGGTAGTAGTGGGCGGACAGTTCTGTTTTGGTCCTGTCGATATCCTCACGCAGGAGCCAGGTGGCCAGCGAGAGGAGAATGCCGACACCGAAGATGACATAAGCCACTTCGGCATGGTTCAGGACCAGGTGGAAAAACACGGCGAGCAGGGCGCCGGCGAGAAATTCGATGAAAACGGCCATGCTGTGAATTTTTTTGTTCATGGGGAAAGCTCCTGAGGCAATCCGTCGCCCGGAATGCGTTCTGGTTATCTGAGGAATAGGTCTGGCTGGGGAAGAACCTGGGTGTGTGCCGTTAATTTTCTTCGCAGAGGTGGCGGTGGCGCACGGTGGCGTAAGGATTTTTGAACGGGCGCGGAGGAGTCACGACGTCGGGCACATTACATCACGAGATCAGACGGTACTACGTGCGGTTGCGCCCAAATTGCCGGCAGATGCCACGGTGGGCCGCTGCGCGTAAGCACAGCGGCCCACCGTCGGCGAAGGCCGTCTGTTGGCAGGGGGAGGTGTTCCGGGTTGTTTGCCGTCACTTGCGCGGCAGATCGCTGCCGAGGGGCAACACCGCGCCGAGAGGGTAGGCGTGTTGAGCGATACTTTGCTCCAGTTCGGCGATCCGGGCGTCAGGGTGTGGGTGGGAGGCGACCACATAGGGGATGCGGGAGCCGGCCGTTTGGGCCATCCGCCGATAAAAGTCGGTCGCCCCGCCGGCATGTCCGAAGCGAGCCGTCAGCAACTCCAGCCCCCACAGGTCGGCTGCCGTTTCCTGTTGGCGCGAATAGCGCGAATCGATGGTCATGAACAGCTTTACGGCGGTCTCGCTGACCTGGCTTTCCTGACCGAAGATCAGCATCGCCGCCAGGGACACCGCCAGTCCGCGCCCAAACTGCCGGACATGGTCGCGATGCTGATAATGGCCAAGTTCATGGGCCAGCACCATGGCCAGTTCGTTTTCCGAACGGGCCTGGGCCAGCAGACCGGAAAAGACCAGGATATGCCCGCCCGGCAGCGCTACGGCGTTGATCTCATTGGTGTCAAGCAGGTAAACGGTGAATTGCTGCCGGCGCAAGGGCGCATCCGCCGGCAGCGCCTGCAACAGGGCGTTGAGGCGCAGCTCGAGGGCCTGGTTCTCCGTGGCGGCCAGTTGGCCGATCATCTGCCGGCCGAGCCATGCTTCCGCGGCCGGCGGAAGTTTCGCGACGATCAGGTCGGTCACCAGGCCCAGCACGAGGAACAGGCCAACCCCGAGAGCCGCCAGGCCGCCGATCAGCCAGGCCAGCTCCGCCAGCGGGTGGGTCTTCGGGACATTGACGTTGGCCGGCAGCTCCCTGGGGGTGAATTTCACTGGGGATTGAGGACGACCGCGGTGCCGTAGGCCAGCGTCTCGACACAGCCGATGCCATTTTTCGAAGTGTCCGAAGTGCCGATGGTCGAGGTTTCCAGGCGCATATTCATGATCATGACCGCGCCCTTTGCCCGGGCCTCCTCCTTCATGCGCAGAATCGCTTCGCGCCGCGACCGGTCGAGAAGCGATTCATAGGCTCTTACCCGGCCGCCGAAGAGGTTGCGCAGCATCGCTAAAAAGCGCTTGAAGTAATCGACCGAGATCACTGCGCTGCCGCTGACCAGGAAAGCGCTCTTGACCCGGCCGTCGGGATAGCTCCCCGAGGCATTGACCAGCATGAGGCGCAGCAGCTCGCGTTCGCGCTGTTCGATCGAGGCGTAGTGGCGCTTCTCGGCGATCGATCCGGCGGTGTAGCCGATCACCATGAGCGCGAGGAAGATAACCAGGTCGAGATTCTGCAGCACGATTTCCAGCATGTCAGCCTCTATTCGATCCGGACGGCCGTGCCGTAGGCGAACAGCTCGGCAGCGCCCTGGGCAACCGAGGAGGTTGCGAAGCGGATGTTGATCACGGCGTTGCCGCCCAGCATGCGGGCCTGCGCGACCATCCGCTCCGTTGCTTCATTGCGCGATTCCTGCAGCAGCTCGGTGTAGCCCTTCAACTCGCCGCCGACCAGGTTCTTCAGTCCGGCCATCATGTCGCGTCCCACGTGTTTGGCACGCACGGTACTGCCCGACACGATGCCGAAGTGCTCGACGATCTTCTTGCCCGGGACACTGCCGATATTGGTGAGAATCATGGAGTCTCCTGTGGTGATGAAATGATGGATAGAGCGTGTTCATGACACGCTAATTGTCTGATATTATTGATTTGGTTGCAGAATATGTCAACTAGAGAAACAGGCGGGACGATGAAAAGGCGGAACGGGGACGGAATTACATATTCCGTCCCCGCGAGGTACTACGTTCGTTGTTTTGTTCAGGCGGCCCGGGCGGCCAGGAAGCGGCCCAGCTTTACGTCGGTCTGTTTGACGTGCTTGAGCAGCCAGTCGAGCAGGGTTTGGGAGATGATGGTGGTCACCAGGATAGTGGCACCATTTTCCTGCAGCTCCCTGCGAACCTCGTCGACATGGCGAATCAGCTCATGGTGCTGCTGTATATGCGCATCCCGCTCCGGAAAGGCATAGCGCTGCATGAAACGTTCTTCTTCAGCAAAGTGGACGGTGACGTAATCGGTCAGGAAGTCAAGCAGCGGCGCGATCGTGGTCCGTCCCTTTCCCTCCCTGCAGGCCTGAAGCAGGTTGTTGAATCGGGAAAAAAGCTCTTGGTGCTGCGCATCGATCAAGCCGTAGCCGACGGCAAGATCTTCGGTCCAGGTGATAGCCATAGAGCCTCCGGTGCGTGAGATATATAATCAAAATTGTCATATATAATAGCGGAACGGATTTAAAATGCAACCCGGCAGGGCGGGATTTTTAAGGGGCGTTCCCGCTGCCGGTTTCCGGAGACGGTGTTGTCGTCAAGAATTCGACAGGAGTTCCGGGATGTTCGGGACAGTATGCCGCCGGCTCGGTTCCGGAGAGGTAGAATTCCTCCTGGAATTCCGGGCAACCCTCCGTGGCGAGATAGCCGGTTTTCGGGTCGATGGCCACGGCAACGACGGTTTCTGGTTGCGGGAAGTCGACGATCGGCTGTGCCGCCAGTGCCTGCCGCATGAAGCGCTCCCAGATCGGTGCGGCGATCGCGCCGCCGGTAAAACCTTTTCCGCCCGGCTTCGGTGTGTCGTGACCTACCCAGACGCCGGTGATCAGCTGCGGAGTGTAGCCGACGAACCAGGCGTCCCGGTAGTCGTCGGTGGTACCGGTCTTCCCTGCTGCCGGTCGCTCCCCGGCGAATTTCTTCAGCGATCTTGCGGTGCCAACGGTCATCACGTCCTGTAGCATCCGGGTGGTGATGTAGGCGGCGGCCGGCGACAGGACCGCCGTACCCTCCTGCGGGATGACCGTCCAGGCTCCGTCCCTGCTGTCGTGAATGCGCAGGACGGTTCGCGCCTTGGGGAGCACCCCGCCGGTCGCCAGTGGCGTGTATGCCAGGGCCAGGCTGTGCAGGGTGACCTCGTCCGTCCCCAGGGCCAGGGAGAGGTCGTTGGGGGTGCGCAGAGGGAGTCCCAGCCGTTGTGCAAAATCGACGAAATACGGGACGCCGATGGCATCGAGCAGTTTGACCGTGATGACGTTGTTGGAGTGGGCCAGGGCCTCCCGCAGGGTCAGCGTGCCGAACGCTTCGCCCCGGTAATTGCGGGGTGTCCATTTCTGGTGGTTGCCGCGGTCGTAGGACACCGGCAGGTCATCCCACCGGCTGCTGGCGGTGGCGCCCTGTTCGAGGGCCGCGGCGTAGATCAGTGGCTTGATGGCCGAGCCGGGCTGGCGTTGGGCGAAAAAGGCGCGGTTGTAGGTGCTTTTGGGGAAGTCGACCCCCCCTGCGGCCGCCAGTACGTCGCCGGTCTGCGGATCCAGACAGAGCAGGGCACCCTGCAACTCGGGAGCAATTTTCTGCACCCCTTCGCGCAGCATTTTTTCCGCCTGCTTCTGCAGTTCGAGATCCATGGCCACCGTGATTTCCAGCCCTCCCTGGTCGATGACCTGCGGCCCATACCACTCGACCAGCTTGCGGTGCACATGGGCCAGGTATTGCGGGGTTTCCCCCGGTTTGCTCACCGTCAGCTTCTGTGAGCGCAGCACCTGTTCCTGGCGGCTGGTAATCTTTTCCAGTTCCACCATTCGCGCCAGGACCGTGTTGCGGCGCTGCTCGACGTCGGCCGGTTTCCCCAGCGGATTGTAGCGGCCCGGGTTCTTCGGCACGCCGGCCAGCACGGCTGATTCGGCGTCGGTCAGTTCCTCCGGGTTCTTGTCGAAATACTGGCGCGCGGCCTGGGCGATTCCCCAGGCGCCGTTACCGAAGTAGATCTCGTTGAAGTACATCTCCAGGATTTGCTGCTTGGTGTACTTCTTCTCGTACTCCATGGCCAGCAGCCCCTCATGGACCTTGCGGTCGATGGTCTTTTCCGCGGAGAGGTGCTTGTTCTTGACCAGCTGCTGGGTGATCGTCGAGCCGCCTTCGGCCAGCCGCCCCTTGGCGATATTGCTCACCACGGCCCGGGCGATGCCGCGCAGATCGATGCCGCCGTGCTCGTAGAAGCGGGCATCCTCGATGGCGACGACCGCGTTCTGCAGGAAGGCAGGGATGCGGTCGAGGGTCACCCAGTGACGGCCTTCGGGGAGAATCCGTCCGGCGTAGCGCCCGTGGCGATCGAAGACCTTGATGGAGGTGTAGCCGGAGGGCAGGGGGGGATAAGCGACGTACGATTCCTCCGCCCAGGCTGAGAGGGTCAGGCTCAGGAGGAAGGCGAGCGTGGCGGCGAGCAACGCCGGGCGGTGCAAAGACAAGCGCAAGCGTGAAATCCAGGGAAAGGTAAGGGAAGGCGTGTCCAACGTCACCCTTTCGCCAGCAGAAACAACCCGACCACGCCGCTCACCGCCCCGCCGATGTAACGGTACATGACCGCATCGGGAAGCGCGCCGGTCAGGGTCTTCGAAAACTGTGCCGCGAGCGAGTCGGACATCTGGTAACCCCAGAATGCCAGGCCGGCCCCGCCCACCAGCAGCACCAGGCCAATCACCTTTGCCAGCGTATTCGCAGAAGTCGCCATCACTACCTCCCTGCCAGCAAGTTTACCGCAATCGACGGCGGTTGTGCTACTGTCCGTTTCTGCAGCGCACGATGACCATTGCGTCAACTTGGGAAGACGTGTTTTTTAAAAAGAGCACAAGAGCGCGCCCTCCCGCTCATTAATCGATTGCCGTTGGCAGGGCATCGATGGTACAAGCACACGGCATGTGAACCACAGGGGTCACCCCTGTGGTTTTTTATTTCCCGGAAAAAGGATGCGTAACAGCCATGATCAGCGCCCACAACGTGGCCCTCGCCTACGGCAAAAGGGTCATTTTCAAAGACGTCAACATCAAGTTCATTCCCGGCAACTGCTATGGCCTGATCGGGGCCAACGGCGCCGGGAAATCGACCTTCCTGAAAATTCTCGCCGGCGAACTCGAAGGGGACAAGGGCGAAATCTCGGTCGGTCCCGGTGAACGGATCGCCATGCTGCGCCAGGATCATTTCGCCTTTGACGAGGAGACGGTCTTCAACACCGTGATGATGGGGCACCAGCGGCTCTACAAGGTCCTGGCCGAACGCGAGGCGATCTATGCCAAGGGGGATTTTACCGAAGCGGACGGCATCCGCTCGGGGGAGCTGGAAGCCGAGTTTGCCGAAATGAACGGCTACGAGGCCGAGTCGGAAGCGGCGGTGCTCCTCAATGGGCTCGGCATCCCCGAAGTGCTGCGCCACAAGAAGATGAAGGAGCTTGAAGGGGGTGAAAAGGTGCGCGTGCTGCTGGCCCAGGCCCTGTTCGGCAACCCCGACATCCTGCTGCTCGATGAGCCGACCAACCACCTCGACCTCAAGTCGATCGCCTGGCTGGAGGAGTTTCTCGCCCAGTTCCAGAACACGGTGATCGTCGTCTCCCACGACCGCCACTTTCTCAACCAGGTCTGCACCCATGTGGCCGATATCGATTTCGGCAAGATTACCGTCTACGTGGGCAACTACGATTTCTGGTACGAGGCCAGCCAGCTGACGCTGAAGCAGAAGCAGGACGAAAACCGCAAGGTCACCGACAAGGCCAATGAACTCAAGGAATTCATCCAGCGCTTCAGTTCCAACGCCTCCAAGGCCCGGCAGGCGACCTCACGCAAGAAGCTGCTCGAGAAACTCACCATCGAGGAGATGCCGGTCTCCTCGCGGAAATACCCGTTTGTGGTCTTCAAGCCGGAGCGCCCCTGCGGTGACGTCATCCTCGAAATCAAGGACCTGTGCAAAACCGTCGATGGCGTCAAGGTGCTGGACAACTTCAGCCTGACGATCACCAAGGGGGCCAAGGTCGCCTTTGTCGGCGGCGGCAGCCAGACCAAAACGACCCTTTTCCAGATCCTGGCCGGTGAACTCGAGGCAGACAGCGGCAGCTTCCGCTGGGGGGTTACCATCACCCCGGCCTACTTTCCCAAGGAGAACCGCCGCTACTTCGAAAACGACCTCAACCTGATCGAATGGCTGTGCCAGTTCGCACCCGGGGAAGGGGAGAGCTTTGCCCGCGGCTTTCTCGGCCGCATGCTCTTCTCCGGCGAAGAGGCAACCAAGAAATGCACCGTCCTCTCCGGGGGGGAGAAGGTCCGCTGCATGCTGGCCAGGATGATGCTCACCGGGGCCAACGTGCTGACTTTCGACGAACCGACCAACCACCTCGACCTCGAGTCGATCACCGCGCTCAACAACGGGCTGATTGCCTACCCGGAAGTGATCCTGTTCGCCTCCCACGACCACAAGTTCCTGTCGACGGTCGCCAACCGGATCGTCGAATTCACCCCCGGCGGCTTCATCGACCGGACGATGACCTTCGACGAATACCTCGAAAGTGCCGAAGTCGCCAAGATCAGGGAGGAACTCTTCCACGGTCAGGCCGAACTGGT
>JAMPXI010000146.1 GCA_023701265.1 Desulfuromonadales bacterium | reverse complement strand
TGGGCAGCCAACGGCGCAAGTTCGGCATCGGCGGCGTGCAGGGGGCCGCTGCCCAACAGCAGGGCGCCGAAAAGCGCGGGTAAAAGCAATCTTAAGCGAAGATGGTGGGAAGTCATTGCGACATTTGTATACAGGAAAACGGCGGCCGGTTAAACCGGCCGCCGATTTCACCAAAAGGCACTTTACTGTTAACGCTTCCCCTCGCGGCGCAGGGCATCCGGAGTGAATTCGGCTGCGTCGAATTTGACGTCGAAGTTGTACGGCGTGGTTTCGTTGGTCAGGTTGATGGCGATGTAGCGCCCCGACTGCAGATCATAATGGGTCTCGACGGCACTCCAGAAGGTCGGCACCTCGTAGTAATTGATGCAATGGGCCTCGGAGACACGCCACAATTGGTCGCGGCTGTCGTACTGGTCCATTGCCAGAATCTGCCAGGAGTCCTCGTCGATATAGAAGACCCGGCGCGGGTAGATGTGGCGCATCCCCGGCTTGATCTTGGCCTCGACCACCCATACCCGGTGCAGCTCGTAGCGCAGATGCTCGGGATTGAGGTGCAGCGGGGTGAGAATCTCCTTATATTTCAGCTTGTCGCTGTGCAGCGCATAGCTGTTGTAGGGAACGTACAGTTCCTTCTTGCCGACCAGGGTCCAGTCGTAGCGCTCGGGGCTGCCGTTGTACATGTCGACCGTGTCGCTGGTGGTCAGGCCGTCGCCCCCCTCTTTGGGGTTGTCGAAGGCGACGTTGGGGGCGCGGCGGACCCGGCGCTGGCCGGGGTTGTACAGCCAGGCGCTGCGGTTTTCCTTGTTCTGGTCGAGGGTCTCGTGGACCAGCAGGATGCGGCCGGCGAGGCGTGCCGGGGCGAAGATCTCCTGCTTGAACATGGCGATGATGTTGTCGAGTTTATCCTCGGTCATTCCGTCACGATTGTAGCGGAAGTCACCGATTTCCTTGAACTCGACCATGGTGTAGTCCCCGCCACGGGTTAGCGGAGCGACCCCGAAATTACGCTCGAAGGCGTTGCCGCGCCAACGCAGGATATGGTTCCAGATCACTTCGATGCCGGTTTTTGGGATCGGGAAGGGGATCCCCGCGGTGACGCCGGTGACGCCGTTGCCACCCGTGGTCAACTGAGCTTTGACCGCCGCATTCCTGGTGGCGTCGTAGATCCGCTGCGGAGCTGACGCGCTGCGCCGGGTCGGGTAAATTTTCATTTTATAGCTCGGATAGAGCTTGAGCATCGCCTGCTGGCCGGCGGTCAGCTTGTCGGCGTACTTGCCGGCCTCGGCGGCGGTAACGGTGAAGAGCGGTTTGTCGGCGGCAAACGGGTCGGGGTGATGCGTCCCCTTCTTGTAGCCGGCGGGGGGCTGAGTGATGCCGCCGTCCCAGGCCGGGATGGTACCGTCCTTGTTGCCGGCTTTCTCCCCGCCAAGCGGAGTCAGCTCCTTGCCGAGGCGTGCTGCTTCGTCGGGGGGAATCGCGGCCATGGCCGGAGCGGCGAGAGTCAGGGTCAGGGCGATTGCCAAAAGAGTGTGCCAAAGAGTCTGTGCCATGATGGTTCGCTCCGTGTTCTCAGAAGGAGTACTTGACGTTGAAGGAAATGAAATCGCGGTCGTTGATCAGGTTGTAGCGGCCGGCGCCGAAGAAGTCGGTGTAGCTCAGGTCAGCCGACCAGGCATTCTGGTAGTTGGCCTCGACGCCGACCGTGACGGCCTTGCGGTGTTCAAGGAAGTTGCCTCCCGGATTCGGTGAATTGCCATGAACGTCATGAGCCCAGGCTACCCGCGGCGACAGGCTGACGGCGCCGATGGCGTTGTTGAAATCGAGCTTGGCCACGGCGCGATAGCCCCACGAGGTGGCGTCGGCAAAGGCGCTGGAGTCTTCGGCGGGTTTGCCGGGATGGGCGCCGTTCAAAGCTGACTGAGCCGGATTGCCGCTGACATAAGTCCCGGGGCTTTCCAGCCGCTTGGAGGGCATGTCGAGAACATGGGTGATGCCAACCTCGCCAACCAACGTGAATTGATCGGCACCGAAAGTCGGGCCAAACACCTGCGTTGCCGTGACCTGAACCTGGGTAATATCAAGCTCTTCGTAACCTTTGATCAGCGTATCTGGGCCAAAGATACCGATCTGGTTGTTCCTGTAGGCCGGGTTGATGAACGCGGCGGGAGTCAGCGCCGCCAACAGCAGTTCGATGTCGTCGATCTGCACCGGAACGTCCTTGCGATAGGAGACTTCTCCCTGTAAAGCCGTGCCGGTGCTGACCAGCTGGGTACTGAAGCTTGCGCCCATCAGCTGGATGTCTTCCGGATATTCGAGGTAGTACCTCGCCGTTTTGGCATACTTGTCAAGCGCGATGGCGCCAACATTGCTCGCGCCGACTGCCTGTAATACCGTTACCGGCGCAGGTGCCGGAGGCGACGGAATCGCAACGGTCGTTGCTGCCCGTGTCAGGGTGCCGGCCGCTGCCGCCACCCCCGTCGCCGACCCGGTTCGGGCACTGATGATCGGCAGGCGGCTGTGATAGTTGATGTAATAAAAACCGAATTCCGTGTCGTTAAGTGACGGGACCAGGGCGTGCAGCGCAATCCCGTATTGTCCGTTGTCGGAAGGCGTCTCGTCTTTCATGCGCGGCACGCCGAGGAAGTCGGGTTCAAAGCTGTTTACCCCGAGAACGGTTCTCAATGGCGCGGGAACCGCCGCAAAACTTCTGCCGAACTCCGATGCGTCGCCCCACCCCAGCATGACCTTGTTGCCGCCGACCCCGGCAAAATCATTGGTACTCCAATATGAGCCGACCGGGTCAATTTCGGTCTTCTCCCAGTCGTACTGGTAGAAGCCTTCGACGCTCACATACTCGTTGGCGGCCAGCGAGGCCGAGACCATGCCGACCGGCTTCAGCGCTTCCTTGAGTTCCGAGCCGGGGATGCGCAGCTTGCTGACATCGACCGGGTTGATGGTGTTGATGCCGTTCTGGATGAAGGTGCTCTCCCCCCAGCTCAGCACCTGGTCGCCGACGCGCACGGTGCCGGGCATGCCGCCGAGTTCGAAGTCCCACCAGATGAAGGCGTCGAGCAGTTCGGCATTCTCGCCGACCAGGTCGAGGGCGTCGCCATCCAGTTCGGTGCGCTCGAGATCGCCGCTGGCATTGACGAAATCGTGGAAGGCCGTGCCGCGCACGAACAAGCCGAAATCGCTGTACTTCAGTTCCAGATCGCTGGTGATCTTGAAGACCTTGCTGAAATATTCGTCATCCTTGTAATTGAGATTGCCGTCGTCACCGTTGACCGAGTAGGCCCTGGCCCCTTTGAGATAGCGGTTGTTGGCTGTGCCGACGATGGCCCTGTCCTGCTCGGCGGTGCGGTAGTTCAAGCCGTAGGAGACCGTCGTGTCGAGGCTCCCCTGCACGTCACCAAGGGTGAACTGGAAGGCGGCCGCGGGGGCTGCCGCCCACAGCAGCAGCGCCAGGGTCAGACCGCCGTGGAACCAGCGGCCCCGTATCGTTGATTTGCTCATGTTGACCTCCTGCGTCGAAGACGTCACGCCGCCTTGGGCGGCAACCAGATCCACCCGAAAGGGGGGCGGGAAACTTGACATTGCATCATATACAAAGAAGCGCAAAGGCGTAAAACAATATTTTATTTGCCCGGATCGATCAGCGCAGCTGACCATTTTCGAACGTATATTCGGCCGTCAACTGTCCCTCGGGGGAAAAGATGCGGCAGAGGCCGTCCAACTGGCCGTCGCGATAGGCATATTCACTTTCGACCTGACCATTTTCAAAATAGGCCCGGGCCGGTCCATGCGGTGTTCCGTGACGAAAGGTCACGAGCTGCCGAGGCTGCCCGCCGGGATAGAAGAGGGTGCTCGGGCCATCGGGCTGACCGGCGGCGATTTGGTAGCGCATTTCGGCGCGGCGCCCGGAATCGAACCGGGCGATCTCCTGACGGTCCTCGGCCAGCTCCCGGGCCTGCCATTCCAGCGTGCCGTCGCCGCGGTAGCCCTCGCTCATGGTCTGCCACCCGTCGTGGAAGATCGTTCGGGCACTGAGCCGCCCCAGTTCGTCATACCATTTTGCCTCGCGCACCTGGCCGTCCTGGTAGAGATACTCCCACTGGACCTGCCCGTTGGGATGGTAGCCGACGCTCCCCGCCAACGCCGGCCAGGCGGGGAGGAGCAGCGCGAGCACCAGGCAGGTCCGGGCGAGCAACCGTGAGAGAAGCGACATAACCACGTTCCTTTGCCGTTGCGCGGGGAGAAGACCGTCAGGTTACTTCTGTACCTTGGCCCAGTCGGCCAGGAATTTCTCGATGCCGATGTCGGTCAGCGGATGCTTCATTAGCTGCAGCATGACCGCATAGGGGATGGTGCAGACATCGGCGCCCATCAATCCGGCTTCCAGTACATGCAGGGGGCTGCGCACCGAGGCGACAATGATCTCGGTGGTGTAGCCGTAGTTGTCGAAAATCGTCTTGATCTGCTCGACGCCGTCCATGCCGATGTGACCGATGTCGTCAAGCCGGCCGACGAAGGGGGAGACGTAGGTGGCGCCGGCCTTGGCGGCGAGCAGCGCCTGCAATGGCGAGAAGACCAGGGTGACATTGGTGCGGATCCCCTCCTTGGCGAGAATGCGGGTCGCTTTCAGGCCGTCGGCGGTCAGGGGGAGCTTGATGACGATCCGCTGCGGGTCGATGGCGTGCAGGTCTTTGGCCTCGGCGACCATGGCGGCGGCCTCGGTGGCGATCACCTCGGCCGAGATCGGCCCATCGACCAGAGCGGCGATCTCGCGCAGGACGGTATGAAAATCACGGCCGGCCTTGGCGATCAACGAGGGGTTGGTGGTCACCCCGTCGACCAGGCCAAGTTCGAGAGCAGCGCGGATTTCAGTGGTGTCGGCGGTGTCGATAAAGAATTTCATCGGTTTTCTCCAGTTGGTTGTGGCCACTGCACCTATGTAGGGGCAAAGCAAAAGAGCTGCCTGCTTCGCCCTGGTCGTCGGGCGAAGCAGATAGAACTTGCTTCGCCCCTACATCGTGATCGCAGCGGCGGAATTTAGTGTTGTTTCATATACTCATCCCGGCAGCGGGTCGAGCAGAACCAGTGCTGCTTGCCGCGTACGGTGGCGTCCACCGCGTCGCCGCGCGGCACAAAGGTGCCACACTGCGGGTCGCGCTCCATCGTTTCGCCGCCGCGACTTTTCTTCAGTGGTGGCGACGGCGGGGCGTGAAAGGCTTGTATGGCTGCCTTGACGATGGTGTAGATGATATAGCCGAGGCCGGCCCAGAGGATCAGGCGGACGAACATGCTGTCACCAGGTCACACGCAGCGGCGCCGGCCTGACTCCCGGCGGCAGTTCATCGGTCAGGGAGCGGATATCTTTCAGCAGGAGCGGATGAAGCAGGTCAGGGTTGAGTTCATTCAAGGGGGTGAGGACGAACGCCCGTTCATGCAGACGTGGATGCGGAATCTGCAGGCCGGCTTCGTCGACCACCTTCCCGCCGTACAGCAACAAATCGATATCGAGGGTACGCGGCGCCCACACTGCCGGCCGCGTCCGGCCGAATTCATCCTCCACCGCAAAGCAGGCGGCCAACAGCTCGCGCGGAGCCAGAGGCGTTTCGACCTCCAGCACGGCATTGAGAAACGGCGGATTGTCGGCGGGGCCGCCAACGGCCGCGGTTTCGTAAACGGACGAGGCGCGAAGCAGAACGATGTCGAAGCGGTTGAGCAGGCTGTCGCGGCCGCCGCGCAGAAAGGCGAGCCGGTTGCCGAGGTTGCTCCCCAATCCGAGGTAAGCGGTAATCATCAGGATGCTATCTCCCTCAC
>JAMPXI010000145.1 GCA_023701265.1 Desulfuromonadales bacterium | reverse complement strand
TACGCGGTGATCGTCAACAAGAAGTTCTGGGAAGGGTTGCCGGCCGACATCCGCAAGGCCCTGGACAGCGCCATGGTTGACGCTACCAAATATGCCAACGACATCGCCAAGAAGAAGAACGACGAAGACCTGGCGGCGGTCAAGGCTTCCGGCAAGAGTCAGATCCTCGAACTGACCCCGGCGGAACGGGCCGCCTGGAAGGCCGCGACGGTCAAGGTCCATGACGAAATGGCCGACCGCATTGGCAAGGACCTGATCCAGGAGGTCTACCAGGCGACCGGCTTCAAGAAGTAGGCTGTGTAACAATGCCGCTGTGTCCACAGGTGCAGCGGCATTGTTATGCCTGCAATGGCTTTCAATCATCGGTGTCGGAGTTGCCATGCTGAAATTTCTGCTGAAAGTGCTCGACCGTCTCGAGGAGATCATCGTCGCCACCCTGATCGGGGCGGCGACGATCATCATCTTTCTCTCGGTCATCCACCGCTACGCCGCCGGCTGGGCCATTCCCGGTCTGCAGGACTGGCTGCTCAGCCTGCATTTCGGCTGGGCCCAGGAGGCCTGCATCTACATGTTCATCTGGATGGCCAAGTTCGGTGCTGCCTACGGGGTACGCACCGGCATCCACGTCGGCGTCGACGTCTTCATCAACAGCCTGCAGCCGAAGATCCGCGCCAAGTTCGTGGTCATCGGCCTGCTCGGCGGGGCGCTCTTCACCGGGATCATCGGCACCCTCGGCAGCAAGTTCGTCTGGGAGGTGGGGCTGCGCTACGCCTTCGCGACGCGCTTCGGCTTCGACTGGCCCGACCTGACTGAAGGGCCGGTCTCCCCCGACCTGGAGTGGCCGGTGTGGATCTTCTACTCGGCGATCCCGCTGGGGTCGTACCTGATGTGCTTCCGCTTCCTGCAGGTGTGCTGGAGTTTCATCCGCACTGGCGAACTGCCGCACCACGATGCCAGTCACGTCGACGGTCTTGATGAAGAGATGCCGGCGGATGCCACCGAGGCGCTGGAAGAGTACGAGGAGCATAAATTCGACCGACCGGGCAATGCAGGAGGTGATAAATGAGCGGCCTGATAATTTTCGGCCTGTTGGCCGTGCTCATGCTCACCGGCATGCCGATCTCCATCTCCCTCGGTCTGACCGTGCTCACCTTCCTCTTCACCATGACCAACGTGCCGATCGAGGCGGTGGCGATGAAGCTCTTCACCGGCATCGAGAAGTTCGAGATCATGGCGATCCCGTTCTTCATCCTCGCCGGCAACTTCCTCACCCACGGCGGGGTGGCCAAGCGCATGATCAAGTTCGCCACCGCCCTGGTCGGCCACTTGTGCGGCGGCCTGGCCCTCGGCGGCATCGTCGCCTGCGCCCTCTTTGCGGCGGTCTCCGGCTCCAGCCCGGCGACGGTGGTGGCGATCGGCTCGATCCTGCTGCCGGCCATGGTCAAGCAGGGCTACCCGATGAAGTTCGGCGTCGGCGTCATCGGCACCGCCGGGGCGCTGGGGATCCTGATCCCGCCATCGATCGTCATGGTCATCTACGCGGTCTCGACCAATGCCTCCATCGGCCGGCTGTTCATCGCCGGCATCATCCCGGGACTCCTGTTGACGGCGATTTTGATGGGTGTCACCTGGTTCGTGGCGCATAAGCGCAACTACCCGCGCATGCCCAAGGCCAGCTTCGGCACGATGATCAAGGCCCTGCGCGACTGCATCTGGGGGTTGCTCCTCATCGTGGTGGTCATCGGCGGTATCTACACCGGCATCTTCACCCCCACCGAGGCGGCGGCGATGAGTGCGGTCTATGCCTTCGTCGTGGCGCTCTTCGTCTACCGCGACATGGGCTTCAAGGACGTGCCGAAGACGCTGCTCGCCTCGGCGAACATGTCGGCGATGCTCCTCTACATCATCACCAACGCCGTACTCTTCTCGTTCCTGCTCACTTCCGAGCAGATCCCCCAGCAGCTCACCAGCTGGATCACCGAGATGGGGTTGGGATCGGTGGGTTTCCTGATCATGGTCAACATCCTGCTGCTGGTGGCCGGCAACTTCATGGAGCCGTCGTCGATCCTGCTGATCACCGCCCCCTTGCTCTTCCCGATGGCGATGCAGCTGGGGATCGACCCGATCCATCTCGGCGTGCTCATGACGGTCAACATGGAGATTGGCATGATCACCCCGCCGGTGGGGCTGAACCTGTACGTGGCTTCGGGGATTTCAAGGCTGGGACTGACCGAGACCACCAAGGCCTGCGCACCGTGGATCCTGGTCATGCTCCTTTTCCTGATTCTGATCACCTATGTGCCGAGCATCAGCCTGTGGCTGCCGAACCTGCTGATGAAGTAGCCGAAACGATTCTTTATGCAGTCTGCGGCGGTCGCCTTTCGGGGTGGCCGCCGTTTATTTGTCCTGCTTGCTTTTTTGTCCCCCCTTTGATAAAGGGGAGAAGGGGGGATTTCCTGGCGCATGAGCGAAATCCCCCTAAATCCCCCTTTCAAAAAGGGGGACTTCCATTGATTCGTGAGAGCGATGCAGCGCACCGTCCTTGCCCCGGCAAAAGTCAATTTCATCCTCGATGTCGTCGGCAGACGCCCGAACGGCTATCACGACGTGGCCATGCTCATGGTGCGCCTGTCGCTCCATGACCGGGTGCGGGTCGCTTTGACTTCGGGCGGCGACATCGTCGTGAACTGCCCCGGACTGGAACTGGCGGCCGGCGAAGTGAATATCGCCGCCCGGGCCGCCCGCCTCCTGCTCGAGCACGCCGGGATCAAAACCGGGGTGACTATCACCATCGACAAGCGGATTCCGGCGGCGGCCGGTCTCGGTGGTGGCTCGTCGGATGCGGCCGCGGTACTGCTGGCCCTGGACGAACTGCTGGGTGCCGGGCTGTCGCGCGGCGAACTGCAGTCCCTCGGTGTCCGTCTTGGCGCCGACGTGCCTTTCTTCCTGTGCGGCGAGATGGCCGCCTGGGCCACCGGTATCGGTGAAATCCTTGAACCATGGCGCGGCCTCCCTCCCTGCCACCTGGTGTTGGTCAACCCCCGCTTTGCCGTTTCCACGGCGTGGGTCTACCAAAATTTGGGGTTGACACACTGCCGGCACATGTCTAGAATTCCAAGGTTTCCCGAGAGAATGGAAGATCTTGCCGGTCTGCTGCGCAACGATCTCGAGGCGGTCACCTCCGCGCGGCATCCCGAGATTGCCGAGATCAAGGAACGGCTGGTCGAAGCCGGTGCTCTTGGTGCGTTGATGTCCGGGAGCGGCCCCACGGTCTTCGGGGTTTTTGCCGGGCAGGCGGCGGCCGAGGCTGCGGCCGTGCAACTGGCGCGCGGCAATGGTTGGTGGACGGCGGCGGTCAGCCCTGTCTAGTCACACGGGGTTCTAACCCCGCGGAAGCATTACAGGGGCGTCGCCAAGCGGTAAGGCACCGGATTTTGATTCCGGCATTCCCAGGTTCGATCCCTGGCGCCCCTGCCACTTCCGTCACTCATTCCGGGAGCCTTCGCCAGGGGCGCCCGGCAGTATGCGTTTTACAGGTCATGGGGTGCCATGGCCTGCAATTTTTCGGACGGTGAGCCAAACGTGTTGAGTGAGCTGAAAATTTTTACCGGAAATTCCAATCCGATGTTGGCCGGGGAAATCTGTGCCGATCTCGGCCTGACGCTGTCGAAAGCCATGGTCAAGGCCTTCTCCGACGGCGAGATCATGGTGGAAATCGGAGAGAATGTCCGTGGCCGCGACGTCTTCGTGGTGCAGTCGACCTGCGCGCCGTCAAACCAGAACCTGATGGAACTGCTGGTGATGGTCGATGCGCTCAAACGGGCTTCGGCCGCGCGCATCACCGCCGTCATCCCTTATTTCGGCTACGCCCGCCAGGATCGCAAGGTGGCGCCGCGCACGCCGATCACCAGCAAGCTGGTTGCCGATCTGATCACCACCGCCGGTGTTCACCGCGTGTTGTGCGTCGACCTGCATGCCGGTCAGATCCAGGGGTTTTTCAACATTCCCGTCGACCACCTCTACGCCGCCCCGGTGATACTCGACGACATCCGCAGCCGTCTGAGCGGCAGTCTCGTCGTTGTCTCTCCCGATGCCGGCGGCACCGAGCGGGCCCGCGCCTTCGCCAAGCGGCTCGATGCCGGGCTGGCGATCATCGACAAGCGCCGCAGCGGGCCGAACGTCTCCGAGGTGATGCACATCATCGGTGATGTCGAAGGGGAAACCTGTGTCATCGTCGACGACATGATCGACACGGCCGGGACTCTCTGCCAGGCGGCTGCCGCGCTCAAGGCCCGCGGTGCCGGCGACATCTATGCCACGGCGACCCATGCGGTCCTTTCCGGTCCCGCTTTGGAGCGGATCAGCCAGAGCTGCATCAAGGAAGTTCTGGTGACCAACACCATCCCCGTGGAAGGAAAACTCGCGCAATGCCCGCAGCTTCGCCAGCTCTCCGTGGCCAATCTGCTTGGCGAGGCAATTCGCCGCATTCACCAGGAAGAGTCGGTCAGCTCGCTGTTTATCTGACGATCCAGTTCATATCGAAACCAACCTCGGCCTGAAACGGCCGAAGCAGAACAAGGAGTGACATCATGGCGCAATCTCAACTGACAGTGACCTCGCGCGCGCGCGCTGGCAAGGGCGGCGCACGCACGCTGCGGCGTGAAGGACTGGTCCCCGGCGTGGTCTACGGCAAAGGGATGACGGCCTGCAACGTCGCCGTCGATCCCAAGGCGCTGACCCAGGCCATCGCCACCAAGGCGGGGTGGAATACCCTGATTACCCTGCAGGGCGACGGACCCTTCGACGGCAAGGTGGTCATCCTCAAGGATATGCAGGTGCATCCGCTGCGTCGGGAAGCAACCCATGTCGATTTCCAGGCTGTCGACCTCACCCAGAAGGTCCACGTCATGGTGCCGGTGCATGCCATCGGCAAGTCGCAGGGGGAAAAGCTTGGCGGCCAGTTGCATATCATCCGCCACGAACTGGAAGTTGTCTGCCTGCCCGACAATATTCCGGTCTCCATCGATATCGATGTGGCTGCGCTGGTCATCGGCGATGTCGTGCATATCAACGATGTCAAGCTTCCTGCCGGCGTCGATGCGCCCCATGACGTCAACTTCACCGTGATCACCGTCACCGGCCACAAGGCTGAGGAGACGGAAGCTGCGGCTGAAGGGGTCGAGGCCTAACCGACCCCTTGAAGCTGGTCGTCGGCCTGGGCAACCCGGGCGAACGCTACGCCGACACGCGGCACAACATCGGCTTCATGGTGGCGGCTCGCGTGGCATCCCGCGCCGGCATCGCCATCAAGCGCCAGGGTTATCAGGGGCTCTACGGCGTCGGCCGACTGGTCGGGGAAGAGGCCGCGATTCTCCTCCCCCAGACCTTCATGAACCGCAGCGGGGCGAGCGTTGCCCCGGCCTGTCAATCCCTCGGCGTATCGCCGGGGGATTTGATCGTCGTGCACGATGAAATCGATCTGCCTTACGGCTGCCTGCGTATCAAGGTGGGCGGCGGCCACGGCGGGCACAACGGCCTGCGCAGCATCACCGATGCGCTTGGTCATGGCGACTTCATCAGGATGCGCCTTGGCGTCGGTCGGCCGCCGGCTGGTGGTGACGTGTCGGGTCATGTGCTGAGTCGTTTCGCCTCTGCGGAACGGGCACAGCTCGAGACTTATCTCGATGTCGCTGCCGATGCCTTGGAGTTCCTGCTGCAGCGTGGAGCGAACGAGGCGATGAACACCTACAACAACCGCGAGCTGCTTGCCTGAGCTTCAGCGGTTTGCACACACCACCGCCGATAGCCGGGGGCAGCCCCGGCTATCGGATTTACTGAAGCGTG
>JAMPXI010000144.1:2500-5923 GCA_023701265.1 Desulfuromonadales bacterium | reverse complement strand
TCGGGCACATTTCTTCCCCGGCCAGGCTCCAGCTAGCCCGCCTTCTGTCTGAAAACCCTCCGTTCGGGGATCCCAGGTTCGTGGGGTCTCTATGCCCAAACGCCCCATCCGGGAAAAACTACTGGCTGAACGCCGACACTGTTCGGCAGAAACCTGCTTGCGTCTGAGCCTGCTGATCCAGGAACGCTTCCTTGACAGCAGTGCATACCGGCAGGCCGAAAGTATCGGCCTGTACAGTCCGGTCATGAATGAAGTCCAGACCGAACTGGTGGCCCGCCGCTGCCTTGCCGATGCCAAGCGGCTGGCCTACCCCCGGGTTGAAGGGGCGACTCTTCGGTTTGTGGAGGTCTTCGGCTCCGCACAGATGGTGCCGGGTACCTTCGGTATCCTTGAGCCAACCGGAGAGCGGTCGATGCCCTTCGATGAGCTTGATCTTCTGGTTGTTCCCGGCGTTGCCTTCGATTTGGCCGGCAACCGGCTGGGTTATGGAAAAGGCTATTACGATCGAGCCCTGGCCGTGTGTCTGCCTGGCCTGGATCGGGTCGGTTTTGCCTATGAATTCCAATTGGTCGAGCAGCTTCCCGCTGCTGCCCACGATTGTCGGCTCACCCAGTTGGTGACCGAGCAACGCATACTCCGCTTCCCCTGAAGGGTGCAGGCGGAGTTGTTAACCATCACGCCCGAGGAGGTGCAGGATGTTGAGTATACCGATTGTCTTGTTGATTGCCATCGTCAGTCTGATTGGTGGCGGCCTGGTCGGCGCCCTGCTGCGCCGCAAGTCGTCCGAGTCGACACTGGCCAACGCCGAGCGCGACGCGGCGAGACAGCTGGAAACGGCCCGCAAGGAAGCGGACACGATTCGCAAGGAAGCCGAAATTCAAGCCAAGGATGCGGTTTTCCAGGCCAAGGCCGAATGGGAGAACGAAGTCCGGGATCTGCGCCGCGAACTGCAGGGGCAGGAAAAGCGGCTGGTGCAGAAGGAAGAGAACCTCGACCGCAAGATCGAACAAGCCGATGCCCGTGAGCAGGAACTGCAGAAGCGCGATCTGCAACTGGCTGAACGCGATCGTGTGCTGCAGGATCGCAACACCGAGATCGACCGCCTGGTTGCCGAACAGCGCGGCAAGCTTGAGCAGATCGCCGGCCTTTCGGCCGAAGAGGCCAAGCAGCAGTTGATGACGGCGATGGAGAGCGAGGCCCGCCACGATGCCGCCAAGCGGATCAAGCAGATCGAAGACGAAGCCCGCGAGGTTGCCGACAAGAAGGCCAAGAACATCCTCTCTCTGGCGATTCAACGCTATGCCGGCGACTACGTGGCGGAGAAGACGGTCAGCGCCGTTCCCCTGCCGAACGATGAGATGAAGGGGCGGATCATCGGCCGCGAGGGGCGCAATATCCGCGCCATCGAGGCGGCAACCGGCATCGACCTGATCATCGACGACACCCCCGAAGCCGTGATCATTTCCGGTTTCAATCCGGTGCGTCGCGAGGTGGCACGTCTGTCGTTGGAGCGTCTGATCACCGATGGTCGCATCCACCCGTCACGCATCGAAGAGGTTGTCAAAAAGGCCGAGGAAGATGTGGAAAAGGCGATGCGCGAGGCCGGTGAGCAGGCGACCTTCGATGTCGGCGTACATGGCATTCACCCCGAAATCGTCAAATTGATCGGCCGGCTGAAGTACCGGACATCCTATGGACAAAACGTGCTGCAGCATTCCCTGGAAGTCGCTTTCCTTTGCGGCATCATGGCTGACGAACTCGGCCTCAACGCCAAGCAGGCCAAGCGGGCGGGGTTGCTGCATGACCTCGGCAAGGCCGTCGATCACGAGGTCGAAGGTTCGCATGCTCTGATCGGCGCCGATCTGGCCCGCAAATACGGAGAGAATCCCAAAATTGTCCATGCCATTGCGGCGCATCATGAAGAAGAGAAACCGGACAGCATCCTGGCCAACCTGGTACAGGCGGCCGACGCCCTCTCGGGGGCGCGCCCCGGGGCCCGCCGCGAGATGCTCGAAACCTATGTCAAGCGCCTGCAGGATCTCGAACGGATCGGCAGCTCGTTCGGCGGGGTCACATCGTGTTTCGCCATTCAAGCCGGCCGCGAGATCCGGGTCATGGTGTCCAGCGATGAGGTTTCCGACGAACATTCGCACGTACTGGCTCGCGACATTGCCAAACGGATCGAAAGCGAGATGACCTATCCCGGCCAGATCAAGGTCAACGTCATCCGCGAAACGCGCGCTATCGAATTCGCCCGGTAGTGAGACTGTTGAATCGTTGAATCGTTCAAACTCAATTCGACAATTCAACGATTCAGCTGATCTTGGAGCCTTGCATTGAAGATTCTTTTCATCGGTGACATCGTTGGCCGTCCGGGGCGGCAGATGATTGCCCGCCATCTGGCATCGCTGGTCGATCGTCATCTGATCGACCTGGTTGTCGCCAATGCGGAAAACGCCGCCGCCGGTTTTGGCGTCACCCCCGACGTGGTCGCCGAGTTGCTCGACGCCGGCATTGATGTTCTGACCACCGGCAACCATGTCTGGGACAAAAAGGAATCGTTCCCTATTCTCGAGCAGGAGGAACGCATTCTGCGCCCGGCCAATTACCCGCCGGGGCTCCCCGGCAAGGGATGGGGGGTTTTCCGGACCAGTGCCGGAGTGCCGGTTGCAGTGGTTAACCTCGAGGGACGGGTATTCATGAACAACCTTGACTGCCCGTTTCGTGCCGCAGACGCTATTCTCGACGGACTGCCTGGCAGTCCGTCGATCGTGCTGGTCGACTTTCATGCCGAAACGACCAGCGAAAAAGGTGCCTTGGGGGCCTATCTCGACGGGCGAGTCAGTGCCGTGCTCGGTACCCATACCCATGTGCAGACGGCGGATGAGCGTCTGCTGCCGGGAGGGACCGCATTTATCAGTGACGTCGGCATGACTGGCAGCCGCGACTCGGTGATCGGTATCCGCAAGGAACTCTCTGTCGAGCGCTTCCTGACCCAGTTGCCGGTGCGTTTCGAGGTTGCCAAGAAAGAGCCGATGCTTTGCGGTGTGATCATGACGGTCGATGAGCCGACCGGTCGTGCCTTGGGCATTGAGCGCGTGCTGATCGTCGACAAGGAGTAGGGGCGAAAAGTTTTTCGCCCTGCCGAATGAAATAAGTGCTGAAGAGGGAGCGTTATGAAGCCGGTTGCTGAGCAGATGGACATTATCCGCCGCGGCGCGGTCGAAATTCTGGTCGAGGCCGAACTGGAGGAGAAGCTGGCCCAGGCTGCCGCCAAGGGCAAGCCATTGAGGATCAAAGCCGGATTTGATCCGACTGCTCCGGATCTGCACCTTGGCCACACCGTGCTGATCCAGAAGCTCAAGCAGTTCCAGGAACTGGGTCACGAGGTCAATTTTCTGATCGGTGATTTCACCGGGATGA
>JAMPXI010000143.1 GCA_023701265.1 Desulfuromonadales bacterium | reverse complement strand
CGAGCATCTCGAAGGGACCCAGTTCCCAACCGAAACCCCAGCGCATGGCGCGGTCAATGCCGACGATGTCGTCGCTGATTTCAGGAATGCGGTTGACCGCGTAGAGCAGGGTGTCGCGCAGCGTCAGCCAGGCGAAGCGGGCGCCGGGATCGTCGCCGGCCAGCACCGCGCGCAGGCGCGCTGTGGCGTCGGGAGCCTGTTTGGCCGCGGCCAGGCAGGGGAAGGCCGGTTTCTGCGGCAGCTGGTATTCCCCGCTCTGCCAGTTCCAGGCGAGGATCTGCTTGCCGTCGGCACTCTTCTGTTTGAGATAGAAACCGGCGCCGCTCTTGTCGCCTAGCCTGCCGGCATCGATCAACGTCTGTAAAAACGCCGGTACCCGGTAGAGTTCGCGGGCTTCGTCGTGCGGCAGCAATTCAAAGGAATGCTGGGCGACGAAGGCCAGGGTGTCGAGACCGACCAGGTCGGCGGTGCGGAATACCGCGCTTTTCGGACGGGCGGTAGCCGGACCGCAGACAGCGTCGACTTCGCTGATGCTCAGACCCATTGCCTGCATGTGGTGCATGGCGTTGAGCAGGCTGAACAGGCCGATGCGGTTACCGATGAAATTGGGGGTGTCCTTGCAGGTCACCGCGCCCTTGCCAAGACGCCGGCGCAGGAATTCGCCCATCGTTGCGAGCAGGTTCGGGTCGCTTTGCGGGTGCGGGACCAGTTCGACCAGGCGCAGATAGCGTGGCGGGTTGAAGAAGTGGGTGGCGAAGAAGCGTGGCTGCAACTCGGCGGGGAGGGCCTTGGCCAACCGGGTGACCGACAGGCCGCTGGTGTTGGTGGTGAGCAGAGCGTATGGCGCCAGGTGCGGAACGACACGCTGCAGAAGTTCTGCCTTGATCCCCGGATGCTCGATGACCGCCTCGATCACCCAGTCGCACTCTTTCAGCCGGGGGAGGTCGTCATCGAAATTGCCGGGGGTGATGCGGTCGGCATAGGTCGGGAGGAAAAATGGTGCAGGGCTGGCTTTCAGCGCCCGCTCGATGCCGAGGATGGCGAAGCGGTTGCGGACCGTGGCATCGGAAAGACTCAACCCCCGGACCGCCTCGTCATCAGTAAGGGTGTCGGGAACACGGTCAAGCAGCAGTACGTCGAGGCCGGCATTGGCCAGGTGCGCGGCGATCGCCGCCCCCATGACCCCGGCGCCCAGCACGCCCGCCCGGCGGATCGTTGGCATGGCAACCTCCCTTCATCGGAAAATACGGACCCGATATGCACGTACATGTCTATTGTAGCGCAGGTTGCTTAAAACGTCATGGAGCGCGGCCGACAAACGCAAAACGTCTGGACGCGCAGAGCCTTGAAAGGGTTGCCACGCTGCGGTGTCGCACCGCCGGCAATTCAGTTTGACAAGGGCAAGGCCTGGATGGCCTGGTTGATCGGGATGGCAAAGCCGATCCCCTGCGTCCCCTTCAGAACCATGGTGTTGATTCCGACCACGTGCCCTTCCTGATCGATGAGCGGCCCGCCGCTGTTCCCCGGATTGATCGAGGCATCGGTTTGCAGCATCACCATGTCGTCCAGGCGGACCCGGCCCGAAAAGATCCCCGAGGTGACCGCATGCCTGATCCCCATCGGACTGCCGATGGTGTAGAGCTTGTCGCCCTGGCGGAGCCGCTCCGCATCGCCTGTCGCGATAACAGGGCAGCGACCGCCGCCGTCCAGGTCGACCAGGGCTAGATCGTACTTGTCGCTGATCCGGCGTATCGTGCCGTCCAGTTCAGTCCCATCGACCAGGATGATCTTGAGTTCGCGGCTCGTCCTGGCCCGGTCGTATTGTCTCTCCCGTTCGCGAATCTTCTGCTCAAAATCGCTCAGTTTCTCCTCGTCCTGGGCAATTCTCTCGGCGAGGCGCTTCACCCGCGGGTCGTCGGTCAGCCCTTCCGGAACGCGCTGGTAGGTTTCCCGGTTTGCCTGGATGACCTCCTGCATTTTTTGGGCGTCCTCTTTCCATTTGCGGATGTTCGCTTCGGCTTCGGCCGCGTCCTTGTCATCGAGTTTGACAACGTGGCGGTTGGTAATGATCGAACAGCGGTCGTCGATGAAGAAACCCGAACCCACCCCCCAGTCGGTCTTGATAAAGACCGTGGCGTTTCGGGCCTGCTCGATGACATTGCCGGGGGTGGCCTTGAGGTTGAGCTGGGAGAGGATGTCCGGGCCGGAAAAAACCACCGTCGGTTCCTGGCGGGCCGCCGCCGGGATCTCCGGCAGCGCGCTCGCGGGTGCGGGCGGCGGCTGGGGCTGAGACGTCGGTGGTGGCGGCGGAGGTTGAGGCTGAGACCGGGGCGGCGATGCTGGCGCGGCGATTTGTGGCTCGTCCCTGCCGAGGAGCAGCAGCCCCCCGAGCAACATCCCGGCCACGATGACCGCACCGACCAACAGCGGCCACCGGTCCCGGGAGCGCGGTGCTGCGGCCGGCGCGCTCCCGCGCTGCTCTTGCGCACGTCTCTCCAGATGGCGTTGGTATTTTTCGAAGATCAGGCCGCAGCCACTGCATTCGACGCTTCCCGGCTGCAGCTTGCCGCATTTCGGACATTTTTCCACGCGAGTCTCCTATTGGCTGCTGGTGCAGGCGCGCACCGGGCCGGCGCTCGTCGACACACTGCGCATCAGCGGCCCAGGCGCAGCAGCCAGCTTGCCAAGGCCGGCAGGACAATCAGTGCCGCGAGCATGTTCAACAGGAAGAGCAGGGTGAGCAGCAGCCCCATGTCGGCCTGGAACTGCAGGGGAGAGAAGATCCAGGTGGCGGTGCCGAAGGCCAGCGTGATGCCGGTAAAGAGCACGCCGCTGCCGGTAATCTTCACCGTCTCGTGGTAGGCGTTGTAAATGGTCTGCCCCTCGTCAAGGAAAGCCTGGAAACGGCTGTAGATGTAAATGCCGTAATCGACGCCGATGCCGACCCCGAAGGCCACCACCGGCAGGGTGGAGACTTTCAGACCGATCCCTATTTCGGCCATCAGGGCGTAGCCAAGCAGAGAGACCAGGCCAAGCGGCAGGACAATACTTACGGTGGCGCGCAGGGAGCGGAAGGTCAGCAGGCACAGGGCGATGATCGCGCCGAACACGTAGATCAGGATCGGGAACTGCGCGGCTGCCACCACCTGGTTGGTGGCAGCCATGACGCCGACGTTGCCGGAGGCGAGGCGGAAGCGCACCGGTCCGTCCTTTTCTTCGGCCGCGAACTTTTCGGTGGCGGCAATGACCTGGTCGATCGTCTCGGCCTTGTGGTCGGTGGTGAAGAGCATCACCGGCATGACGCTGCAGTTGTCGTTGAGCAGACCGCTGCTGGTCGGGATGTACTGGACCGCCTCGACCAGCGTCTGACGGTCGCGCGGCAACACCTGCCACTTCAGGTTCCCCTCGTTCCAACCGGTGTTGAGCTGTTTGGCGACCTGCGGCAGGGCGATGGCCGACTGCACCCCCGGTGTGTTCTGCAGCCGCCAGGTGAAACGGTCGATGGTGTCCATCGTGCTGTAATCGGTGCAGCCGTCCGGGGGGGTTTCGGCGATCACCGTGAGCAGATCGACACCGATTGAGAAATGTCGGGTAACCGTAGCGATATCGAGGTTGTAGCGGGAATCCGGGCGCAATTCAGGGACCCCGTGCTGGAGATCGCCGATGCGCACCTCCGCGCCCCGCCACCACCCATATCCGGCCAACATGGTGGCGACCAGCAATACCGCCACGGCCGGCCACGGTTTGGCCAGCAGGGCCGCCCGCAGCCAGAAACGGTCCATGGACTCGATGCGCCGTTCCAGCCGTTGCCGGTAGTCGTCCGGGAACGGGACATAGGAGAGCAGGATCGGCAGCAGCAGCAGGTTGGTGAGGATGATCGCCGCCACGCCGAGGCTGGCGGCGATGGCCAGTTCCTGGATGACGCGAACCTTGATCAGCAGGATGGTGACAAAGCCGGCCAGGTCGGTGAGCAGGGCGGTGCCGCTGGGGATCAGCAGGCGGCTGAAACTGTTGCGGGCCGCTTCCAGGCTGGTGGCTCCGGCGAAGATCTCGGCGCGTACGGCGGTGATCATCTGCACGCCGTGGCTGACGGCGATGGCGAAGATCAGGAATGGCACCAGGATTCCCAGGGGATCAATCCCGTAGCCGAACAGCGTCAGGGCGCCGAGCTGCCAGACGACCGCGGCCAGCGAGCAGACCAGCAGCAGGGCGCTGACCCGATGGGCGCGAGTGTAGAGAAATACCAGGGCGCCGGTGACCAGGAAAGTGAGGGCAAAGAAGAGGACGACCCGCTTGGCGCCGGCAGCGATGTCGCCGATCATCTGCGCAAAGCCGATGATGTGCACGCTGGTGCGGCCATCGCTGAACGGCTGGCGGATCGTTTCCTCGAGCTGGCGGGCGACCTCCAGGTAGTCGAGCTTCCTGCCGGTGGCGGGGTCGACCTCGAGCAGTTCGGCACTGATCAGTGCGCCGCGAAAGTCGTTGGCCACCAGGCGGCCGACGATCCCCGCCTTGAGAATGTTCTGGCGAACCCGGGCCAGTCCTTCCGGGGTCGGCTGGAAATCGGCCGGCACCACGTTGTCACCGGCGATTCCCTCTTCGACCACTTCGGTATAGCGGACATTCGGGGTGAAGAGTGAGCGCACCCGGCTGCGGTCGATGCCCGGCAGAAAGAACACGGCATCGGTTGCCTTGCGCAGGGTGTCGAAATATTCCGGGGTGAAGATGTCGCCGTCCCTGGCCATCACCACCACCAGGATCCGGTTGGCACCGCCGAACGCCTCACGGTACTGGGCGAAGGTCTGCATGTACGGGTGCTGCATCGGCAGCATCTTGTCGAAGCCGGCATCGATGCGCAGGCGGGCGATGGCGGCGCCTAAGCCGATGGTGGCCAGCAGGAAGAAAACGAGAATCAGGGCCCGGTGGCGGAAGATCGCCGCAGCCAGCCGGTCACGCCAGCTGTTGCCGGTCATGGCGTCCCTCCCGTGGCCGTCAGCTCGATACGGCGTGCGCCCTGAGCACCCAGCAGGATCAGCGCCCCATCGGCGGCTTCCAGCGCCTTGGCGAACCCGGCCCGGTCCGGTTGCTGCCGCAGGGAGAAATGCTCACCGCTGTCACTGCTGATCAGCACCGTCCCGGCCAGACCGACGACGACGATACGCCCGTCCCGCAGGCGGATGGCATCGTTGAGAATCGCCTCGGTCCCGGCGACAATCGGGCGCCAGTTGCGACCCGCATCGTTGGACAGGAACAGGTGGCCGCGCAGCCCAAAGGCCAGAAGGCCCTCACTGTCGAAGGGGAGGGTGCCGAACAGCGATCCTTCGTAGGGGCTCGGCAGGGTTCGCCAGGTACGGCCGGAATCCGCGGAAAGCAGCAGACGGCCGGATTCCATGGCTACGATCAGACGCCCGTCGGCAAGGGCCCGCAGCTGATTGAGGTGCAGATCGGTGTCGACTCCGGTCTCGTCGGTGATCGTCATCGGCTCCCAGGTGGTGCCGCCGTCATGGGTGGCCAGACCCAAGCCGTAGGCACCGATGGCGTAGCCGGTGTTGGCATCGCGGAACCACAGGTCGAGAATCGGCCCGCTGTCGAGATCCTCATGCATTTTCCGCCAGGTTCTCCCTCCGTCGGCGGTACCCAGAATCACGGCGTCGTGCCCGGCCGCCCAGCCATGCTGCGCATCGGTAAAGAAGACGCTGGTCAGGGTGGCTCGGGTTGGCACCGAGAGTTGCTGCCAGGAGCGCCCGGCGTCACTGGAGGTGAGGATGTGCCCGCGTTCGCCGACCGCAATCAGGGTCTTGCCAACCGCTTGGCCATCAAGCAGCAGCGATTGGGCAGCCAACGGCGCAAGTTCGGCATCGGCGGCGTGCAGGGGGCCGCTGCCCAACAGCAGGGCGCCGAAAAGCGCGGGTAAAAGCAATCTTAAGCGAAGATGGTGGGAAGTCATTGCGACATTTGTATACAGGAAAACGGCGGCCGG
>JAMPXI010000142.1 GCA_023701265.1 Desulfuromonadales bacterium | reverse complement strand
GGCGGTGCCACCCTGGTCAAGACCAGGTACCGCAACCTGCTCACCGGCCAGGTGCTGGAAAAAGCCTTCAAGGCCGGCGACCGGGTCGACGAAGCCGATTTCGAGAAGCGCAAGGGGCAGTTCCTCTACCCCTCCGGTGACGGCGCGGTGTTCATGGATCTGGAAAGCTACGAACAGTACGAACTCGGTGAGGAACTCTACGAGCCGGTCAAGGGCTACCTGCTGGAGGGGATGGAGGTCACGCTCGGCCTGTTCGAAGGGCGGGTGGTGAGCGTCGAGACGCCGATGGTGGTCGAGCTGCTGGTTACCGACACCGCCCCGGCGATCAGGAACGCCACAGCCCAGGCACAGACCAAGGAAGCGGTTTTGGAGACCGGGATGACCATCCAGGTGCCGGCCTACCTGGAATCCGGGGTGAGAGTGAAAGTCGATACCCGCGAAGGCAGGTTTGTTTCACGCGCGTAGGCTGATGAAAAACGCCCATCTGCGGCGTTGCCCTTGCCCTCGTCGCTGCGACGTACCTCACGGTACGCCTCGTTCCTCGGTTTGCGGGCGCCTTGCACCTGGGCATTTTTGATCAGCCTTGCAACTTCGCTTCCCTTTGAAATCAGCCCCTGCGCCGCCCCTCTCGGGCGGCGTTTGGTTTTTGCATTCCTGCGAAAAGCTTTAAAACAGGTTGCATCGGTGCAAAATGGCGTGTCAGGCAGGCGTCGCGGTTGCGGACCGTGCCCTGCAAACTCGCCACCAATGCGGCTTTATCCAGATTGAACAGTCTTCAGCCAAAGTGAATTCGTGGTTCCCTCCCCTATCCCCCGTTTTGCATTTCTGCAAATGGTCGCTTCGCGACAACCCTCTGCCGCTAGCAAGTTTGCGCATTTAACATGCTGTAATCACTTGTAAAAAAATATTTTGGCAAAAGCTAGAACATTGGTATGGCGGTTGCGAAGAGAGAGAGTCAACGCACGGCGCGGTGGGCGCCGGGAACCGGAAAGCAGGAGGCGCCAATGACGATATTCGGTCAGAAGGGGAACAAGGAGCCGGCCATCGTCAATTTCAGCGGGCACTGGCCGCTGGCGTTCCGGGTGAGGATGTTGACCATTACGGGAATGACTTCATCGACCCCGATCCCAAGGAGGCAATCATGAGCACGACCAGTATTTCCTATCGTCGCGGCTGGACCGTGGCCCTGTCCGGCACCGCCATCAACCTGGCGTTGGGCGTCCTGTATGCCTGGAGCATTTTCAAGGGTGCGATCACCGACTCGATCAAGTCCGGGGGCGAAGGAGCCTTCACCTGGAACGTTGCCTCGGTCAACGATCCGTATGCCCTGGCCTGCTTGGCGTTTGCTTTCTCGATGATCATCGCCGGGCGCATGCAGGACAAGATCGGGCCGAAAGCCACCTGCATCATTGGCGGCCTGCTGGTTGCCGGCGGTTTCGTGACCGCTTCGCTGAGCACTAATTATTGGATGTGGATCCTCGGTTTCGGCGTGCTGGTCGGCCTGGGGATGGGCTTCGGCTACTCTGCCGCCACCCCTCCGGCGCTGCGCTGGTTCCCGCCGGCCAAGACCGGCCTGATCGCCGGGATCGTTGTCTCCGGCTTCGGTCTCGCCCCGGTCTACATTGCCCCGCTCTCGAACTTCCTGCTGAAGTCCCAGGGAATTCAGCAATCGATGCTGATCCTCGGCATCGCCTTCGGCATCATCGTCTGCATGTTCGGCATGCTGCTCGCCAATCCGCCGGCCGGTTACGTGGCTGACCCGAACGCCACGGCGGTGGCCAAGAAGTCGGTGGTGGAAGACAAGACCCCCTCGCAGATTCTGCGCACCGGCAAGTTCTACACCCTGTGGGTCTGTTTCTTCATCGGCGCCGGTGCTGGCCTGATGGTCATCGGCAGCGCCACCGGCATCGCCAAGGCCAGCCTCGGCGAGTGGGCATTCCTGGTAGTCGCGGTCATGTCGGTCGGCAATGCCGCCGGGCGTATCATCGCCGGCGTGGTCTCCGACAAGATCGGTCGCGCCAACACCCTGGTCATCATGCTGGTCTTCCAGGCCGCGCTGATGTTCGCCGCCATCCCGGTGGTCGACGGCACCTACTCCAATGCCTTGGTGATGGTCCTGCTGGTCACCTTCATGGTCTTCAATTACGGCACCAACCTGTCGCTCTTCCCCTCCTTCGCCAAGGACCTCTGGGGGGTCAAGAACTACGGCATGAACTACGGCGTGCTCTTCACTTCCTGGGGCGTCGGTGCCTTTGCCCTGGTCAAGATCGGTGAATTGCTCAAGGCCAAGACCGGCAGCTTCACCATGTCGTTCGTGGTCGCCGGGGTGCTGCTGATGATCGGCGCGATGCTGGCCAACTCGCTGCGGCCCAAGGCGGCCGAGGCCACCGACAGCGTTGCGGTTGCCCTGGAAGAGGAAGAATTGGCGCTGCAGTCGGTCAAGGCCGAATAAACGCCTGTTCCCTCACTGGTTGCTTGAAAGCCGACGGCCCCGCAGAAATGCGGGGCCGTCGGCTTTTTGGGGAAGCAGGCAACGGATACGGCCTGCGGTATCGAAGCTACTCGAGCTTAGCTTGCTCAGAAAAGGCAAGTTGATCCTGCCCCGTTATCTTGAGCGCGGCAATCACGCCCTGCAACTGCTCGGCCTGCGCGGAAAGCTCTTCAGCCGCGCCCGCCATCTCCTCGGCAAAGGCAGCGTTGTGCTGGATGACCAGGTCCAACTGCTGCATGGCGTTGCTGATCTGTTCGGCGCCGGCATCCTGCTCCCGGCTGGCGGCAGCGATTTCCTGCACCAGTTCGGCGGTCCGCTGGATGTTCGGGACCATGATGCCGAGCACGTTGCGGGTTCTGGCGGCGACCTCGATGCTGTTGACCGACAGGACGTTGATATCCTGGGCAGCTGTCTGGCTCCGCTCGGCGAGTTTGCGCACCTCCGCTGCCACCACGGCGAACCCCTTGCCGTGCTCCCCGGCCCGGGCCGCTTCGATGGAAGCATTCAAGGCCAGCAGATTGGTCTGCCGGGCAATCTCATTGATGATGCCGATCTTGTTGGAAATATCCTCCATGGCCCGGATCGTGTCATCCATCGTTTCGCCACCTTCCCGCGCATCGGTCGCGGCCTTGATGGCAATTTTCTCGGTCTCCAGGGCATTTTCGGTATTCCTGCGGATGTTGGCGGTCATCTCGACGATGCTTGATGATACTTCTTCGACGTTCGACGCCTGCTCGATCGCCCCTCTCGACTGTCGGGTGGCATTGTCGCTGACGGCCTGACTCTTCTCGGCGACCTGCTCGCTTGCGCCCTGGATGTGACCAACCAGTTGCGTGAGTCGCTCGTTGGTCTGTGCCAGCGGCTCGCGGATCAGGCCGGTGGCCTTGAAAGTGAAATCCCCTTCGGCAAGTCTTTTGAAAGCTGTGAGGATTTCGCTTTGCAGATTTTCGGCGAAGGCATCCATGGCCACCGCCAGACGTCCTACCTCGTCAGCCCCCTTGATGTTCAGTCGCCGGTCAAGTTCTCCCCGGCCCATCCCTTCAATCATTTCGACCGTCTGCCGGAGTGGCTCGCTGATCCCTCTGGCAAGCAGATAGCCGAGGAAAAGCGCCAGGCAGGTCACGATGACGGCAATCAGCAGAATCCAGCCGATCATACTGCTCAGGCCAGCGGCGACGAGATTGCGCGAGTTTACGAAATCCGCTTCGGGAAAGTCGGCGACGACGATCCAGTCCCATGGTTTGAAATAAGTGAAAACCGCGAACCGGTCGCCGTTATCGCCGCCCTTGTCCCCAAGGGGGGTGTAGCGCACCGTCTCCACGGGGATCGATCCACCCTCGGTCTTCAGCGCCAGGGCCTTCTCGACAATCTCCTGAAGATGGTCCTGGTTCCCCGCGTCCTGCAGATCGAGGCTCTGCCCCTGGGGGGCGACCAGGAAGCGACCCTTCTGGTCACCGGTCCCCCCCAGCACGAACACCCGCCCGGTTTTGCCGACGACGATGTCCATGATCCCCTTGCGCAGGCTCTCGACATTCTCCTGTTTGATGCCGACATAGAGGATCCCCTCCACCCGGCTGCGGGACTGGTTCCAGATCGGCTGGTAGGCCGTGACGTACCAGGCGTTCACCACGAAGGCGCGGCCATGGAAGGTTTCACCGCGGAGAACGCTGGCGATCACGGGGTTGGGTTTGCCGTCGGGGTTGACGCGGGGGATGTAGGTGCCGATGGCGCGGGTGCCGTCGAGCTTTTCGACGTTGGTCGAAACCCGTAGCATATCACCATCCTCGTTCATCCGCTGAAAGATGGTGCAGGTGCCGCCGACCAACCGTTTGACCTCATCGACCACCGGGCTCGTCATTTTGAGATCGGCATTCTGGCCAAGCCAGCGGCTTCCGACCATCATTCTGGGAAGCGCGGCAGAGCGTCGCTCATTGTTGAATTGATTGATGGCGGTCCAGCTGATCGTTTCCTTGTTGAAGGAGACGGCCCCGGCGCGCTTGAGCACATCGTCGGCGACTTTAAGGTTGTAGCCCACGCTCTGCTCGACCGACTCGCGCATCGCTTCGCACATCAGGTAAACATCCTGCGCCGTCTGGCCGGCCTCGTCGATAGCCAGGCGATCGATTTCCTCGCCGAGGCTTTTGCCGAGGACGGTCTTCTGGAAGAAGGCGATGCCGACAATGGAGAGAGCCGTAAACAGGACGAGCACCAAAACCAGACCGGCAATCTTGACTTTTATCTGCATCGCTTGACCTCCCGGCGTTTGTAACCGTTCCAACTGCGGAACGGCAGGCGGATCGAATCGGCCCGTCTGTTATGGAGATTTTTAATCATAGTTTTCGTTAATTAAAACGTCAACATAATTCGCGGCAAATGCAGCGCTTGAACAAATTTGTTTGGGCTGAAAATAATTTATGGGTTCAGTCGGGTATTTTGATCCCAGTCATGTTTTGTCAGCCTGGGGTCGGCTATTCTGTGATCAACAATTGAGGAGAAAGGATCTCGAACTCATGAAGCTGCCTCAGGGAATTGGTGACCAGGCGATCAACAAAGTGATCGAGCAGCATCCGGCCATCGGGGGGATCCTCAGCCGTTACGATATCGGCTGCGTGACCTGCGGTGTCGGCATCTGCCTGGTCAAGGATGTCGTTTCGATCCACGCCCTGGGCGATGAGGTCGAGAAACAGATCGAACAGGAAATTACGGACTATCTGTCCCATACCGACAACGCCAATCAACCGGAAGGAGAAACCGTATGAACACGCTTGCCTGTGGTTGCCCCGGCGCCAACGTGCGCACCGTGGAACGTCCCGCCGTCGAGGAAGCCGCACCTGCCGGCCGCCTGGTCTCCGAATTGCGCCAATGGCCGACCCAGCTGCATCTGGTGCCGCCGTCAGCACCGTATCTGCAGAATGCCCACCTGCTGATCGCCGCGGACTGCGTGCCGTTCGCCTACGCCGAGTTTCACCGCGATTTCATCAAGGGACGGGTGTTGGTCAACGCCTGCCCCAAGCTGGACGACACCAGCCCGTACGTGGACAAGCTCGCCGCGATAATCGCCCAGAACGAGATCCGCTCGGTCACGGTCACCATCATGGAAGTCCCCTGCTGCCGTGGGCTGGCCATGCTTGCCCAGGAGGCCGTCAAGCGTTCGGGGAAGGATGTGCCGCTGGAGGTTGCGGTGATCGGAATCAACGGCGAAAGGAGAAGCTGAGATGAAGACCGACGTGACCAGGGTCATGAAGGATGAGCACCAATTGATCCTGCGCATGATCGCGCTGGTGGAGCAGAACACTGCCCTTCTGGAGCAGGGGAAGTTCCGCGATTGGCGATTTTTCCTCGATGCCGTGGACTTTATCCGCAACTACGCGGATCGCTTCCATCACGCCAAGGAGGAAGACGTGCTTTTCAAAGCCCTGGTCAACAACGGCATGCCGTCCAGGCAGTCGCCGATCGAGGCGATGCAGATCGAACACGAGCAGGGACGGGCGCATGTGCGGGCC
>JAMPXI010000024.1 GCA_023701265.1 Desulfuromonadales bacterium | reverse complement strand
TGCCGGACACCACCCTGCCGACGGTCGGCGCCTTCACCCTGCCGGCCACCAGCACCTCGCTGACCGTGCCGGTTTCCAGCCTCACCGCCTCCGACAACGTCGGCGTCAGCGGCTACCTGGTCAACAACAGCGCCACCAAACCGCTGGCCACGGCCGCCGGCTGGAGCGCCACCGCACCGACCAGCGTCACCGCCCCCGCAGCCGGGACCGTGACCTTCTACGCCTGGGCCAAGGATGCGGCCGGCAACGTCTCCGCTTCCCGCAGCGCCTCGGTGATCATCACCCTGCCGGACGCCGCTGCCCCGTCGGTCAGCGCCTTCACCCTGCCGGCGACCTCCACCAGCCTGACCGTGCCGGTCTCCAGCCTCACCGCCTCCGACAACGTCGGCGTCACCGGCTACCTGGTCAACACCAGCGCCGCTGCCCCGGCCGCCTCGGCCGCCGACTGGAGCGCCACTGCTCCCACCAGCGTCACCGCCCCCGCAGCCGGGACCGTGACCTTCTACGCCTGGGCCAAGGATGCGGCCGGCAACGTCTCCGCTTCCCGTAGCGCCTCGGTGGTCATCACCATCGCGCCGGAACTTGATGTCATCAACCCCAGCCTGACCATCTCGACGCTTAACGATGGGACAGTGACCAGCAACCCGACACTCAATGTCAGCGGCAATGCAACGGATAACGTCGCTTTGCAATCCGTAACCGTCAATGGCAGCAGCGTTTCGTTCGATGCCAGTGGCAACTTCAGCACCGCGGTGGCGCTGGTTGATGGCGCGAATATCATCACGGTCATCGCCACCGACGCAGCGGGCAACAGCACCAGCGTTTCCCGCACCATCACCTACGTTGTCACTGCGCCGGAACTGTTAGTGACCGCTCCGGTCGACAACCTGGTCAGTGCCCAGCAGATTCTCGTGGTCCAGGGAACCGCCAGCGCACTTTCCACGGTGACGGTCAGCGTCAACAACGGCAGTCCGCAAGTGGCGTCGCTCAGCGGCAACACCTTTACCGTGAGCGTCTACCTGCAACCGGGGCTCAACACCATCGCCATCCAGTCCGTCGATCCGGCCGGCAGCATCAGCAGCGCCAAACGGACCGTGCTCTACGACAATGGCAATCCGACTGTTGCGATCACCGAACCCGCCCAGGACAAGATCGTCAGCGATCGGGCCATCATGATCAAAGGCAGTGTTGCCGACTCCCAGAGCAAGGTGACCGTCAAGCTCACCATGGATGGCAGGGTCTACAACCCGGTGGTGGTCGAAGGGCGATTTGAGCAGAGAGTCACCTTCACCACGCCGAAGCAGTACACCATCGTTGCCACGGCTACGGATGAAGCAGGAAACCAGGTTTCCGTCACCCGCAACATCATTTACAAAAAAGGTGGAAAGACTCGCGTCGTCCGGGACTCGTATGACAGTGAAACCGACGACGATTAAGAAAAACCGGGAACGAGACGTTTCCATCCATCTGCAACAGCCTTAAGGTAGCAGCAACAAGAACAAAAGGGCGGCCGTCATGGCCGCCCTTTTGTTTCAGGCCGGCACCAGGTTCCCGTCGCAAGGCTGTGACACGGTGCCTGTGACCGTTGGCATCAGCCTGTGAAATACCGCTCTATCGCCCCGAACAGGCTGGCGGTTTCAAAAGGCTTGATCAGGATCTCGTTCATCCCGGCTTCGAGGCATTGCCGCTGGACAACAGGGTTGGCATGCGCGGTCAGACCGATGATGCCGACTCGCCTCTCCTTGCCGACCTCCAGCCTGCGGATTTCCCGGGTTGCCTCCAGACCGTCCATATCCGGCATCTGCAAATCCATGAGAATGAGATCGAAGTTTCCTGCCTGCCATTTCCGGACGGCCTCCCGCCCGGTCTCCGCGGTTGTCGCCTGCCAGGACCGGCGCGAGAGGATCACCTGGATGACATCACGGATCATCGGATTGTCTTCCGCCAGCAGGATGTGCGCTTCGTCTGCGACCATTGCCGGGGGCTGCCCGTTCTCCCCGGTCCCGGCGGCTGCTTGCATTGGCCCGCATTTTACCGGCAGCGTAAAAGTGAAAGTGCTCCCCTGGCCAAGCCGGCTCTGCACACCGATCCTTCCCCCCATCAGTTCGACCAGCCCCCTGGAAATGGCCAGCCCCAGGCCGGTGCCGCCATATCGGCGGGTTGACGAACCGTCCACCTGGCTGAACGTCTCGAAAATTTTTGCCAGCTTGTCCGCGGGGATGCCGATGCCCGTATCGCTCACGGTGAATTCCAGGGTGCCGTCATGGCATTGAACGGCCACCTTCACTTCACCTGCATCGGTGAATTTGATGGCATTGCCGATCAGGTTGATCAGGACCTGTTCGAGACGGTGCTGGTCACCCACAACACACTCCGAGACCACGGACGATATCTCCAGTTGCAGGCGGAGACCTTTTTCCTGAGCCTTGGCATTCATCATCGCCACGGTTTCCTGCAGGCAACTCCGCAGGCTGAACCAGTCTTCATCAATGTCGACCCGCCGGGCCTCGATCTTGGAAAAGTCCAGGATGTCGTTGACCAGGGCATACAGACGGTTGCTCGCCTGGTCGGCCAATTCGAGCAATTGCCGGTGCGCGGGAATCTTGTCGAGGTATTGAAGCTGTTCGATGGCGCTCATGAACACCGCCATCGGGGTGCGGATCTCATGGCTCATGGTGGCCAGGAAATCGCTCTTGGCCCGGCTGGCTTCTTCGGCCACCTGTTTTGCGGTGCGCAGGCTTTCCTCAAGTTCCCGCTGCCGCGTGATGTCGTAGTTGATGCCGATCATGCGTAAAGGTTTGCCTTTGCGATCGGGTTCGATGACGGCTGCCGAGCGGATATGACGGATACGGCCGTTCGGCAGGACGATGCGGAATTCGCCTTCCCAGGGGGTGCCGTTGCTTCGGGCTTCCGCCAGAGTGGCCACGGACCGTTCGACGTCCTCCGGATGCACGCGCGAACGCCAGAACTCAAAGTAGAGACCGGACTGGCGCGCGGCTTCCGGGATTTCATACCACTCGCAAAGGCGCTCATCCCATTCGAGCTTGTCGTCGCTGAAATTCCAGCTCCAGATACCGATCTCCGCCGCTTCAGTGGCCAGCTTGAGCCGCTCCATCGTCTCCCGAACCTGGGCTTCCGCCCGCAAACGCTCAGTGATGTCCTGGGCAAGGGAGGCCACGCCAATGACGGTTCCGCTGTGATCCACAAGGGTTGTGTTGTACCAGTCGCACTCGATGATCCTGCCGTCCTTGGTGACATTCCGGTTCGTGCTGTTCCAGACGCCTTTATTCTGCAAGAGCTCCGACTGCGCCCTGGCCACCACGTCTCCCCCACTCTCTGGCATAAAGAAAGAAGCGTGAGCGCCGATGGCTTCTTCAGCGGAATAGCCGAAAATTTTCTCCGCCGCATGGTTCCATGCCGTCACCCTGAGACGAGCATCCCATTCGATGACCGCCAGCGGTGTCTGTTCGATGTGGAGTGCCAGCTTTTGCTGCGCGGCCAGTTGCTGCGCCATCTGGTCGGCTATGGTCAGAGCCTGGCGGCGGGCCCGCGCCTGGAAAAACGCCAGACCACTCAGCAGAATACTCGACAAAATTCCCGTTAAAAGCGTCGCCAGCGACTTGCTCTGATTGAGTTCCTTGTCGAATACGGGCAGGGTACTGAAGTTGAATTGCCAGCTGGTGCCAAAGGCTTCGATCACTTTGACGGCGGAGAATGTCGGGCGATAGCCCTCGGGCAGAGTGCGTTTTTCCACGAGGCTGCTGCTGAACATGAGATTGTCGTCCGACGGGGTTTTCCCGACATGAATCTGGAAATCGATGTCGGACGGGAGTTTATTGAGCGTGCTGATCACAAAATCGTTCATCCTGATCGGGCTGTAGACAAAGCCGCGCAACGCGGCGCGGCGCTGCTCGAGGGTATCTGTCGGCATCGCCTGGCGATAGGAGGGGACATACATCAGCATGCCGCACTGTTTGTCAGTGTCGGTTTCCTGCACCAAAAAAATTCTGGCGGCAATGGTGGTCATGCCAGTGTCACGGGCCTTGTCCAGGGCCGCACGCCGCACCGGTTCCGAATACATGTCGTAGCCGAACGCCCGCTGGTTGCGCCAGTTGAACGGTTCGAGCCAGATGATGGACGTATAGACCGGGCGCTCGCCGGCCGGGCGGATGAAATACTCGGGGAACCCTTCAGCCCGGATCTCCCTGAGATTGGCTTCTTTCTGTGCGGGAGTCAGCCAGACGGAATAGCCGGCACCCAGAACGCCGGGGTGATTTTCACCGAGCTTCAGGGCTGATACGTAGTGACGCCAGTCGCTGCGAGTGACCGTATCGCCCTTTACGTCGAACAGGGCATTCGCGCCAAACAGAACCTGTTCATGGTCATGCATCCGGTTGACGATCCGGCTGGAGATCTCCTCGGCTTCTTCTTCAAAGACTGTTTCGGCATTCTCGCTGATCCCCCGGTCAACGATGCGCCAGAGGAAAAACGTGGAGATGAGCGATACGGCCAGCACCAGGAGCGGGAGCCAGAACTGGGACACCGGGGACGCATGCGTGGTTTGTGTCGGGAGGGTTGAATCGTTCGGCATGCGCGTTACCTCATCAGCGTCCACTTGCTTCGCTTCCCCGCCAATCTTCCGTGCGGGCGATCCGGGCTGGGCACCTTCGCGCCAGACAATGATCACAGTATAACAACAGGAGCGCTAATGAAAAGGTGGCAACGGAAAAGGCCCGGGCAGGATGCCCGGGCCTCGTTGATCCAGCTCGATCGGTAAACCCGCTATTGGGGAGGGAACTTGGCCGGGTCGATCACGAACCAGACGTTGTTGAATCCCTGCCCGTTGGTGTCGCCCGGCTTGGCATCATCGACCCAGTAGTAAAGGGGATAGCCCCGGAAGGTCGTCTGCTCCTTGCCGTCGGCGCGCTTGATCGTGGCAAAGTCCGCGGCCGCCGTCCCCTCGGGAGGAGCTACGGATTCACGGTAGTAAAGCGGCCACTTCTCGACGCACGGCCCGGCGCATGCGCTCTGTCCGGGCGTATCCTTCTTGAACCAGTAGATGGTTTTCCCTTCGGCATCGGTAAGGTAGGCACCGATGCCGTCTTTCGTCGCCAGTTTGACCGCGTGATGATTGGCAAGCGCTGCCGCGGGGACCAGCAACCATGCTGCAACCAATAATCCAATCAGGACTTTCATGGCATTTCTCCCGGAGAGATCTCCTCGAATGATGTTGCCTGGTTCGCAAAATACCCGAGTAGCTGACTAAACTAAATTTATCACTACTCTTTGCCGTGCGCAAATCCTGTAACCGCAACGGCCTGGTAAATTGCGCTGGCCATATCCTCCCGTTACAAGCTGAATTCCCTGCCCCGACTTATCCGAGAGCCAGCGCGGCATAGATGCGTGCCGCCGCCTCGACCTCGACTAGGGTGGTCTGCTCTTCGGCGGTGTGCGCGGTCTCCAGCGAGCCCGGGCCGAGGATCAGCGGCCGGCAGCCGGCCTGGTAGAAGAGGTTGCCGTCGGAATGGGAGCGAAACGGCACGCATTCCAGCGGCAGATGCAGGCGCGGATAAATCTCTTCGAGCACCTCTCGCAGCCGGTTGTCACCCTCAAGCTGATAACCGCCGGCCTCGAAATCGAAGCTCGCTTCGAGATCGAGCCCTTTGATGGTGTCGCGCGCCCGAGCAAAAATCGCTTCGAGTTCGCGCCGGACCTCCGTCGGCCGGACCTGTGGCGAGAGATGCAGGTCGATCCAGGCCTCGCAGCGGTCCGGCACCACGAAGCCGGCCCGCGACGAACTCATCTCGCGAATCGAGTAGACCAGCTGCGAGGGTTCCTGTTCGAACAGCGGTGAACGCGCCAGTTGCAGCAGGACCCGCAGCATCGACTCGATGGCGTTGTGGCCCAGTTCCGGCAAAGAGGAATGGATGCGCCGCCCCCGGATGACCAGGGACACCTCCAGGTAGCCGAAGTGGCTGAAGGCCGGCCGCAGCGAAGTCGGCTCGCCGATGACCACCCACTCCGGGCGGAGCTCTTCCAGAAAACGCAGGCTGCCGTCGCCGTTCTCCTCCTCGCCGACCACCAGCAGCAGGCCGAGCGCGGGACGCTGCTCTTCGGAGAGGGTGGCCAGCGCCAGCCAGGCCTCGACCATCGCGGCGCAGCCGCCTTTCATGTCGGCGCTGCCCAGGCCGCGAATCACCCCCGCCTTTTCGACCGCGGCATATTCCTCGATATCCCAGGCCGCCACGGTGTCGACATGACCGACCAGGTAGAGCGCAGGCGTTCCCGCCCCCATGGTCGCCACCAGGTTGTAGCGTTCTTCCTCGACCACCTGACGGCGAACCGGGATGCCGGTCCGGGCGAGGCGCTCTTCAAGGTAGAGCTGGATATCCTCTTCCTTGCCGGACGGCGAGTAGATATCGACCATTTCCATCAGGGTTCGGCGCAGACGTTGAGGATCGATGGCGCCCCAGACTTGAGCAAGTCGGCTGCTCATGGTCAGTCCGAATTGCGTTTGTGCCGCGTGCGCGAAAGGTTGAGGGTCATATAGACGTGCTGCTTGATATTGTCGAAGCCCTGCTTCTTGAAAAAGTTGACCCCCGCCTCGTTGTCGGCATCGGTATCGATGACAATCATCCGGACCCCCTGCTCGACCATGCGCTTTTTCAATTCGCTGAACAGCTTGTGGCCGGCACCGACCTTCTGCAGACCGGGCCGCACGCCGATCCACACCAGGTAGCCGTACTTCCATGCAGAGTTCTGCTTCTCGACCGTGGTGCCGAGAGCGAAACCGACGATTTCGCCATCGAGCTCCGCCACCAGGCAGAGTTCGTTGTCGGAGTTGAACAGGGTCGTGATCTCGTATTCGTCCCAGGTGCGGTACATGCTCGGCGAGAAATCGGAGGTGAACAGTTGTTCCCCCAGGTGAAAAACCGCCGCCAGGTCGTCGATGGTCAGTTCGCGGATTTCGAGTTGTTCCTGCGTCACATGTTTAGGCATAAAGTCCCCGCATGGAGAAATAGTCTCTACCGCTTGTTAATAAAAGCATAGCAGATAACTGGGCCGACAGAAGCAAGGCCCACGGGAAGCTGCCGCTGGAGTAAACGGGAAGCGAATGGCCCTCTGAGTATTCGCCCGCGAGGTCAAAGGAGAGAATCAGCGTTTGTAGCTGATACGGTAGACCAGCCCGGCCTTATCGTCGCTGACGTACAGTGCGCCATCGGGGCCGACAGCCAAGCCCACCGGGCGGCCGGTCACGCTCCGGTTCTTTTCGTCAATCCAACCGGTGGCAAAATCCTCGAGCGGGGCACGCGGCCGACTGCCGTCCAAGGGGAGACGGACGATCTTATAGCCGGTCGGCACGCTGCGATTCCAGGAACCGTGGAAGGCAATGAACAGGTCGCCACGGTATTCGGGCGGGAAGGCGGTGCCGGTATAGAAGACCAGGCCCAGGGGCGCTGAATGCGCCTGCATGTTGACTACCGGCGCAGCAACGCCGACGCAGGCGCCCGGTCCGCCGAACTCGGGGTCGGCAATGGTGCCATTGTGGCAGCGCGGCCAACCGTAATCGAGACCGTCGCGCACGACATAAAGTGCTTCAGGCGGCAGCTCGTCGCCCAGCCAGTCGCGGCCGTTGTTGGTCGCCCACAACTCGCCGCTGGCCGGATGGATTGCCAGTCCGACCGCGTTGCGCAACCCTCTGGCAAAAACCCGCTCACCGCGGGCACTCGCACCCTCATAGACCAGTACGGCCGCCCGGCGCTGGTCATCCTCCACACAGTTGTTACAGCTCGAACCAACCGACACCACCATGCGCCCGTCCGGGAGAAACTCGACGGTGCGGGTGCTGTGGCCACCGGTCGGGTAGTTGTCGATCAACACCTCGCGCTGTTCTGCTTTGCCGTCGCCATCCTCGTCAACGAGACGGATCACCCCGCGAGGCACCCCGACGTACCAGGCTTCCCGGTGAAATACCAGGCTGTGCGGATGGTCGAGCCGGTCGGCAAAAACCCGCACAACTTCTGCAGTACCGTCGCCATTGCGATCACTCAGGGCGACGATACGATCAGCTCCGCGCTCGGCGACATAGAGCGCACCGTCCGGGCCGAAACGAATAAACCGCGGCCCGTCGAGTCCTGCGGCAAACACCTTGGCAACAAACCCCGGCGGCAATCGGAGGTTGCTGACCCCCGCCGGACTGGCCAGCGTTTCCAGGCTGGTCTGACGGAGCGCCATGCCCAGAGTCAGGACAGCAAGCAGGCCGCCGATCGCGATTGTCACTCCCCGTTGCCAGGTTTTCCGCGCTGGCATAGAAGTCCCTTTCCGCGGTGCTTCCGTTTACAAACTCATGAGGCGGTCATTCGACCGCCCCTTTGCATACAGCATGAACTCCCCTTGGCTGCCCGGCACCCTTGCGGGTCTCTGGATTACCCGGTCAGCAACGGGTCGCAGAGCAGATCGGCCTGTTGCGCCGGCCGACCGCAACTGCCGCACACGTAGGCGAGGTGCTCCTTCATGTCGCTGCACATCTCACTGGTCTCGGGGGTCGTGCTGCAATAGGCTCCCATGTTCTCAAGCCGCTGCGGATTGCACACCTGCTCACCAACCTCTGCAACAACCCCGCAGGTGCGGCACTCGTAGATTTTCGTCATTTTCGCTCGCCTCCATTCCGGCTGGAGCGCCTGGAATTCATCTCTCGTGGGAACCCCTTGCTTCCCGTTATGATTATATCACGGCAGTGCCGCTGGCCGCCCGCTGCCCAGGTTCATTCCCCGGCGAGCTTTGCCGGATTTTCCAGCAACTGTTTGAGTGCCTGCAAAAATTCCGCGGCATAGACGCCATCGACCAGGCGGTGATCGGCCGACAGAGTCAGCAACAGCAGCCTGGCGACTGCCGGCCGGCCGTCCTGCACGATGACTCCGTCCCGCACCGCACCGGTCGCCAGCACTGCCGCCATGGGCGGCAGGATCAGCGCGACGAACGAGTGGACTCCGAACATCCCCAGGTTGGAGATGGCGAAAGTGCCGCCGGTCAACTCGGTGTCGCTGAGCTGGCCGTGACGCGCCCGGTCGATCAGTTGCGCGGCTCGTTCCGCCACCGCGGCAAGGGACAGCCCGCCACAGCCTCTTAGCACCGGCACCAGCAGCCCCTCGTCACGACGCACCACGATACCGATGTTGATTTCGGGGTGGAGGACCTCCTGTTTGCCCCGCAGAGAGGCATTCAGCCGCGGGAAGCCGTCGAGACCCAACGCCGTTGCCTTGACCAGTAGCGCCGTCATCGAGACGGCCGTGCCGTCGGCCTTGAGCTGCTGCCGCAGCTGTTCGGCGGCATCCATCCGGACCTCGGCCGTGACCGAAAAATGAGGGATGGTCTGCCAGGAATCGGTCACCGTCCGGGCGATGGCGGCACGCATCCGCGACTGCTCCTGCGCTTCCTGCGGAGGCTCCTTGCCGGACGGCACTTCGGCAGGGGATTCTTCCCTGGCGGCTCCTTTCGCCTTGGCCGCCTTGCTTTCTCCGGCGGTCGACGGCTTGAGATCCTCAAGCAGGATCCGTCCATCCGGGCCACTCCCGGTCACGTCTGCCAGGTCGATGCCAAATTCCCGGGCGCGCCGGCGCACCACCGGAGCCGCAGGGACTTCCCTGTCAGCGGCAGATCCTGCCGTCTCCGGTCCGGCCTCCTTCTCTGCCCCATCTTCGTCGGATGAGTCAGCGGCCTTCTCTTCCTCGTCCTCGTCGGCTGCGTCGGCTTCGGCCTCTGGCTCAGCCCCGGCGTCACCCCTGGTTTCCGGTTCAGCATCCGAAGCAGGCTCGGCCCGGGCGTCCTTCTTGTCTTCCGGCTGCTCTCCCTCTTTGCCGATCATACCGATGACCGTTCCGACCGGAACATTTTTCCCCGCTTCCACACGGATCTCGAGCAGCACGCCGCTGGCGAATGCCTCCAGTTCCATGGTCGCCTTGTCGGTTTCCACCTCGGCGATCACCTCGCCGCGCGCGATCTGGTCGCCGACGCTCTTCCGCCAGACAACAACCGTTCCCTCGGTCATCGTATCGGACAGCTTGGGCATGGTGACTTCTTTCATCACGGCACCTCAGACGCTGGCCGCCAGCACGTCGCGCACGGCACTGACAATGGTTTCCACCCGGGGAATGCACAGCTTTTCGATTTCCCGCGAATAGGGCATCGGCACATCCAGGCCGGCGACCCGTTTGACCGGAGCCAGCAGACTGTCGAAACACGCCTCGTGAATGCGGTGGGCGAGATCGCCGCCGAGGCCGGCGCTGCGCCAGCACTCCTCCACCACCACCGCCCGCCCGGTCTTGCGGGCCGAAGCAATGAAGGTCTCGGCATCCAGAGGATTCAGGGTCCGCAGGTCGATCACCTCGCAAGAGATCCCCTCTTTTTCCAGTTCGCCCGCCGCCTGCAGGGCCAGCACCGTCATGCGCGCATAGGCCACAATGGTCACGTCCGCCCCGGCGCGCACCACGTTGGCCCGCCCGAACGGCGCCAGAAATTCCGGGTCATCCGGAACTTCACCCTTGCTGTTGTAAAGCAGCTCGTGTTCGAGAAACACTACCGGATTGTTGTCGCGGATCGCGCTTTTCAGCAGCCCCTTGGCATCGGCCGGAGTGGCCGGATAGGCTATGCGCATCCCCGGGCAGTGCATGAAATAACTCTCCAGCGACTGCGAATGCTGGGCCGCCAACTGGCTCCCGCCGCCACCGGGCATGCGTACGACCATCGGCAGATAGGTTTGGCCGCCGAACATCGAGCGGATCTTCGCCATGTGATTGATGAGCTGATCCATCGCCAGCAGTGCGAAATTGACCGTCATCAGCTCGACCACCGGCCTCAGGCCCCCCATGGCGGCACCCACGGCCATGCCGATAATGGTGTTCTCGGAGATCGGCGTATCCTTGATCCGCTCCTCGCCGAATTCAGCCAACAGGCCGCGCGTCACCTTGAATGAGCCCTCGTACAGGGCGACATCCTCCCCGAACACCACCATGGCGGGATCCCGCCGCATTTCTTCTCGCAGCGCGAGGTTCAGCGCATCGCGATAAGTCATCTCAGACATAGATGTCCTCCCATACGGCCTGCTCCCCGGGCCAGGGCGATGCCTCGGCAAAGGTCACCGCTTCCTGTACGATCGCACCGCAGCGCTGACGAATCGCCTCCAGTTCCTGCTCGGTGGCGAGTCCCTCCGCAAGCAGGCGACGGGCATAGTTAGGCAGGGGATCGCGCGCCTTCCAGATCTCATGTTCGGCAGCCGAGCGGTACTTGGCCGGGTCGGCCATCGAGTGGCCGCGGAACCGGTAGGTGATCGCCTCAAGGAACTGCGGCCGGCCGGTTTCGCGGACCTTTTCAACGGCATATTTGACCGCCTTGAAGACGGCGATCACATCCATGCCGTCGACCTTTTCGGAGGGGATGTCGTAGCCGCAGGTGCGTTTGTGCACGGTTGGCAAGGCCGAGGAGCGATGCACTTCCGTGCCGATCCCGTAGAAGTTGTTCTCGCAGACGAACAAGACCGGCAGTTCCCACAATCGTGCCCAGTTAAGCGATTCATGGAACGTCCCCTGGTTGACCGCGCCGTCACCGAAAAAACAGGCGGTGATGCGGTCCTCCTGGCGATACTTGGCACTGAAGGCCAGACCGCAGGCGATCGGCAGTTGCCCGCCGACGATAGCGTAGCCCCCCATGAAGTTGAGATCCGGAGAGAACAGATGCATCGAGCCGCCCTTCCCCTTGCAGAGCCCGGTCGCCTTGCCAAACAGCTCCGCCATGACCCGCTTCGGCTCGGCGCCGCGCACGATCGCCTGGGCATGCTCGCGATAGGCGGAAAGGATGTAGTCGTCCTTGTGCAGAGCGGCCGTAGCTCCGACCGCGACCGCCTCCTGGCCGCTGTAGAGGTGCAGAAACCCGGTAATGTGCCCTTTCGTATACTGCTCGGCGCAGGCTTCCTCGAATTCCCGACTGAGCGCCATCTGCTCGTAAAGTCTAACCAGTTCGTGATCGGACAGAATTGCCCTGAGCTTGGTTTCCATGACACCAGCACCTTTCGATGGTAAAGCATATGCGCAGCCGACTAGGCTCTTGGACTATAGCAAAGTTCCGGTGAATCGCCAGAGATCCCGAAAATACAGCAGCCTGCACCATTGAAATTCAAAAGGCGCCGGAGTTCCGGCGCCTTTATCGGTTCGGCGGTGGCAGCGGATCAGCGCCAGGGAAATTCTTCGTGACCGCGATACACCTCATCGCACTCGCGATAATCCCAACAGCGTGACGCGCCCTCCGGGGTCTTCACCAGCAGATGCTCCCCGGTGCAATGGTCAACCAACCCATGCTCCTGGCCGCGGATCACCACCGCATCACGGCCCGCTTCGCTTTCCATGCAGACAAAGTCGAAACGCTTGCGTTCCATGACGGTACTCCTTTCTCCCGCTTTCCTAAATTTCTTCGGAAATGTCCCTGACGTTTTCCGGCCACCAGGTGGTGATTTCGTCATCAACCTTCACCAGCATTGCTTCGGGGGCCTCGTGCCAGACGCATTGCTGCAATGTGCCGACCTCGCCGGTCGACTGGTTAAGCAGTCGCGCAGGCATATCCTTGAGTTCCGTGCGCTGACAGGCGCTGATATATTCGCTGTGTGTCATGGCATCTCTCCCTTCATGCAAATTCTAACACAAAATCAGGAAGTTCAGCCACTCAGACAAGCGACGGATCGGCCCATCATCGATCAAGGCAGCGCTTCATTTCATTGAACAGATCCTTCATCCTCGTCGGCTTTGACACGTAGCCGTCAAATCCTTTGCTCAATATGTCGAGCCGGTCCTTTTCCATCGCATATGCCGTTATGGCGATAACCGGCACATGCCGCCCTTGCCCTCTCTCCAACTCGCGAAGTTTCCCGACAGCTTCAATCCCATCCATGACCGGCATCTGCACATCCATCAGAACAATGTCGTAATCGGCCTGGCGCAATTTCTCCAAAGCCTCAACTCCGTGCTGGGCGACATCCACGTGATGACCGTATTTTTTCAGAAGATCGGTAAACAATCTCCGGGGGACCTCGTTATCTTCGACCAGCAGGACACGCCGGGGCTCCCCTTCCCATAATGGCGGCAGGTCAACCTGTTGCGAACCACCGGGTTCCGGCAGGGCATGGCTCACCGTGAACGGGATGCGGACATGGAAGGTGCTGCCGCGCCCCTCACCATGGCTGTCCACCCAGATCTCGCCGCCCAAGAGTGCAGACAACTGCGTGCAAATGGCCAGGCCAAGGCCAGTGCCGCCGAACTTCCTGGCCATGGAGGAATCCGCCTGCTCAAACGGCGCGAAAATCCTGGCAATGGCCTCCGGCTTGATGCCAATCCCGGTGTCGGTCATATCGAACCGGAGCAGGGCCGTAGAGCTTTGTCGTTTTTCGACTACGACCGAAAGGGTCAATTCTCCCTGATCGGTGAACTTGATGGCATTGCCCACGAGGTTGAGCAGGATTTGCTTCAGACGGAACGGGTCGCCGATGAGCCCGTCGGGGACATCGGCCGGGATAACGACATTGATCGGCAGCCCCTTGGCATTGGCATCGAGAATCTGGCTCCCGATCACCTCGTTGACAATTCCCCGCAGTGTGAACTCCTTGCACTCCAGTTCAACCTTGCCCGCCTCAATCCTTGACAAGTCAAGGATATGGTTGACCAACGTCAGCAGGGTCTCGGTCGAGGCAAGGATGGTTCTCACGTATCCCTGCTGGCACGCGGAAAGCTCCGTGCCCTCGAGCAGTTCCGCCATCCCGAGAATGCCGGTGATCGGTGTGCGGATTTCATGGCTCACGTTGGCGAGAAACTCGCTTTTGGCCCGGTTGGCAACTTCGGCGGCCTCCTTGGCCACGGCCAGGTCGGTTTCGATCTTCTTCCGCTCGGTGGTCTCAAACAGCGAAAAGACCAGGCCGATGACCTGTTCGCTCACGTTCTTGGCCGGGGTGAGCATCCAGCTCCAGTAGGTCACGCCTCGTTCGGGATGATCGGGGAACTCGAAAGGCTTGTCGTGGAATTCTGCAGCTTCGCCCGTGTCGCGGACCCGGGCGAAGATCGTCTCGTTCTCTGGATGCGGGTAGAGCGCGAAGTGGTTTTTGCCCACCAGCTCTTCGGGCCGGTAGCCACAGGTTCGGGCGTAAGTCTCATTGACATGCACGAAGTTGAAGTTACGGTCGAGGTAAACCAAGTGAAAATTTTTTGCCCCATCCATAACCGCCTTCAGGATGTCCCGCTCACGCTCCAATTCACCCTTGGCGTTGGCAAGCGCACCTTCGGCACGTTTGCGCTCATCGATATCCGTGCAGGTGCCGAACCAGCGCACGATATTGCCCGCCGCATCGCGCACCGGCGTGGCCCGACCCTCATGCCACCGGTACACACCGTCTGCGCCGCGGCGGATGCGGTACTCGATACAGAGCTCCGTTCCTCTGGTTTTGGCCTCGGCCCATGCGGCGATGGTGCGTTGCCGGTCATCAGGATGCAGCACCTCCTGCCACGTCCACCCCTGCATCTCCTCCAGCGTTCTGCCGAGATAATTCAGCAAACGCTCATTGAAATAGTCGCGGAACCCGTCTGACCGGGCCGACCAGACGAGATGCGGGATCGTCTCTGCGAGTGCGCGAAAATCCAGGTCCACTAAGTTAAGCTCCCCCTATTGAGTCAGCATAAATCCAGAGAACCAAGGCCGCCGCTGACATCCAAAGACGGCCGCTGTGCCTTCTCCATAATTCCCCGACAATCCAGCTGTCCTCCAACCAGAATCAATCCAACCCTGCTACCCCACCTGATATCCATTATCAAATCCCCGGACAGTTAGTAAAGAATAATGGTGCAGAGTCGTGCGTTTGGGAATGTTCCAGGAATTGTATCACTGGAAACAGCCTAGAAAAGAAGCCAGGACATGATTGTTCAGCAAACTTCCTGGTGATCGAAATCGCCAAAATCAGTTTCAGAAGGCGCTATTCCCAGGACCGTGGACTCCCGTCAATTCTGCTTGATGTAAATCTTCCGGAATAACTGGCGGTTGGCGCTTCAGGTTGCTGTCACCGGGTTGTCGACAGGGTGATATCGCCGTACCAGGCGGTCGCCTCGGCGCCGGTATTGTCGGTGTCGGTCATGATGGCAAGGCCTCCGGCCTGGGGAGGGTCTTCACCAAATACGCGCCGGTAATCGGCCAGGATATCCCGCTCTTCCGTAACCCACTGGCCAGCCTTGGACCCTCCGGATTCGACCGCCAGCAACATGGCGTTTGAAGTAAAGGCATTGGGCACGAACTCTTCCCTGGGCAGCTTATTGGCCCAGATGTAGTTCAATGCCCGCGTCTGCCAGAAGAACCGGCCAGGAAAGATGATATAGATTCTCGCAGCATAATCATCGCCCTGCCTGGTCGTTTCGTCCCCCATGACGATGATATGGTCGATCTTCCAGGACCACTTCAGGTAGCGGTACCGTGACGGGTCAAAGCTCATCTTTTTGACCAGGCCGGAGGCAGCCCCCCTGGCCTGCGCCTTCAGGACGATCCTTTGCTCATCCTGAACCAGCCGGTAGTCGGTCCGGCCCTTGAATTCCCTGGTTTCCCAGCCCTTGATCCCATCGTCACCAAAACGCGCCACCGCAAGTTCTTCGGCCTTGACGGAAAGGCCGGAGAGCAGGATGCCGAAGAAGCATGCAGCTGGCATGATTGATCGGAACATGCCGGTTCGAGAGGAACGCATAGCAAATATTCGCAAGCTATCGGGGGAGGTTTATTTCGTGTCTTCCTTGATGACTTGGCCAGGGCTGATAAACGCACGTCCCTGACCGACCATCAGGCATTCGATAATCGGGAGATTCACTTCTTTATCGGCCCGCCAGCGGACCACGAAGTTGGCCCCGAAGCCCCCTTCCTGGTCGCGCTCCGAGAGATAGATATGCGTTGTCTCAAGGGGAGCCAACGTGACCGGCTTTTGATAGTATTTCCTTATAAGCGCACCCTTGGTATCGTAATAGTCCGCGCTGACCACCTGGATCGCGTTGTGGATGTCGGTGTTCCTGATGGTCAGGATGTTGGCGAGATGGATCGGCACTTCTTTCGGTGCGTTAAAAATATTGGAATAGACCGGAACGTAAACCGTTTGACCTTTGGACAGGGCATGTTCCACGGAGGCCAGTGAACTCCGCGGGACGCCGCCCAGCGCGAGTGCACACATAACCGCAGCAAACAGAAGAATCCGGAGTTTCTTCGTGACCATGACGACTCCTTGGGGTGATGAGGAATATGCATCTCTAGCGAATTATAGCGCAAATCCTTCCCGGCATCAGATTCAACCAACGCTGCCCGAGACAACCGCCATCAAGTTCAGCAGAATCGTTTTCTGACGCAGGGCTTGAGACTGGCCCGCCAAAGGTTGCACTCGACCCAAGTCTTCGGGTATGCTTGGCATTAAATTCATGACCATGCTTATCCGCCGCCTTCATAAACTGCCATTTCTATGCCTGCTCGTCCTTAGCCTGCTGACCAGCCCGGCAAGTTCGCTCGGTTACGTCTGGTGTCTGAGTGCCGACGGTCATGCCGCGCTGGAAGCGGCAATGGCCGGTGACTGCGGCATGGACAACCCGGCCCCGATCCCGGTCGACACTCCTGACCCCGCGTTGACTGTCGAGGATGATTGCGGCCCCTGCCTCGATGTTTCCACTTCGCACCAGTGGGGCTCGCCCCGCAGTCGCCAGGAGGAAACCGCGGTCAGCATTCCCGCTGAATTTGCACCCGTCGCCATGGCAGAGTACCCCTCGCTGCCGGACCCGGTCCTGAATCGTCCCGCTGTCGATGCCATCCCGCGCACACCCGACCCGATCCTGCATCACCGCACCATCGTCCTGCTGATCTAAACCCACCCTTTCGTATTGCCCTGCGTTCCGGACATCACTGCGATGCCCGGCCATCAGCATTATTGCGCCGCAAGGCGCACCGATATCCATCAGGAGTATTGTCCATGTTTTTGCGACTCATCCCGCTCGGGACGCTTTGCGCTCTGACCGGGCTCGGCGTCCTTGCCCCCCCGGCAGGCGCCGTGTCCGAGCCCTCTGTTCTTATTGCCGAAGAGCGCGTATTGACGCTGGAGGCGGCGCTGGAACTCACCCTCCGCAGCAGTCCCGACCTGGCGGTCGCCACCGAGGAGTTGCATGCCGTTGAGGCCGAGGCCCAACTGGCCGGGCGCCTGTCCAACCCCGAATTGACGGTCTCCCTGGAGAACGTTGCCGGCGACGGCAGCTACCAGGATACCGACGCGGCGGAGCTGACCATCGAATTGAGCCAGCCGCTTGAACTGGGCGGCAAACGCCGCCTGCGGCGGGAAGCCGCCGAGCTTGACCGCCAGTTGGCCGCCAGCGAGCAGCAGCGGGCGCAGACCGATGTCCGGGCGGTCACCCGTCAGCGCTACGTCGAGGTTCTCGCTGCCCAGGAGGCTTTGACCCTGGCGAGAGAGCAGGCAGATCTGGCCGAGAAGTCACTGCATGCCGCCGAAGAAAGAATCAATGCCGGCAAGGCGCCACTCATCGACCGGCTGCGCCTGCAGGGGGAAGCCAGCCTGGCCCGCCTGGCCGCAGCCCGGGCGGAACGCACCCTGGTGACTACGCGCCAGGCACTGGCCGCCAGTTGGGGAGCATCGCAACCGGATTTCGACCGGGTCGCTGGCGACCTGGCCACCCTTCCTGCCGCTCCTGACCCGGGCGATGTCGACATCACTCTGGAGCAGTCCCCCGAGGCCATCAGCCGCCGCATTGCCGCGGAACTGCGCGGCAATCAGCTGGCGCAGGCCAAGGCCAGACGCATCCCCGATCCCAGCCTGACGGTCGGCTGGCGGCAGTTCGAGGAGAGCAACGAGGACGCCTTGCTGTTCGGGATCTCCTTCCCTCTCCCGCTGTTCAATCAAGGCCAGCACGAAGTGGCCGCGGCCAGCCGTCGTTTGCATGGCGCGAAGGCTCGCGAGCTCAGCACCCGCAACCAGGCCCGTTCCACGCTGAGAAGTGCCCGGCAGGCGCTGGCCGACGCCAGGGCCGAGGCCGAAGTGCTCGGCAGCCAGGTCGTGCCGGCCGCGGCGGAAGGATTCGCCGCCGCCGAGTTCGGCTATCGTGCCGGCAAGTTCGGGCTGCTCGAACTGCTCGACGCCCAGCGCGCCCTGTTCGATGCCCGGCAACGGCAGCTCGCCGCCCGGACCGCCTGCCATCTGGCGGCGATCGAGCTCCAGCGCCTCCAGGGCAGCGACGCTGGCGCTGTCACCCCCTGACCCCATCCTTTTTGAAAGGTTTCGATCATGTTCACGTCTCGCAATATCGCCACGATTGCATTGATCATCGGCGTCGGCGCCCTTGGCTGGTTCGGCGGCGCCCGCTTCGCACCTCAGCATGAGGCGGCCGCTCCGCTCGACCACGAAGCCCAGCGCCCCTCCGCGCAAACCGCCGCGCCGGCAGCAGACAAACATGCCGGCCATGGCCATGCCGAAGAGCAGGACGAGCACGCCGGCCACGGGCATGGCGAAAAACCCGAGCCGGGCGAGATCTGCGCAGAGCACCGCATGCCCGAGGCCGAGGATGTCCTGTGCAACCCGGGACTCATGACCACGCTCCTCCCCGGCGAGGGGGTGAAGATGCGGCTCGCCACGCCGGAAGCCGCTGACCGCGCCGGGATCGTCATCGCCGCCGCGCAGCCGGCCAGCGTGGCCGGCGGCCCCGCCATTCCCGCCCAGGTGATCTACAACCGCGGCCGACTGGCCGAGGTGATGGCCCTCTCCGGCGGGGTGGTGCGGCGCATCGCCGCCGAACCGGGGCAGGCCGTCGCGCGCGGCGCGTTGCTGGCGGAAATCGCCTCACCGGGCGCCGCGGCCGCGCGGGGCGACTATCAGGCCGCGCTGGGGCGCCTGGAACTGGCCGTGGCCAATGTCCGCCGCGAGCAGGAACTGGTCGCCAAGGGGGTCAGCGCCCGCATGGAGCTGGAACAGGCGCAGGCCGAGCAACAGGCGGCCAAAGGCAGCGTGGAGCAGCTGCGCGAGCAGTTGGCCGCCTTCGGCGCCGGCACCTCTTCAGGCGGCGGCACGCAACTGACCCTGCGCTCACCGCTGGCCGGCACAGTGGTCGCGCGCAGTGCCGTGGTCGGGCAGACGCTGGCCCCGGAGACCCCGCTCTTTACCGTGGCCGATCTGTCCAGCATGTGGCTGGAACTGCAGCTGAGCGCCGACCAGGTGGCGCAGGCCAAAATCGGCGCCACGGTCGAGGCCGAGATTGACGGCCTGCCGGGTCAGCGCTTCCCGGGGAAAATCGTCCAGGTGGCGGCCGGGCTCGATGAACGCACCCGCCTGCTGCAAGTGGTGGCGGAGATCGCCAATCCCGACCGGGTCTTGAAGGACGGGATGTTCGGCCAGGCCCGCCTGGTAGCGGCCGAGGCTGCCGATGACGATGATGCTGAGCACCATGAGGCCAAGGCCAAGCACGATCACGACGGGCACTCTGCCGGGGAGGACCATGGACGCCAGGTGACGGTCGCCGTCCCCGCCGCCGCGGTGCAGGCCATCGATGGCAAGGCGTACGTCTTTGTGGCCCACGCGGAGCCGGACCTGTTCGAGCTGCGCCGGGTCGAGGCCGGGCCTCGCCGGGGGGGAGACATCCTGGTCACTGCCGGCCTGGCAGCGGGCGAAAAGATCGCGGCCAGCCAGGGCTTTGCCCTGAAATCCGAGTTATTGAAGTCGCGGCTTGGCGCTTCTTGCGCCGATCACTAGCCCGACTTCGCCGAAGGACCGGCGGCGGCGTTACGCGCTGCCAGCTGCGCTGCGACGTAGCTCAGGCTACGCCTCGCGCCTCCGGCATCGCAAGCCTTGCCGTCGGCCCTTTGGCTGTGTCGGCACCCATTTACAGGAGATATATTCATGTTTGAACGCATGATTGAATTTACTTTGAAGAACCGCCTGCTGGTGGTGCTGCTGTTCGTGGTCACCTGCGCCGTCGGCGGCTGGACCCTGGCAAAACTACCGGTCGACGCCTTCCCCGACACCACCCCGGTACAGGTGCAGATCAACACCATCGCTCCGTCCCTGGGACCGGAAGAGATCGAGAAGCAGCTGACCATGCCGGTGGAGCTGGCCGTCTCCGGCCTGCCGCACCTGGTCAGCGTCCGTTCGGTCTCCAAGTTCGGCCTGTCGCAGGTGGTGGTGACCTTCAGCGACGACATGCCGATCTACGATTCCCGGCAGCTGGTCATGGAGAGACTGGCCGCCGTGGAGCTCCCCGACGGGATCGAGCGACCGGAGCTCGGGCCGATCTCCACCGGGCTGGGCGAGGTTTTCCACTATGTGCTGCGTTCCGACAACCCCAAACGGACGCTCGCTGAGCTGCGCACCCTGCACGACTGGGTGGTCAAGCCGGAACTGCGCAAGGTCGCCGGCGTCGCCGAGATCAATTCCTGGGGAGGGCTGGAGCGTCAGTACCATGTGGTGGTCGCCCCGGAGCAGCTGATCAAGTACGGGCTGACCCTCGGTGATGTCAGCACGGCCCTGCAGGAGAACAATGCCAACGTCGGCGGCGGCCAGGTGATCGCCTCCGGCCAGGCGCTGCTGGTTCACGGCATCGGCCGGGTCAGCAACCTGGAGCAGGTCGGCAACATCGTGGTCACCGCCCATGCCGGCGCGCCGGTACGCATCCGCGATGTCGCCGAGGTGCGCATCGGCCACGAGTTGCGGCGCGGCGCGGTCTCCTATCAGGGGCAGGGCGAGGTGGTGATGGGGCTCGGCTTCATGCTCATGGGGGAGAACAGCCGCGAGGTGACCACCGCCCTGAAGGCACGCCTCGACACGGTGCGCAAGGCGTTGCCTGAAGATGTCATCATTGAAGCTGTCTACGACCGCACCGAACTGGTCGACCAGGTGATCGCCACGGTCGAGCACAACCTGGTGGCCGGGGCGATCCTGGTCATCGCCATCCTCTTTATGCTCCTTGGCAACGTCCGCGCCGGCCTGCTGGTCGCCGCCGCCATCCCGCTGTCGATGCTCTTTGCCGGACTGGGGATGTGGCAGCTGGGGATCGCCGCCAGCCTGCTTTCTCTGGGGGCGATGGATTTCGGCATCCTGGTTGACGGCTCGGTGGTCATGACCGAGGCCAACCTGCGCCGGCTCACCGAGCGACAGCTGCAGCTCGGCCGCGAGCTGACCACCGCCGAGCGGATGAGCGCCATCGTCTCGTCAAGCAAGGAGGTGGTCCGGCCGATCGCCTTCGGCATGGGGATCATCGTGCTGGTCTTCCTGCCGGTGCTGACCTTGCAGGGGATCGAGGGGAAGATGTTCCGGCCGATGGCCTGGACCTTCATCTTCGCCCTGGTCGGGGCGCTGCTGGTGGCGGTGTTCCTGTCGCCGATCCTCTCCTTCCAGTTCCTGCCGAAGCGGTTCAACGAACATGAAGGCCGGGCCGAGGGCTGGCTCAAACGCATTTATCTACCGGCCCTGACCTGGGTGCTGCGGCAGCGCACCCTGACCCTCGGCACGGCGGCAGCCCTGGTGCTGATCAGCGGTCTCCTGGCGCTGCGCCTCGGCGGCGAATTCCTGCCGCGCATGGGCGAAGGCTCCATCGTCGCCAGCGTGGTGCGTCTGGCCGGAGTCTCGGTCGAAGAGTCGGTCGCCTACAATACCAAGCTGGAAGCGTTGGTCAAAGAGAAGTTCCCCGACGAGGTCCGCCATGTCTGGAGCCGCCTGGGGAGCGCCGAGGTCGCCACCGACCCGATGGGCACCGAGCTGACCGACATCTTCATGACCTTGCACCCGCGCGACCAGTGGACCAAGGCCGACAACCAGACGGAACTGGCCGCCGCCATCCAGGCGGAGATGGCCGGTCTCCCCGGCATCCGCATTGTCTTTACCCAGCCGATCGAGCTGCGGGTCAACGAGATGCTCTCCGGCATTCGCGGCGACGTCGGCATCAAGATCTACGGTGAAGATTTCAATGAGCTGGTCAAACTCGGCGAGCAGGTCGAGCAGATCATCCGCAAGGTGCCCGGGACCGGTGAAGTCTCCGCCGAGCAGATCACCGGCCAGCCGACGCTACAGGTCAAAATCGACCAGGACCGGCTGGCCCGCTACGGCGTGCCGGCCCGCGATGTCCTGGAAATCATCGAGGCGGTGGGGACGCCAAGGGTCGGCGAAGTGTTCGAGGGGGAACGCTCCTTCCCGCTGGTGCTGCGCCTCCCCGACGCCCAGCGCGAGGACCCGGCGGCCCTGGCCGGCACGCTGATCCCGACCCGTAGCGGCGCGATCCTGCCGTTGCGAGCCCTGGCCGAGATCACCGAGGAGCAGCGCCCCTCGACCATCAACCGCGAATGGGGGCGGCGGCTGCTCAAGGTATCGGTCAGCGTGCCGGACCGCGACGTGGCGTCCTTCGTCGATGAGGCGCGCGCCGTCCTCGATCGCGACCTGAAGCTGCCGCCGGGCTATTTTGTCGAATGGGGCGGACAGTTCGAGAACCTGGAACGCTCGCAACAGCGCCTGGCGCTGGTGGTGCCGCTGACGCTGCTGCTGATCTTCGTGCTGCTCTGGTTCAGCCTGAAAAAGCTGAGCGACGTGCTGATCATCTACACCGGCATCCCGCTGGCCGCGGTCGGCGGGGTCTTCGCCCTGTGGCTGCGCGGCATCCCCTTCAGCGTCAGTGCCGCGGTCGGCTTCATCGCCCTGGCCGGCATCGCCGTGCTCAACGGCCAGGTCATGATCGCCGCCATCCGCACCTACCTTGAGGATGGCCTGCCGCTGGTCGAAGCGGTGGTCGGCGGGGCCAGGCAGCGCCTTTTGCCGGTGGTCGCCACCGCCTTGGTCGATGCCGCCGGCTTCCTGCCGATGGCGCTCTCCTCCGGGGTCGGCGCCGAGGTGCAGCGGCCGTTGGCGACGGTGGTCATCGGCGGGGTGCTGACCTCGACGGTGCTGACCCTGCTGGTATTGCCGACGCTGTATGTCGTGTTGGGGAAGCGTCAGGAAGGGAAAACGCGGGCAATGCCATGAACTTGTCGCGACCAGGGCACTGGTGATCACCGGCCTGTTTTCCGGATGCGCAGCGGTGCAGGAAACCCTCTTTGAGGAAACCGGCCATCCCGTCAGACGACGCGGATGATAAATTCCGGGCAGGCGGCTGCACAGTACCCGCAAAGCACACAGGCGTCGGCATCGACCACGGCCTTGCCGTCGACCATGTGCAGACCACCCTCGGTACAGGCCGTGGCGCAGGCGCCGCAGCCCATGCAGAACTGGTTCATGATGCGCAACTGCCGGCGACGCCCTTCCAGGTGCCGCCAGCTCTCGGCATCGACGGTTCGACGCTCGAAAAAGGCAAGGTTTACATCGATTTCCCGAAGGCTGAGCATGCCAAGCGCAACCGCGTGCACCCCCGGCAGGTCACGAACATAGGTCAGTGATTCCCGGGCCGAAGCAATCAGATTCCCGCCGGCCAGAGCCTTCATGGCGTAGATCCCCTTGCCGGCCCGGGCCGCCGCCGCAATCGCCGCGGCCATGTCACTGGCCGTGCCGTCGAGAATGCCGCGTCCGGTCCGATTGATCAAAGGGTGCAATATCGCGATCTCCGGATGATCGATCGCCTTGCGAATGGCGCTGACATAATGGGACGACATGCCGACCAGGCCGATTTTGCCTTGCTGCTGCAGCGTCAGCAGCAGTTCGAGCACCTCGGCGCGCTCCCGGAACGGATCGGCCAGGCGGGCGGCATGCAGATGGACGATGTCAAGCCGCTCCCGACCGAGTGCACGCAGAGCTTTTTCGATATGACCACGGGCGGTGGCGGCATCCGGAGCGTGGGTTTTCGTGGCGATCTGCACCTCGCCACGATAGCCGTCCAGAGCCGCACGGATAAGCGGGTAACTCCCGTACAATTCAGCAGTGTCAAGCAGCGTGACCCCGGCCTCGAGAGCATGCCGGATCAGGCGGCCACCTTCCTGTGGGGAAAGGTTGGCCTGTAGCGGCCCCATGGGGAGTGTCCCGAAAACCAGCGGGTGGACGGACAGACCACTGTGGCCGAGTGAAACACGCTGCATAACGATCCTCTCCAAACTAAACCGGCAGACTTATTTTGAGCCTGAGGTGATCTCACGGAGAGTTGCCGTGAAAAAAGGACGATCGCCGGTATCGACAATGGTTACATACATCTCCACCCGCACCTGCGACTGGTCTTTACGCAGACCTTTCAGCAAATGAACGCCCTTGAACCATGGCTCTTTGGCGGTGGCGATGAACGCGCTTAACCCCTCTGAATAGGCATCCGGCTCGGGCACGAAGAGCCGGTCCAGCGGCTCTCCCAGCAATTCCCGCTGGGAATAGCCGAATATCTTTTCGGCCTGGCGGTTGAACAGGAAGAGCTGCCCCGTCGGCAGAAAGGCCACGATCGCATCACGAGACGACTCCACCAGCAAACGGAAGCGCTTCTCGGATTCTTCGAGCTGCGCTGCCTTGGCGCCGAGTTCCTCCGACATGGCATTGAACCCATTGACCAGTTCCCCAATTTCATCTTGTGCGGGAACCGGCAGCCGCTCGGTAAAATGGCCGGTCTTTCTGATGGTTACGATCATCGCTGCCAGGTTATGGAGCGGATTGAGCACGGCCTTCCGGATGAGAATGCCGAAGCAGACCACAAGGGCAACGAAAAACCCGCTGGTGGTCAGCATGGTGTTTCTGAAACTGGCTGACAGCTGCCTTTCGATCTGCTCCATCGGAATGACGACCGAGACGGCACCGATGACATCGCCGACCCGGTAATGGTAGGAAGAATCTTTTTCTGGCGGGTATATTTCACGCACGAATGCCGGCGATTTTTGCGGATCGCCGTGACACTCGAGGCAGCTTTCGTCAACGTAGGCGGCTTGCAGATAGCGGAATACCGGGGTGCCGTCGACCGTCGTCCTTTCGGCAATGTGGTGCAGATTCCTATCCTCGATGAGACGACGCAGCGCCGTCTGTTCGTAGCTGTCCGGGGCGTTTGCCTGGTTGCGCAGGCGGTTCGACGTGTGACGGATGGTATAGTTGAGATCCTTGGCGACAAGTTGGCCGATCCGGTTGGCGGAGACCACCGGGATCAAGCCATATCGGTCACTGTTCAACTCAACATGGCCGATCTTGAGCTGCTGTGAAACGTACTCGCGGGTACGGGTCGCTTCCGCCGTGATAATCCTGGCCTTTTCAACCGCCTCGGCCAGCAGCAGGTCTTGCTGCTGGCGATACTGCAAGTAGAGACGGGGCACCAGAAGGACAACCAGGACCAGGAACAGGATGATATTGATTTTGCTGCGCAAGCTCAAGTTTCGCCAGATCGCCATGCCTTACTCACTCTCAAGTTCGATAGCATCCATTATATCTGCCGGAGGCCTCCTCACAAGCAATCCGCATAAAAACGCCCCCGACCCGGGGTGACAGATCGAGGGCAGCAACCAGGGCAAGGCGGGTTTTCAAAATCCCTTGATGCAAAAATCACTTGGCCGCGGTTTTCGTAATCACCGCGTAGGCCTCGTTGATCTCCTTGAATTTCTGCTCGGCGAAGCGGGTGAAGTCCTCCGGCAGCCCCTTTGAGACCACCTTGTCCGGATGATATTCGGCAGCCAGTTTGCGGTAGGACTTCTTGACTTCGGCAAGACCGGCGCCGTTTTCCAGACCGAGCACCGCGTAGTGGTGAGAAAGGTCGTGGCCAAACTGGCGGCGGACCGTATCGAAGATGTCGGGATGCAGGCCGAGGGGCCCGGGCGCGGCACGCAGCAGGGCTTCCTCGGCAGGATGCAGAACCCCGTCGACCATGGCGATACTGAACAGCAACTGGTAGAACATGGTGCGCAGCGGTGCATTGTCGGCAAACACCCGGCCAAGCTGGCGGGCGTAATCCTCGAACGGTGTGTCGGTATCCTTGGCCTCGTTGAACACGCCGATGGCAAACTGCTGCGCCGCGGCCGGCAGCCGCAGTTGCTCGTTCATGAAACTGCGTACAGCCGCAATCTCCTTCTCGCAGACCCGACCGTCGGCCTTGGCAATCTTGCCGAGCATGGCGAACAGCGCGGTAAAAAACACCGCCTGACGTTGTTCCACTCCCGACATCGGCCCACTTTCGGCGCGCTCGATACGCACCTTTTCATCGACCAGGGCATGGCCGAGGGTCGCACCGATCAGCGCTCCCAGCGGTCCGCCAAGCATGAAACCGACACCGCCGCCCATGATTTTTCCAAACCACGACATATATACTCCCTGTCCCGAAGAATCGAATTTACCAGCTCAATCCGTAATTAAGGCTGATCAAAAATGCCCAGGTGCAAGGCGCCCGCAGCCTGAGGAGCGAGGCTGGTACGTCGAGCGACGAAGGCCAGGGCAACGCCGCAGATGGGCGTTTTTCATCAGCCGCACACCTCCACCAAGCGCCCGCCGCACAGGCGCTGCAGATGCTCGAAGGGGATGCCGACCGATGAACTGTCGTCGCCGGCGGCCGGGTAGATCACCGGGAAACGCTGCAGCGAGGCATCGAGCAGCACGGGCAACCCCTTCGGCAACAGGAACGGGCTGACCGCTCCCGGTGGATAGCCGGTGTAGCGCACGACCTCCTCGGGGGCCGGCAAGCGCACCTGCCCGCTCCACCCCGTGGCCTTTTTCAGCAGGCCGCTCTTCACCCGCACATCGCCGCTCGCCACCACCAGCACCGGTTTATTGCCGACCAGCAGCAGGATGCTCTTGGCGATCTCCGCCACCGCACAGCCGACCGCCGCGGCGGCCGAAGGACTGTCTTTGGTCGGCGTCGCGGCTCGCAGGACGGTCAACCCCTCCCCGTCGAGAAACGTCTGAACTTCAGTTGCTGCAATCATCCGGATATCCTTTCAATCGAAGAGCTTGCCCACAAACGCTAGAATTTCTCGGGATGCCGCGGCGTAACGCCCTCATAAAACTTTTGCAGTTCGGCCAGGTCGGCAGCGAAATCCGCCGTCGCCGCGCGCGGCACGCCAAAGCGTACCTCGCGCGGGCCGTAATCGAGCGCCACCGGTGCAATCGGCACCCCGGTCTGGCGGGCGATGGCATGGAAACCGCTTTTCCAACGCTCCACCTTGCTGCGTGTTCCTTCCGGTGCCAGCGCCAGCAGAAAGCGGTCCCGGCTGTTCAGGCGGCGGACCAGTTCCGGGAGCAGCCCCTGCGGGGCCGCCCGGTTGACCGGGATCCCGCCCAGCCAGCGCAGCAGCAGCGCCCACGGTCCGAGAAACAAGGTGTGCTTGCCCAGCCAGCAGATATCCAGGCCAAGTGCCAACTGGACACCGACACCGATGAAGAAATCCCAGTTCGAGGTGTGCGGAGCGACAATGACGACCAGTCGCGGCAACTCGGGCAGCTGCCCGGCAATCCGCCAGCCAACAAGGCGAAGAAAACTCCGGCCGAGAGCACGACTGAATACGTTGCCCCGGCGCGGCAGGCCTGCCGCATTGGGTGACTGGGTCATGACCCGGGATCATAGCACGCCAGGACGGAACACAAAAGGCCGGCGTCTCAAGACGCCGGCCGGACAGACAGGCAGACGGAAGGATCAGGCGGCCAGCTCGGTATCGGCGAAGCGCTGCTGGATCTTCATCACTTCGTCCTGACTATCGATCAGCACAGTCACGCAGTCGCTGTCGAGCTTGTCGATGGCCAGCAACTGCAGCATGGCGATGGCGTGCTGATTGGGCCACGATCCCTTGTAGGGGCGCACGCTGGTAAGCGCGTCAAAAACATCGCTGACTGCAACAATCCGGGCCTCGATGGGAATCTCGTCCCCCTTCAGCCCATGAGGATAGCCGTTGCCGTCGAGCTTCTCATGGTGATATTCGACGAGAGTTCGCAGCGCACCGACATAAGGGATCCCCTGAAAACCGAAATTGTCGACCAGGGCATCAATCATCTGTCGACCAACCAGCGGATGGGTGTCCATGAGCGTCCGCTCGTCCGGCACCAGCTTTCCCGGCTTGAGAAGGATATAGTCCGGGATTCCCAGTTTGCCGATGTCATGCAGCGGTGCGAAATTGAACAGCTGTTCGATCTGCTCATCGTCAAAGCTGTATTTGCCGCGATTGACCAGTTCCCGGGCGATCAGGCGGACATAGCGGGCCATGCGTTCGAGATGATTGCCGGTTTCTGGGTCACGCACATGGACCATGCCGATGGTGGTTCGCAACGCGGCATTGAGGGTGCGCAGGATCAGTTGCTCGTTGATGACAAGTTGCGCGGCCAAATGGGCAAAGACCCCTGTCTGGGTGAGAACCCCATTGCGGAAATACCCCTTGTGCAGGGAATTGCAGAACACGAAGGCAATCAGCTCGCTGCCCTCGAAAACCGGCAGGGTGTAACTTGAAGCGAACCCGTGACCGAGGATGCGCTTTGAGTGCTCCTGCGTTCCGGCCGCGAAAACTTCAAGATCGTTGACCACCCGCGGGTGGCGGGCGGCGGCGGTTTTGCCCAGCGAATGGGCATCGGCGATCGCTATCTCGTAATTGCGCAGCGGACTCTCTTCGGCGGGGCTGGCAACAAAGGTCTTGAGCAGACCGGTCTGGCGGTCATGCAGGGCAACCGCCATCCGGGCGACCCCGGGACAGCGGCGGCGCAGTTCGTCATGCACGATGGCCAGCCGTTCCCGGAAGGTC
>JAMPXI010000023.1 GCA_023701265.1 Desulfuromonadales bacterium | reverse complement strand
TGCGTTTGGCCGTCACCACCGCGCCGGCGATGGTCGGCGTGGTGGTCTCGAAGCCGACACCGAGGAAGACCACCGCCTGGTCGGGATGCCGTTCGGCCATGGTCACTGCATCGAGCGGCGAGTAAACCACCTTGATCGTGGCGCCGGCGGCCTGCTCGTGAAGGAGGCTGGAGGAGGAACCGGGAACCCGCACCATGTCGCCGAAGGTGGCGACAACGGTGTCCGGGCGGCGCGCCAGGGCCACGGCGTGGTCGACATAGCCGACCGGGGTGACGCAGACCGGACAGCCGGGGCCGGAGATCAGGCGGATTTGGTCGGGGAGCAGGGAACGGATGCCGTGCTGGCAGATGGCCATGGTGTGCGTGCCGCACACCTCCATCAACGTCAGGGTGCCGGCGTAGTTCGCGACCGTGCGGCGGATGGCGTCGACCTGACCGCGCGCCAGCTCCGGGTCACGGAACGGGGCGAACAGGCTCATTCGGGGAACAGCCCCTCGTCGAGGGCGGCGCGCAGGGCATCAAGGGTCAGCTGCGCCTCCGCCGCGTCGATCTTCTCGATGGCGAACCCGGCGTGGATCAGCACATAGTCGCCGACCTGCACGTCATCGACCATCATCAGGCTGGCTTCGCGCTGCACCCCGTCGATCTCGCAGATCGCCAGATCGTCGGTGATCGTTTTGACCTGCATGGGGACACCCAGGCACATGGTCATTCTCCCAATTCGTAAGGGGTGAGTAGTGAGGGGTAAGGCGTCAAGGCGTTTTCTCCTCACTCCTCACTCCTGACGCCTCACGTTTTTCCCTCACCCCTGCCGCCAGCCAGTCATACCATTCCGCCATCCCCGCGCCGCTGCGACAGGACAGCTCCAGAATCTCGATCTTTGGATTGACCTGGCGGGCAAAATCCCGGCAGCGGTTCAGATCGAAATCGATATAGGGGAGCAGATCGGTCTTGTTGATGATCATCAGCGTCGCCGCCCGGAACATCTGCGGATATTTGAGCGGCTTGTCCTCCCCTTCCGTCACCGAAAGAAGGGCAACCTTGTGATCCTCACCGAGGTCGAAACTTGCGGGGCAGACCAGGTTGCCGACATTCTCGATCATCAGCAAATCGGTCTGTGCCAGGTCGAACGCCTCGACCGCGTGACCAACCATGTGGGCATCGAGGTGACAGCCGGCGCCGGTGTTGATCTGCCGGACCGGCACCCCGGTGGCGGCAATGCGCTCGGCATCACGACTGGTCTGCTGGTCCCCTTCAACCACCGCGAAACGCAACTGCACGTTGAGTTCGCGCAAGGTCCGCTCCAGCAGGGTGGTCTTGCCGGATCCGGGGGAGCTGACCAGGTTGAGGACAAAGACCCCGGCACGCTGGAAATGCGCCCGATTCCCGGCCGCCAGCCGGTCGTTCTTGGCCAGAAGATCCTCTTCGACGCACAGGGTACGCGGCGCAGGCTCATGCTCATGGTCGTGATGGTGAGGGGGAGAAGCCGCTCCGGTGGTCGGGCAGCCACAGTCGATGCACATAATTCAGTCGACCTCCAGTTCGAGGACGCGTAGCTCCGTGCCGGTATCGAGTTCGAAGCCAAGGGCTCCGCAGACCGGGCAGACCGCGGTCAGTTCGTGGCATACGGTCTCTGCCGCGCAGACCGCACACCGACCGTGGCCCGGTACGCGCCGGATGGTCAGGGTCGCCCCTTCGGCCAGCGTCCCCCTGCTGCAGACATCGAAGGCAAACTCCAACGCCTCCGGGACCGCCCCCGACAGTTCGCCCACCTCCAGGGTAATGCCGCGAATCACGGTTCCACCCGCCCGACGGGCATGCTCTTCGGCAATTTCCACCAGGCTTTGTGTCAGGCTGAGTTCATGCATCGGCGAGCCCCTGTCAGGAACGATTCATAATGGGATGGCTGCCGATAAATTGCAAGGGCGCCTGCCGGTCGGTCCAGTGCCGGATTGCCGACGCGGCCTGGCATCAACAGACCCGGAGCGCCGGGGCTCCGGCATCACGGAGAGAGATGAGCCGGTGCCCCTGGCGCTCCAACTCGGCGACGACCAGGTCGGCCACGGCGGGAAGCACCCCCGCCAGGGGCGGAGAAAGCGCAATGCCCGCCGCATAGGAGGCGGGAATCACGCCGAACAGGATGGCGCTCTGTGGCAGGCGCCCGCGCAGGGCACTTAAGGAGAGCATCTCCTGGATGCCGATCTGGTGCGGCGAGAGTTTGACCGGCAGCCGGTCAAGGAGCAGCTCCTGCAGACCGTAACGCCGGATCTCCCCCGGGTACCCGTCGGCATCGATGACGTCGACCAGGATCAGGCGGTCGGCCTCCTCCACCCGGTAGCCGGTCATGATCCCCAGCGTGCCGCCATCGAGCAGTTCGACCTCCTCGGGGAACGTCCAATAGCGCCGCAGATAATCGATCAGATGCACGCCGAACCCCTCGTCGGAGACCAGGGTGTTGCCGGCACCGTAGACCAGGGTATTCATCGTTACAGCACCTTGACCCGGGTGATTTCCTGGCCGGACGGATCGATCGTATGGACCGCACAGGCGATGCACGGATCGAAGGAGTGGATGGTGCGCAATACCTCCAGGGGCTTTTCCGGCTCGGCCACCGGGTTATTGACCAGCGACGCCTCGTAGGGGCCGGGGACCCCCTGCTCGTCGCGCGGCGAGGAGTTCCAGGTCGACGGCACCACCGCCTGGTAGTTTTTGATCTTCTGGTCCTCGATCACGATCCAGTGCGACAGGGTGCCGCGCGGCGCCTCGTGGAAGCCGACGCCGCGATACTCCCCTTTGGGAATCGGCGTATGGTTGGCGTAGCTCCTGTCGCCACGGCCGAGGTTTTCGATCAGCTTGTCGAGATAGTGCAGGGAGAGGTCGGCCATCAGGCTGGCGCGCAGTGCGCGCGCCACCAGCCGCCCCATGGTCGAGCCGAGTTGGGACGGCGTGATCTTCAGGGTGCTGCAGGTGCTGTCGACCAGGGCCCTGATCTGCGGCTGGCCGCCGGCATAGGCGGCAAGAATCTGCGCGGTCGGCCCGACCTGCACCGGCTGACCGGCCAGGCGCGGCGCCTTGCACCAGGAGTACTTGCCGTCCTCCTCGAAGTCGGTATAGAGCGGCTCGGTCTCCCCTTCCCAGGGATGCAGGACCGCACTCCCCTTGTACCAGGCGCAGGCCACGCTTTCGCTGATGTCACCGATCAACTTCGGATCCTGGTGATCCCTGAGGGTGCGGACCGCCCCCAGGTTGCCGCCGGGGATGAAACCGCCGGGGAGGGCGAACTGCTGGTTGCGGGTGTCCTCCGGCAGCTCCGGCACCGCCAGATAGTTGGTCACGCCGGCGCCGTAATTGAACCAGTCGCGGTAGCCGGCGGCGATCGCCAGCATGTCGGGGAGGTAGACCTGCTTGACGTAGTCGCGGGTCTCCGCCATCAACGTGCGCAGGGCGGCGATTCGCTCCATGTTCAGGGTTGCCGGGTTGTCGACGTTGACCGCGGTGGCCACTCCGCCGACGCACAGGTTCTGGATGTGCGGGTTCTTGCCGCCGAGGATCGCCACCGCCTGCGCCGACTTGCGCTGCACGTCGAGAGCGGTGAGATAGTGGGTGACGGCCATCAGGTTGGCTTCCGGCGGCAGCTGCATGGCCGGGTGCCCCCAGTAGCCGGAGGAGAAGATCCCCAGCCGGCCGGTGTTGACGAAGGCGGTCAGCTTCTCCTTGACCGCCCGGAATTCGGTTTGCGAGTTCCCCGGCCAGGCGCTGAGCGACTGGGCCAGGTGGGCGGTCTTAGCCGGGTCGGCCTGCAGGGCCGAAACCACGTCGACCCAGTCGAGGGCCGAGAGATGGTAAAAGTGGACGATGTGGTCCTGCACCGAGTGCTGGGCCATGATGATGTTGCGGATGTACTGGGCGTTGAGCGGCACTTCCACGTTGAGGGCGTGCTCCACCGAGCGGATCGAGGAGATGGCGTGGACCGTGGTGCAGACCCCGCAGAAGCGCTGGGCGTAAATCCAGGCGTCCTCGGGGGGGCGGCCTTTGAGGATGGTTTCGATGCCGCGCCACATCTGGGCCGAGGACCAGGCCTTGCTGACGCGGTGGTCGTTGACTTCAACATCGATGCGCAGGTGCCCTTCGATGCGGGTTACTGGGTCAAGGGTAATGCGGGCCATATCTATTATCTCCTGAAAGTGATGATCAGTTGGATTGCGGCAGGGGCGGAGCCACTGGCACCGCCGGTGCGGTGTGGTCGCGGCCGTGCAGCCGCGGCAGGACCGGCAGAATCTTGACCAGCACCTTGTAGCAGAGGATTTCGAAGGCGATGATGCCGATGGTGACCATGAATTCCGCCAGCGACGGGAAGTAACGCCAGCCTTCGCCGGGGTTGAAGCCGATCAGATAGACGTTGAAGCGGTAGAGGGCGCCGCCGATGACGATCAGCGCCGCCGAAACGAACAGCCAGCGTACCGACCTGCGGTTTTTCGCCGAGAAGAGGATGAAGGATCCGCAACCCACCAGGCCGATTTCCAGCAGGAAGAAGCCGGCATAGAAATCAAAGGCGAACACCTTCCCCAACTGGCCGCGCCAGAGCAGGTCGCCAACCACCACCGACAGCCAGATCGCCGTCACCCACGGGATGATGGCGGCCAGCCCGGCCAGCTCTTTGGTCTCGAAGGGACGCTTGAAGGCGTAGGAGGAGAGCACCGACTCGAGGATGCAGATCGAATAGCCGATGTAGATGCAGTTGATCAGGAAGAGCAGCGGCAGAAAGCCAGTGTGCCACAGGGGGTGCAATTTGGTTGAAGCGATCAGCAGCAGCGAACCGAGCGACGATTGATGCATGGTCGGCAGGGTGATCCCCAGGACGATGATGAAGATCAGCACCTTGTCGAGGCGCGGCCGCAGCCAGGCGGCGCCGGCCCTGGCCCATTCGATGCGCGTCATCAGCCGATCCTGATCGACACCGGCCTTGCGGTGCAACCGCTCGGCCAGACGCTGCAGGCTCCTGCTGTCGGCCTCCTCCAGGCGCGTCAGGATCGCCGGCAGGAACTCGATCAGCAGCACCGTGGTGTAGGCCATGACACAGAGCGCCACCTCGAACATCGCCGAGTTGACCTGCCACTTGGAGGGGATGAAGAAGTTGTAGGCGTTCCACGGCCGGCCAACGTCGACCATCACCGAGAAGCCGGCCAGCCCGTAGCCGAACAGGCTGGTCAGCACCGCCGAACGGATCATCGGGTGGTAGTGCATCTGGTTGCGGATGTAGACCAGGATCGCCATGGCATAGCCGCCACAGGCGATGGCCGTGCCGGTGGCGACGTCGTAGGTGATCCAGATCCCCCACGGGTAGCCGTCGCTCATGTTGGAGACCGCGCCGATCCCCTTGACGAAACGCAGGCCGACCAGGAAGAAGCCGATCAGCGTCAGCAGCAGCAGGATGAAAAACGCCGGGGTGAAGATGCCCGCCTCGTGGCGCTGGAAATCGTCATGACTCATGGCTGCCCTCCTTCTTGTCGTCGTCGGTGTGGCTACCGTCGTCATGGGGCTGCTTCTTCAGGTTGCGCAAGGCCAGCCAGCACAGTGCCCCGTACAGGGCGACGGGTGCGACGAATCCCTTGTAGATGGTGTGCTGGATCTTCTCGGAGAACTCCGCCGGGGGGGACTCGGGGAGTTGCGGCAGGCCGAGACGGTTGAACGGCAGGGCGGAAAGGTAGAGGTGATTGGTCCCGCCCACCTCGTGTTCGCCGTAGACATGGTCGAGATAGAACCCGGGCTTTTCGGCGAGACGCCGCCGGGCCTCGACCAGCAACTTGGCGCGCTTGCCGAAGAGAATCGCGCCGGCGGGGCAGGCTTCGGCGCAGGCGGTGACCCCCTTCTTCGCCAGGTTGGTGTGCACGCACAGGTCGCACTTGACGATCTGCGGGGTGGCACTGTCCCACTGGAAGCGCGGGATGTTGAAGGCGCAGGCGACCTGGCAGTAGCGGCAGCCGATGCAGGTGTCCTTGTTGTAGTCGACCACGCCGGTGCGGGGGTCACGGGTCATGGCGCTGACCGGGCAGACCGAGACGCACGACGGCTTGCGGCAGTGCATGCACGAATATTTGACGTACGACCACTCGCGGTCGGACTGCTTGAAGAGCTTGATCAGCGTGCGGGTCGAGCCGGACAGGTCCTGCGGTGCGTCCCACAGCCCGTCCGGATCGAAGGCGGCACGTTCAAAGGCGAGCGAGCCGTAGTCACCGTTCACCCGCTTGCAGGCGGCCATGCAGGCCTTGCAGCCGACGCAGCGGGTGGCATCGTAGAGCATCCCCAGTTCGTTCTGCGCGCTCCCCACCGCCTCGCCACCGGCCTCGACGGCGGCAGCCATGCCCCCGCAGGCCAGAGACGCCGATCCAACCGCCAGGCCGACCAGAAAGCCGCGTCTAGTCGGTTTGGCCATGATCGTTCTCCTCTGTTCCGCTATCGCCTGGGAGACGCCGGGCCACCACCGCGCCGGCGCCGAGGGCCGAACCGGCCGCCAGGCCGACAATGCCGGTGGTGAGCGGATCGGGACCCTTCCCCTTCTCCTTCAGGTCGACGGGGGCATAGCTGTCGAAGGGGGTCGGCTCGTGGATCTGCACCTTGTCGGCGATGGCGGTGTTGAACAAGATCGCCGGTTCGGTGCAGCCGATACACGGGTGGCCGACCGACACCGGCCAGACACCGATGTCGTTGAAACGGTTGACCGAACAGTTGGCATAGGTGGCCGGCCCCTTGCACCCCAGCTTGTAGAGGCAATGCCCCTGGCTGTGCCCCTCGTCGCCGAAGGCCTGGGCGAAGCGGCCGGCATCGAAGTGCGGCCGGCGCTCGCAATGCTCGTGCAGCCTGCGGCCGTAGGCGAACTTCGGGCGCCCCATGCCGTCGAGGTCGGGGAGCTTGTTGAAGGTCATGAAGTAGAGGATGGTCGACAGCAAGTTGTAGGGGTTGGGGGGACAGCCGGGGAGATTGATCACCGGCTTGTCCTTGATGATGTCACTGACCCCGACGGCGCCGGTCGGATTGGGCGCCGAGGCCTGGATGCCGCCGTAGCTGGCGCAGGTGCCGATGCTGATGATCGCCTGTGCGCCGGCGGCAACCTCCTGCAGCGACTCCAGCGCGGTCTTGCCGGCGACCTTGCAGAAGATGCCGGCCTGCCGGGTCGGGATCGCCCCTTCGACGACCAGCAGGTACTTGCCGTGATTGTCGTGCATCGAGGCGTGCAGCGCGGCTTCCGCCTGGTGCCCGGCGCCGGCCATCAGCGTCTCGTGGTAGTCGAGCGAGATCGTCTCCAGCAGCAGCGATGCCACGGTCGGGTGGCTGGCGCGCAGCAGCGATTCGGAACAGCCGGTGCACTCCTGGAAGTGCAGCCAGATCACCGCCGGCCGACCGTCCGCCATGGCCGCGGCGGCCACGGTCTCCGCCATGCCGAACGGCAGACCGAGCATGGCGGAGACCGCCATGCACACTTTCATGAAATCCCGCCGCGAAACATCGCGACTCCAGCTATCTCTCTCCATGGCCGTCTCCTTCATGATCAGGGCATCCCCGGCGATTTCGCCGGATGGTCGCAAACAGTCGGAGAGATATTGGCAAGGGCTGTGCCATCATAGCAATCTCCAGCAATATCATTAGGTTGTCTTCATTATGCGCGGCTGCTTCGACAAAGCCGCACCGTCCGGTTGCGTCATTTTGTCCAAGAATGTATCATTCTGTCCGCAAAGGAGCGCAACGATGACTCGACTGTTTCTGTGCGACGATGAAGAGGAGATCCTAATCTACCTGAAGAAACTGCTGCAGCGCCGCGGCTACCAGGTGGAGACCTTCCTGCGCGGGGCCGACCTGCTGGCCCGCCTGGAAGGCAGAGGGGACGAAGAGGTGGGACTGATCCTGCAGGACGTGCGCATGCCCGACCTTGACGGGCTCCAGGTTCTGCGCCGGGTCAGAAAACTGGCGCCGGAGATCCCGGTGGTGGTGATGAGTGCCTTCGGCGCCATCGACGATGCAGTCCAGGCGGTCAAGCTCGGTGCCTACGACTACCTGACCAAACCGTTCCCCAAGGAGAAGGTGCTGGGCGTCATCGACAACGCCCTGGAGCACCGACGCCTGGCTCTGGAAAATCGCGAACTGCGTGATCGCCTGAGCCAGCAGGCGGCGACCGGCGAGATCGTCTTTCGCAGCCGGCGTTTCCGCGAGATCTTTGACCTGACCCTGCAGGTCGCCGGCAGCGACGCCAACATCCTGATCGTCGGCGAATCGGGAACCGGCAAGGAACTGATCGCCCGCCTGCTGCACCGCCACAGCCCCCGGCGGGAGAAGGCGTTTGTCTCGCTCAATTGCGCGACTCTCGCCGACAATCTGCTGGAAAGCCAGCTATTCGGCCATGTTCGCGGCGCGTTCACCGGCGCGATCGCAAACCAGAAAGGGTTGCTCGAGGAGGCCGAAGGCGGGACCCTGCTGCTCGACGAAGTGGCGGAGATGAGCCCGGCCGTCCAGGCCAAGCTGCTGCGGGTCATCCAGGAGCGGGACTACACCCCGGTGGGAACCACCCGAGCGCGCAGCGCCGATGTGCGCCTGGTGGCCGCCACCAACAAGGATCTCCACCGCGAGGTCGCCGCCGGGCGTTTTCGCGATGACCTCTATTACCGGCTCAATGTCATCACCCTGGCCCTGCCGCCGCTGCGTGAACGCCCGGACGACATCGAACCGCTGGCGCTCTATTTCCTGCGGCGGTTTGCCGCGAAGCAGCGCAAGGAGATTCACGGCTTCGCGGACGATGCCTTGCAGCGCCTGACCGAATACACCTGGCCGGGAAACATCCGCGAACTGGAAAACGTCGTCGAGCGCGCCGTCATCCTGACCCGTACCCAGCTGGTCGACAACGACGCCCTGCCGCTGCTGCGCCCCGCCGTGCCGACGGCGAGTGCGACGGATCGACCGCTGGTGGCGCTGGAGGTGGTCGAGCACCGGCACATCGCCGAGGTCCTGCGCCAGACCGGCTTCCACAAGAGCCGCGCCGCCGAGATCCTCGGCATCTCCCGCAAGACTCTCGACCGCAAGATCGCCGAATTCGGCCTGGCTGACACGGAGGGCTGATGCCGCGCCGCCTTCACACCTCGATCCGTTTCAAGCTCGTGATCTTCACGCTGCTGCCGCTGGTCTGCGCCATCGTCGCCTGCTGGCTGATCGGGGTGTCGCTGATCACCGCCCGTATGAGGACCGAGGCCCAGCGCCAGGTCAACGTCAAGCTCGCCACCGCCGAGCAGATCGTCCGCCATGACCTCGAGCGCCTCGAGGAGATCGTCACCCTGACAGCCCTTGCTCCGGAAATGGGCGAGGTACTGCAGCACGATGAGGTCGGCCAGATGGGCGAGGTCCTGGATGCACTGCTGCGCAACGAGCGATTGGCCTACCTCGACGTCATCAACCGCTACGGCATGGTCGTCCACCGGGTTGCCAACCCGACCGTCAGCGGTGACCGGATGAGTGACGATCCGCTCGTTGCCCGCGCGCTTGCCGGTGAGGGGCAAAGCGGCACGCAGCGTCTTGCCCCGGAGCGGATGCTGCGGGAAAACCCGCTGCTCCCGGCTCGCGCCCGCATCAGCGTCCGGGCGACGCCGCTGGCCGCCCCTTACAGCAAGGTCGTCGAAGAAGACGGCCTCTTCCTGCAGGCGACCGCCCCGGTAAGGAATCGCCAGGGAGTCGTCATCGGCGCCTTGGCGGCAGGGATCATGCTCAACGCCGACAGCAACCTGGTCGACACCATCACGCACATCGTTTTCGGCGACGATCCCGGCGGAGCGGCAACCGTTTTCCTCGGCGACCTGCGCATCGCCACCAGCGTCCGTGACGAGCGGGGAGAGCGGGCCATCGGCACATTGATGTCGGAAGGGGTGCGCAAGGTGGTCCTGGAAAAAGGTGAGATGTGGAACGACCGGGCCTTTGTCTACAGCGGCTGGTTCCTGGCGGCGTACCGGCCGCTTCGCGATCCGCGCGGGCAGGTGATCGGCGCCCTTTACGTCGGCATGCCGGAAACCCCGCTGCAGGCCCTGCATGCCCGGGTCAACCTGCTGTTCGGCGGGGTCCTGGTCTGCGGCGCCCTGGTCGGCACGGTCCTCGCCGGCTGGCTGAGCGGCCGCCTCGCCCGCCCGATACGGGAACTGGCCGGCGGTGCACGCCGCATCGCTTCCGGGGAACGTCATGCCGCCATCCCGGTCAGCGGCCACGACGAACTGGCCACGCTCGCCGAAGAGTTCAACATCATGGCCGAACGCCTGCGTGAGCGCGAGGAGGAGGTCAACACCCTCAACCGGACGCTGGAGGAGAAGGTGGCCAGGCGCACGGCCGAACTCGAGGAGCAAGGGCAGCAGCTGACCAGGGCCGAGCGGTTGGCCGAAGTCGGCCTGCTGGCCGCCGGCGTTGCCCATGAAATCAACAACCCGCTGGCGATCATCCGCGGCAACGCCGAGCTGCTGCAGATGTCCCTCCCGGATGCGGCCGATCCCCAGGAAGAAGTCGGTGCCATTCTCAAGCAGACCACTCGCATCGAACGGATCGTCGGCCAGCTGCGCAGCTTCTCCCGCAGTCAGGGATCGCGGCCTGGGCCGGTCGAACTGGCGCCGCTGCTCGACGACATCCTTGAGCAGATCGTCCACCAGTCACCGCTGGCCGGGGTAACCATCGAACGGCGCTACCAAGCCGGCATCCACCTTCACGCCGACGGCGACCAGTTGCGCCAGGTCTTCACCAACCTGATTCTCAACGCTCTGCAGGCCATGGCAAGCGCCGGCGTGCTGACGGTCGAGACTGTGGCGGATACGGATAATTGCCGGATACGGATCCTCGACACCGGGACGGGGCTGCCGGCCGATGCGGAAGAGCGTCTGTTCACCCCCTTCTACACCACCAAGCCGCAGGGGACCGGTCTCGGCCTCTCGGTTTCCTACGGCATCGTCCGCGAGCACGGCGGGAAGATTGAGGCGGCCAATCGCAGCGACAGCCCGGGCGCGGTCTTTACCGTCATCCTGCCGTCGCAGTCTCGGCACTGCTGATGCATTGATAACAATACCGAGCTATCATTTACCTGAGGAGAAACTATCATGCGCCGTGCCCTGATTGTTGACGACGAACCACTGTTGCGCCGGCAGGTCGCTGAAATCCTTGAACATTACGGTTTTGACGAAATCCTCGAAGCGGGTGATGGCAGCCGCGCCCTGGAGTTGATTCGTCACCAGGAGATCCTGCTGGTGGTCATGGATGTCGGCATGCCTGGCATCGACGGCATCACCGTTGCCGAAAAAATAGGCAAACTCAAGCCGATTCCGGTGGTCCTGCTCACGGCCACCGCGGATACCGCCACCGTCGAGCGCGCCCGCCTCGCCGGGGTGATGAATTTCGTGGTCAAGCCGGTGCGGGCCGAACAACTGCTGGTCGCCGTCGATCTGGCGATCCATCAGTTTGTCGAACTGGTGAGCCTCCGCGACGAAGTCGGCAAACTGCGCGAAGCCCTGGAGACCCGCAAGCTGGTTGATCGCGCCAAGGGGCTGCTGATGAAGCGCGGCATGGATGAACCGGGCGCCTTCCGCCGCCTGCAGAAGCTGGCCATGGACAAACGCAAGTCACTGCGCGAGGTGGCCGAAGCGATTCTGCTCACTGAAGAGTAGTTCCCTTCCTGGCTCCGGATGGTATGATAGAAGGCAAAGTCATCAACCCTGCGGAGGTGACCATGCCTGATCTGCCCATCTGTCGCGACCCGGAACTGCACGATCTGCACTTCTGCAAACTGAAGAAAAAAGGGCTGTACGACGAGATGGCCGCGCGCAGCCGGACCCCGACCTGCGTCTGCCACAACTGCGGCGCTCGCGCCGACCGGGAAGACGACCTGTGCAACCCCAGCCCGCTGCCCCCAAGGTAAATCAATCAAGAGGAGACCAGCATGGCCGTCTGGAAATGTGAAAAATGCGGGCACGCGAAGGAAGGGCGCTGCAAGCCGCGCAAGTGCCCGCAGTGCAACAGCGCCGACAGCTTCGCCAAGCAGGCGTGACGCCACTCGGCACTGGCAGCCCCCTGGAGGCGGCGCTGGCCCCCTACCGGTCGCTGCTCGCCCAGGTTGACCAGTTGTGCGACCGGATCGTCGCGGCGTTCCCCGAACAGATCAAGTGCCGGGCCGGCTGCGACGCCTGCTGTACCCTGCAGGGGGTACTGCCGGTCGAGGCGGCCTGTCTTGCCCTGGCCTTTCGCCAACTGCCCGCCGCCACTGCCGAGGCGCTGCGTGCCCGTCTGAATGCTGTGGCAGACGAGGAGCGCTGTCCGTTGCTGACGGAGGCCAGTTGCCCGCTCTACGCCGCCCGGCCGATCATCTGCCGCACCCATGGCCTGCCGCTGCTGGTCGAGGATGAGCACGGGCCGCGGGTCGACCGCTGCCCGCTCAACTTCACCGCCCTCGACACCCTCCCCGGCTCGGCGATCATCGCCCTGGAGAAGCTGAACCAGGCCCTGGTCATGGCCAATCGCCATTTTCTGGCGATCTGCTTTCCCGGGGGTGACCCTGCCGAGCGCGTACCGCTCCGGGAAATTCCCGACTTCCTCCCCCCCTCCCACAGTTGACGGCAGTTGCCGTCTCCGCACCGGTCGGTAAACTTGTAACACCCCTTGCGCATGGAGGTGTTATGCCGAGCATCGAAATTCTCCAGGCCGACATTACCACTCTGGACGTTGACGCCATTGTCAATGCCGCCAACAGTTCCCTGCTCGGCGGCGGCGGAGTCGATGGCGCCATCCACCGCGCCGCCGGACCGGAGCTGCTGGCCGAGTGCCGCGCCCTCGGCGGCTGCCCCACCGGCGAAGCCAGGCTGACCGGGGGCTATCGGCTGGCGGCACGGTTCGTCATCCACACCGTCGGACCGGTCTGGCACGGCGGCAGCCATGGCGAGGACGAGCTGCTGGCGGCCTGTTACCGCAACAGTCTGGAACTGGCGGCTCGCCAGCAGCTACGCAGTATCGCCTTCCCGTCGATCAGCACCGGCGTCTACCGCTTCCCCCTTGAGCGCGCCTGCTGTATTGCGCTCAGGGAGGTGCGTGCTTTCCTCGCCACGCATCCGCTCCCTGAGCGGGTGCTCTTCTGCTGCTTCTCGGCGGCGGACCGGGCCGTCTACGAACAGGCGTACACTGAACTGGCAAAATCCTCCTGAAGGAGATCGCCATGGCCCATCTCCCTTGCTTACCGGCGGCGCGTTGACATGGAACCGATCGCCGGTCGCGCCCTCTTCCCGGCGCTGGAGCAACAGCTCTTCCTGAACCACGCGGGGATCGCTCCCTGTTCGACCCGGGTGGCTGCGGCAATGCGCGCCGTTGTCGAATCACAGGCGACGCTCGGCAGCCGCAGCTACCGGCAGTGGAGCCAGCAGATCGCCGCGATTCGCCACCAGGCGGCGGCGTTCATCGGAGCGACGGCCGGGGAGATCGCCTTCATCCCCAACACTTCGACGGGTATGAGCCTGGTCGCCGAGGCGCTGCCGTGGCGACCGGGCGAGGCGGTGCTGGTGCCGACTCCGGATTTCCCGGCCAACATCTATCCGTGGCGACATCTGGCCCGGCGCGGGGTGCGGGTGGTCGATCTCCCCCGACGGCAGGGGCGCATCGACGTGGCCGACGTCGAACGGGCGCTAGTTCCGGAAGCCCGGGTGCTGGCGCTCAGCAGCGTCGACTTCGCGACCGGTTATGCCGCAGATCTGCCGGCCATCGGCGCCTTCTGCCGGGAGCACGGGCTGCTCCTGGTGGTCGATGCCATCCAAAGCCTCGGCGTGCTGCCCATCGACGTCAGGCATAGCGGCATCCATGCCCTGGCCTGCGGCGCGCACAAATGGCTGTGCGGGCCGCAGGGGATCGGGGTGTTGTACGTCGAACCGGAACTGCGCAGGCAGCTGGTACCACCCCTGGTCGGCTGGAAGAGTGTCGTCGATGCGGAGGATTTCACTCTGCACTTCGCGTTGCGCGACGACGCGGCAGTTTTCGAACCGGGAACGCTCAACATGGCGGGGATCGCCGGACTCGGCGCGGCGCTGGAACTGCTGGCGGACGTCGGGATCGACGTCGTGCGTGACCGGGTGTTCGCCCTGACCGGGCAGTTTCGCGATGGGCTGCTCGCCCGCGGCTGGCAGGTTGGTTCACCGTGGACCGGGCACGAACGTTCGGGGATCGTTGCCTTTGCCGGCAAGGCCGACCCGCAGAAGCTGTTCCAGTCACTGGACGAGAATGGCGTTGTAACCGCGCTGCGCGACGGGCGGATCCGTCTCTCCCCTCATTTTGCCAACGACAGCGGGGACGTGGCGCGCTTTTTTGCCGTGCTCGACCGCCTTTCCAACCACTGATCAGGCCGACGACAGCACCCGCGAGTAGTAACGCGCCCAATTCTCTCCCATGATCCCGGCAATCGCAGCAACCGGGTAGCCGGCCTGCTGCATCCTCGCCGCCAGGGCCGGTAGCCGGCCGTGATCCTCCAGCCCGCGGCAAAATCCCTCGAATCCGCCGAAGTCGCTGCCCAGCCCCACCTGCTCCGCCCCGAAGCGCTGCACCAGCCAGTCGAGCTGACGGAACACTTCGTCGAGATCGATGTCCGGGGTTGTTGCCAGCAGCCCCGGGGCGAAGGCCAGTCCGACCATGCCGCCTCGGCCAAGCAGTGCGGCCAACTGGGTCTCGTCGAGGTTGCGCGGCACGTCGCGGAAGCGCCGCAGCCCGGTGTGGGAGCAGGCCAGCGCTCCGGGGTAAACCTCCAGCACCTCCCGGAACCCCGGTGGCGCCAGGTGGGCGACATCCAGCACCAATCCCGCCGCAGCCAGCGCCGGCAACAGCTGTCGGCCGGCCGGGGTCAAGCCACCGGGATCAGCGACGGCATTGCCGTCGGCCAGGCGGTTACGGCCGACATGGGTCAGGCCGACGGTGACGATCCCCGCCGCGCACGCCGCCTTGACGCCAAACTCCAGCAGGGCGTCGGCGTTCTCCAGCAGGCGCAGCCGTCCCGGCGGGCCGGTGTCGCTCCAGGCCATCTCCAGGTCACTGCGGGTACGGATGAGCGGCAGGTTGCCGAGGAACCGGTCATCGGCGGCGATCAGCTCCGCAAGATGCCCCGCGGCGCCGGGACCATTATAGGCATCGGCGCAGTAAAGGGCGCTGGTCAGCACCCGCACGCCGCCGGCGGCGAGGCGATCCGCTGCAAAGGGGCTGGCATCAAAGGGAGGTGCATCCGTCTGCCGCAAGGCATACACGATGTCGACATGGGCGTCGAAGACCGGCCGGAGCACGGGGATATCAGCGTCGGGCGAGCAGGTAGTCACTGTGGATCCGTTCGAAGTGGTTGCGGTGATGGCGAATCATCCAACTGATCCTCCCGCTGTCGGCCATTCGCCAGGGGGGCCGTCCCATCCGCTCCAGCAGGCGCCGTACATTTTCCCGGCTGGCCCCCGCCCCCGGTCCCGACCGGCGGCCGCCGAGCCACTCCTCGGGCTCCGCCGGCCCCTCCGCCCATGACCATGGGTCGGCCAGCAACAGGGTGGCGCCGGTTTTCCGGCTGACCCGGTCGAGCTCGGCCAGATGGAGGCGCGGCAGCGGCACCCGGTCGAGCAGGTTGAGCGAGGCTGTCGTGCCGAACAGACTGGCCGGAAAGGGGAAGGCCAGGGCATCGGCAACCAGGAATTCGACCCGTGCCCGCGGCAGATCGGCGGGGAGCCGGACCGTGCGTGTTTCAAAGAGTTCCCCTTCGCTGATCAGCTCATAACCGAGCTGTCCGGTGCGGGCCAGGGTGCGGGCGGCCAGGATGAACCCTGCCGACCGGTCGACGCCAACCACCAGCTCCGCCTGCCGGGCCAGTTCGAAAGCGAGGCGGCCAACGGCGCAGCCGGCATCCAGCGCCGGGCCGCCAGCCCCGGCCAGCAACGCGCCCCAGGCCGGGAACGCCTGGTGCGCGTCCGGGTCGCCGGCGAGGTCGGCATAGTGGCTCCACAGATAGCCGGCCAGTCGGCCACTGGCGGCATAGCGGTCTTCCGGCGCGCCGGCGGGCAGCACGGTGGCGAGGCCGTCGCTGACCGGGTAGCTCGCACGGCATTTCGGACATTCGAGGGTGGCGGTATGGACCTCGCCGCCACGCAGGTCGCGCACCTCGGCGCGCAGCGGTTTTTCCGCGGGGAGGCAGCGGGGGCAGATCAGCAGGTCGAGGAGATGGCGTAACATGTGGTCAGTGAAAACCGGCGGGCCGCCTGACGGCAACCCGCCCGGGCACGATCAGGCCGGTCCGTGACAGGACGGCGCATGGCAACTTGGTGCATGGCAGGCCGGCGCGTGGCACGCCGGAGCATGGCAGGCTGGGGCGTGACAGGCCGGGGCATGACATGTCGGCGCGTGGCAACTGGCGGCCGAGGAGACTTTCTTTTCGACACGGGCAATCTTCAGCATAGTCTCACCTCCCTTCCTCTGACGGTTGCTGGACCGGCGGCTCGAGCAGCTCAAGGCCGGCAAACTGGGCGGCCGCCTCGCGGCAGGCAGCCAGAAAATCGGTGGCCTGCAGACCGGCACCGTAGCCGGCATGCAGGTAACTGGCCACCTCGGCCAACGTCGCCCGGCCGTTGCAGCGGGACAGCAACGCGCTGCCGAACTCATTGACGGCCGTGACTTCGAGTTCGCTCCCCTGCTGGCGAAAGACCAGCCAGCTGGAGTTCGGCGCATAGCGGGAGAGCACCGTGCCGGCCTTGAGGTCGGCTACGATCACCGGCAGATCGAAGTGGAACGCGGCGACACGCACGTTGGCCGGGCGGTACGGCCGCCACTCCTCCCGCCGCTGCAAGTCAATGTTACCGGCTTTTTCCCCCTTGGCAAATTGCGCGACATCCAGGGCGTTCAGCTCATAAGCGAGCACTTCGGCCAGGTGCGCCCACGCTCCGTCGCCAGGGAGTCTGTCCAACTGCGCGCGGGCGAAAGCCGGGAAATCCCGATAGCAGCGCGGGGCATCGAGGGGCAGATCACCCTTCGCCCTCACCTGTTCGTCGAAAGCCAGGAACAGGATTGTGGGCGTAACCGCCAGCGCCTGGCTGAGCAGCAGGAAGGTCTTCGGAAAGAGCGTGACCAGCAGCGGAAAGCCCCCCGCCAGCCGGTGCAGCGCCGACAGTGCCAGCCCCGGGCACGGCAGGTTCCAGAAGCTGCTGAAGAGCTCCGGGTCGGCGGCGATCAGGGCCTCGTCTTCCGGCAGGCGCTGCCCAGCCGTGAATTCGAGGCCAAGTGCGAAGTAGGTATCGACGCTGCGCACCAGCCGGGTCAGGTAGCGGCGGTGCAGTTCGGTGCCGGGGAGCACGGTGGGGAGCTGCAGCAGCGGGTTGACGTTCCCCTGGAGGCCGCACTGCAGGGCCAGTTCCAGGGTGGCATCGAGATCTTCGCGCTCCTCCTCGGGGAAGCCGACCACGAAACTCAGGGTCGGCACCATGCCGAGGTCGGTGGTCTGCTGCACCCGTTCGAAGAGGATCTCCCGGTCGATGCGCTTGTCGATGAAGGCCAGCGTCCGGGCCGAGCCGGAATCGATGCCGTAGCACATCGACTCGCAGCCGGCCGCGCGCATCTGCGCCAGTAAAGCGCTATCGACCGAATCCAGTCGCGAGATGCAGTACCACGGCGTCGCGTTGAGGCCGGCGGCGATCACCTGCCGGCAGAACTCCGCGACGTAATGACGATCGGCGGTGAACTGATCGTAAGCCAGCAGGAAACATTCGGCACCGTGCTCTTCGCGCAGCACTCGCATCTCGGCGACCACCCGTTCCACCGCGAAGGTGCGGGTGCGCCGCTGCCACATGGCGGATTCCGAGCAGTACACGCAGCGGTGCGGGCAGCCTCGTCCCACTTCCAGAATGGCGATGGCACGCGGCAGGGCGCAGGCGGCGCGATAGCTCTCCAGCGGCGCGGCCAGGGTATAGTCGGGCCGGGGGAGACCGTCGAGGTCGGCGAGCAGCGGCCGATCGGGGTTGACGGCGATCGCCGCGCCGCGCCGCCAGGTCACCCCGGCCACGTCGGCCGGCTCGTTGCCAGCCTGCCAGGCGGTGACCAGCGCCGGGAAGGTGATCTCCCCTTCGCCGCGCACAACTGCGTCGAACTCGGGAAAGCGCTCCAGCGTCGGCCGGTCGAGGAAGCTGGCGTTGTGCCCGCCAACGACTATCTTCAAGGCCGGCCGCTCGCGCCTGAGCAGCCGGGTGATCTGCACGATTGGCGGGTAGGTGGTGCACTGCGCCGAGAAGGCCACCAGTTCCGGTTCGCCGGCGAGAATCATGCGCGCAGCATTCTGGTAGATCGTCGCGTCGCGCGGCAGCTCCCCGGTGCGCAGCGCCAGCACCAGGTCGATGATGCGCGGCTCATGACCAACCAGTTTCAGGGCGGTCGCCAGGTTGATCAGCCCGAGCGGCGGCAGGTTGTACATGGCCGGATGGTAAAACGGCGGGAAGACCAGGGCGATGCGCATGGCGGCTCCACAATGGGGATGAATCTTAGGATACCATATGGATGACGGGGTGCCTGGCATCCCGTGTGGTTTGCACGTCGCGGGGGGAGTACCTCTGCATTCCGCCTGGCCTGCCATTCGATAGACTGTTTCCCCGTTTCGGTCCTGGCTCCGGGGTCTCGCCCCCGGACGGCGACCGACTCTTTTCCGGCGAAAAGAGTCGGCAGAAACGCCTTCTCCTCGCGGAGGGCATGGTCGATAGCTTCGTCCGTCGTCGCTGCTGTACCGACACCGTCCCAGCTCTCTCCACCTTTTGCGGGGCCCATCCACTTGGGGCCCCGCAGCGGGCCACCTGCTTCACCACTCTTCCGAACACGGATCATTCAGCATTCGGAACGTGTTTGGCTTTGCCACCCAATTGCCATCCCCCGTGCCGCCACAGCCATAGCCAACTAGTTTTCACTCGGCGCGAGATCGCGAAAGAGTAAACCCCTGTGTGCTCTCGCCGGAGCGGAGTGGACGTTTGCCGATATAGACGGATCAACTGTCTGAGGGGCATAGCCCCGAGTTTTGATCCGTCCGGCAAACGTCTGCGCAGCGTAGGGAACCTGCCGTCAGGCAGGCGGAGAGCTTCGGAGCGCCGGGGGGCTCGGCGGCAGGCCCCCGGGCCGCCATGCGGGGGCGGGACCCCGCGGTTTCAGTCAATCTTAGCCGAACAAGAATAGTCACCCGTCCGGCCGGACGGGACCGGCCGAAGTTGTTTTAATAGTTTGGTCGCCGCTGGAGACGAGACCCCGGAAAGAATTCTCCTTGAAGAACCCGCCTCCAGCGCGCTATCTTATGAAAATTGCTTCAGGTTGTTTTCCTAAGGGGGGAAGATGCCGGAAGAGCGCGTACCAATAGCGACCACTTGAGCCATTTCGTCGATGGCTTGGGCGGTCGTTTTGCGTTGTGTGGGCAGTGGAAATAGGGGATGTCCCTGGTTTTCTAACGGGCCGGCGCGCGTTGGAATCCCGAAAAGAAACTCTGGTTCGTAACATACGGGCAAATCGCCGGGACACGACTTGAAAAGCATATACAGGTAGATGGCGGATAGCACTAGAGCAGCAGCGCTTTCTATCTACAGGTAGATACAGGACGCTAACTGCTCAATAACGAGTTGAGAAAAATAAAAGGGAGGGAATCTAAGAAAAGAGTCGATCCAGAAGCTGTTCGCGGGTCATTTTGTGGTGGGACTCTATGTCAGAGAGAATTGAAGCGAGAGTCCCAATTTTCAAAGGATTATGGGCAGGGACGGTGATATGGTGTTCGCCGTTTTCCGATGTGGAAAGGCGAATATGACTGCCAGTCTGACGGGTTACCTGATAACCCAATCCGCGAAGGGCTTTGGCAAGATCGTTGCCGGCAATGTCGCGCGGCAACTTCATACAGCGAGGACTTCTTCATGAACAAAATGAAGACGGATCATCTTAGGCACCTTGTCTTCATCAAAATGACATTTAACGGCATCCCTCACGTTAACATGAAGTTCCTCAAGGCTATCAGCCTCAGTGAAAATTGATTCTCCGAGGGCCTTAGCAGTGTATCCGCCCTCCGGCGCGTTTTCGACGAGGAAAAAGATTTCGTTCATGGGGCGCTCCTTTTCAGGAAATATAGCAAAGTGTTCTCCTGCAAGCAACAAGAGGCCACAGGCCCAAGATGAAGAAACTGATCTCAACAAACGGCTAGACCCGTCTCCGTTAACGCTCAGCGGATCAGCCTTGGACGGAATCAGGGACGGTTCTTAAATAGCTTAGCAATATTATGATGTTACAATTCTATTTTTATGATGTGGCTGGAGGGGAGTATGCCGAGACAAGCACGGATTGCCGTTGCGGCGCAGGTTTATCATGTGATCAGTCGGGGGAATAATCGCGAGCGCATCTTTTGGGACGATGAAGATTTTGCCGCCTACCTCGAACTCTGCCGGCGCTACAAGGAACGCGACGGCTTCAGGTTGTATCACTGGGTGCTGATGCCCAACCACGTACACCTATTGCTGGAGCCGGGCGATGGGGGTTCGCTATCGCGAACCATGCAGGGTTTACAACTGGCCTATACATTGCGGACGCACAAGAAATATCGGGGTGTCGGTCATCTCTGGCAGGATCGCTTCAAAAGCTTCATCGTCGAGCGGGATGCTTATCTGCTGGAATGCGGGCGGTACATAGAGCGGAACCCGCTTCGCTACGGTCTGGTTACCGATCCAGCGGATTATCCCTGGAGCAGCTATGGGGCATATGCAACTGGGACGCGCGACAGCATTACCGATATCCATGCGATTTATGCAACGTTTGGCAGCAATCCGGAACAGCAGAGGTTTGCTTATCGGGACTATGTGTGCGGCGACCGGGTCAAGGAAGAAGAAGAGTTGCGGGCGCGGACGGCAAGGGGCTGCATCGGCGGCGACGACTTCGCGGCGGCAATCTGCCGACAGTCGATCGAGCAACGCCGCCCGCGCCGAGGTCGGCCGAAATTGTCGGCTAAGCATCTGTAATCAAAATGGAAATTGAGAACCGTCCCCAGATACGCTAAAATAAAGCACTCAATCACCCCCAGTTAAGAGGGGAACCCAAGAGGGACGTAGCTGCTTTATTGCTTTAGCATAAGAAAATGTCCCAACTCTCGCGTGGACTCGGTCGCGGCGAAACAACCGCCGCAGCCGGTCACGCTCATAGCCGTTGAACAAGAAAAGAACAAGGGAAACCATGCCCGGTCTGGCTCAACGAGACCTCCCGTCTTGTCCACTCGAAGCCGATCCTTTAATAACCTCCTTGTCTATTAAAGGTAAATTGAATATATTTTAATAGTGGCGACCATTATTATAGGCTTGTGTCCATGAAAACTTCAGATCTGAGCCCCGACCGGCAAAAACTGCTTGTTCCCCTGAAGGGGTATCCGGGTGCTTTTGCGCTTGTCCCCCCTCCTGCCCCCCGCACACTCGGACTGAAGGAAGTTTTCAGCGATGTGGTCAAGGCGCACGAGGCGCTTGGAGCTGTGCAGGCCGCCACATCCCGTCTTCCCAACCCGAACCTTGCCACGAGGACGCTCGACCGTCGGGAAGCCGTCCGGAGCAGCCAGATCGAGGGAACGTCCTCGGACGTCGATCAAGTTCTCGAATATGAGGCGACCGGCAGCGACGACGGACTTCCACGGGACGTGGTGGTGACCCTCAACTACGTTAAGGCATTGCACTACGGGCTGCAACAGGTGGCCACCAGAGGGGCCGCCGCCCTGGACCGCACACTTATCGAGAAGCTCCACTGTCACCTTATGGAGGGGACCGACTACCAGGACACACCCGGTGCGTTCCGGCAAAGACAGAACTGGATCGGCGGCCATAGGAACATCTACGACGCGAAATTCGTCCCGCCCCCTCATGAATATCTTGGGGATTGCCTTACAGACCTGGAGGAGTTGCTGCGCTATGTGCCGTCAGAGGAAGACCAAATGGAGATATCCATCGTCATCCGCATGGCGATCGTTCACGCGCAGTTCGAGACGATTCACCCCTTCATCGACGGCAATGGCCGCGTAGGGAGGCTCCTTTTACCGCTCATGCTGTTTGCCGAAGGCTATTGCCCCGTTTACCTGGCCGGGTTCCTCAAGGAAAACCAGCAGGAATATTACGACTCTCTGGGCGCGGTGCAGTTGCGTGGAGAATGGGTGCCATGGGTCCGGTTCCTCGCCGAGGGGGTGCAGGTGGCCGCAAGGGAGACAATACAAACAGCGGAACGCCTGACCGCCCTTTTAGATCAGTGGAAGACGCAACTTCGCACCAGCAATGTCCGGAGCGATGCCCTGCCCCACCGTCTCCCTGAATACCTCATCGCTCACCCGGTTGTCACGGTCCGTTCAATCCAAGAGGCGTTCAATACCTCATTCCCGACGGCGAATGCCGCTTTGAACATCATGCGAGAGAACGGGGTGGTCACACCGCGGACTGAACGCAAACGGAACAGGATCTTCATCGCTACGGACGTGATCAGCGTTCTGAATCGGCCCCCTGTTCCAGACCAGTAAACAAATTCGCGGCTCCACCGCCCGTTTGGTGCCGGGAATCTTTGGGGACGTTCTTCACATATTCACATTTGAGGAAAAGTGATGTCCCAACTTGCACTTGGACCGTGCCCGGGCGATAAGGCTTCCCGGCAGGTCAAGTGCGGCCCCGTTGTCAACCAGGGAGATTCAATTGATCAGCGCTTATGTCCACGGCTACGATCCGAGAGAAAACATCCGCCTGCAGGATCAAGCTTCCACCTTGGTTGAGTTGCTGCACTCCGACACCATCTATCCCGCCGGCAGCAAGGTCTTGGAAGCAGGCTGTGGTGTTGGTGCCCAAACCGTAACCCTGGCCAGAAACAGCCCTGGAGCGATGATCACTTCGGTCGACATCTCCGACAATTCATTGGCCACGGCCAGGTTGAAGGCAGAGGCTGCGGGGGTCACCAACGTCGTCTTTCAGCAAGGCGACATTTTCCAATTGCCCTTTGCGCCAAATTCTTTCGACCATATTTTTGTCTGTTTCGTCCTCGAACATCTGCCGGAGCCTGTTAAGGTATTGAACATTCTAAAAAACTATCTGAAAAGCGGCGGAACCATAACCGTGATCGAAGGCGATCATGGTTCGACCTATTTCTTCCCGGAGAGCGAAGCGGCACACAAGGCGATTGGCTGCCAGGTTGAACTGCAAAAGCGCGGTGGAGGGAATGCCAATATCGGCAGAGAACTGTATCCGCTCCTGAACCGAGCCGGCTTTGAAGCCATCCAGGTCTCGCCACGCGTGGTTTATGTTGATGCCAGCAAACCAGGGTTCGTTGATGGCTTCACCAAAAAAACCTTTACCGCCATGATTGAGGGGGTACGCGAAGCGGCATTGGCCGCGGGGATGATCGATCAAGACACCTTCGACCAAGGCATTCAAGACCTTTATCGAACAACCGAGCCGGACGGGGTTTTCTGCTACACCTTTTTCAAGGCCGTCGCTATCAAGCAATAAACGCCGAAAAACGTCGGGCGCTTCCCGTGACCCGGAGAAGGGAGAGATGAACCCATGAGCGATCTGACCGGCAAAACCGCCGTCCCCTTCACCCTGCCCGACAGCACGGGACATCCCCACCGGCTCGAGGATTATCGGGGACGGTGGCTGCTGCTGGTCTTCCACCGCCACCTGGGGTGACTGCCCTGCCGGGGGCATCTCGCGCAGTTGCGCGAGCAGGAAGACGAGTTTGCCAGACGCAACGTCACGATCGCGGTCGTGACGTTCGAAAACGATTTCTTCGCCCGCCAGTACGTCGCGGAGACCGGTCTGACCTGGCCGCTGCTGATCGACGCCGGCCGCGACGTCTATCGCGGCTACGGGATGCTCGCGGCATCGTTCTGGGATATCTGGGGACCGGCGACCTGGCGGGCCTATCTCAAGGCGCTCCGGAACGGACAGACGCTGAAAAAATCCGCAGGGGACATCTTCCAGCGCGGCGGTGACGTGCTGATCGACCCCCAAGGCATCGTTCGTCTGCATCATGTTGGCAGCGGCCCGGCCGACCGCCCCGCCGTTGCAGAGATCCTGCATCATATCGGCCGGTAATCAACAGCTGTCGCCAGTCGCCCCCAACTTCCCGACCTTCCGCTTCACTGAATTCAGCATGCTGGCCTCCCGGGCGAATAGCCGGTTGCGCTTGCGCATCTGCGGCCGCAACGTAAACTTTCAGACAGGGAGTATCTAAGGGAGGAGACTATGAAACGACTGGTCAGAGGGATGTTCACTGCCGCCTGGGTCACGCTGTCGGGCCTGACGGCCCACGCCCTGGAAATCGGCACGCCGGCCCCCGACTTCACCGGGGCATCGACGCAGGGAACGATCCGGCTTAGCGAGTTGCGCGGACAGAATGTCGTCCTCGCCTTCTACTTCGCCGACTTCACCCCGGTCTGAAGCAACGAACTGATCGCTTTCCAAAAGGATCTGGAAGCCTTTGGCAAGCGCAACGCCCAGGTGCTGGGCGTCAGCGGCGACACCCTGGAGACTCATCAGGCGTTTATGAAGGAGCACGCCATCGCCTTCCCGATGATCGACGATGCGGACGGCGCGATTCGCAAGCTTTATGCTAGCGGGCGCGTTACCTACCTGATCGACAAGGAGGGGATCATCAGCTTCATCCTGAAAGGGGTGCCCGACAACGGGCGCCTGCTGGAAGAGCTGGACCGCCAGCAGAAGCTGGAAAAGCCGGCTTCGCTGTCACCGTAACACCAAGTCAGACCTTCACCGCCGTGGCGAGCAAATCAAGCCGGTTCCCGCCAGGAGCCGGCTTTGCCGTCCTGCACCGGCAAGCCGGTTTGACGGCGGCCGGTAAAACGAGCCGTGAAAAGAGGGTATACTGACGTTGAGAATAGGCGTTCGAAGGAAGGAGTTTGGCCATGAAGATCCTCATTGTGCTCACCTCTCACGACCGGCTCGGCGATACCGGGGAGAAGACCGGTTTCTGGCTGGAAGAGTTTGCCGCCCCCTACTATGTGCTCAAGGATGCCGGAGCAGCCATCACTCTCGCCTCGCCCAAGGGAGGCCAACCGCCGCTCGACCCGAAAAGCGCCCTGCCGGAGAATCAGACCGAGGCAACCCGGCGCTTCAACGCAGATGCCGCCGCCAAGGCCAGCCTCGCTGCGACGCGGAAGCTCGCCGACGTCTCGGTGGCCGATTTCGATGCCCTCTTTTACCCGGGCGGCCACGGCCCGATGTGGGATCTGGCGGTCGACCCGACGTCCATCGCCCTGATCGAAGCCTTTGCCCGGGCAGGCAAACCGGTGGGCGCTGTCTGCCACGCACCGGTCGCGCTCACCAACGCGCGCGGCCCGGACGGCGTACATCTGGTCAACGGCCGGCGGGTGACCGGCTTCAGCAACGACGAGGAACAGGCGGTCCAACTCGACAAGGTGGTCCCCTTCCTGCTGGAGGACCGGCTCAAGGAACGGGGCGGCCTGTATCACAAAGGCCCCGACTGGACCCCGCATGTCGAAATCGACGGCGGCTTGGTGACCGGCCAGAATCCGGCATCGTCAGCCCCCGTCGCCGAAGCCCTGCTCAAGCTGCTGCGTGCCTGAACGGCGCGGCGAACGGATCTGGCAACGACATCGACCGTGGCCCGGTCATCTTCGAGAGGAGAATTGTCCATGAAAAGAACCTACGCCGGAGGATGCCATTGCGGCGCGGTCCGCTATGAAGCGGAGATCGACTTGAACGCCGGCACCTTCAAGTGCAACTGTTCGATCTGCACCAAGGTGCGGAACTGGCTCACCATGGTCAAGCCGGATGCCTTCCGGCTGCTGGCGGGGGAGACCGACCTGGCCGATTACCAGTTCGGGGCCAGGAACATCCACCATCTGTTCTGCCGGCATTGCGGCGTGCACTCGTTCGGATGGGGAATTCTGCAGGATATGGGCGGCAAGGTCTACGCCGTCAACGTCAACTGCCTCGATGATGTGGACATCGCGGAACTGGTCAACGCGCCGGTCACCTGCGTCGATGGGCGCAACGACAACTGGCAGGTGCCGCCAACCGAGACCCGGCACCTGTAAGCGGTTGAAACGGAGCAGTCAATTCACGACAGCCGCCCCCCATTTTCTCCAACTCTGCTATCATGCTTCCCATGCTCAACCTGCTCTCCAGATTGCGCCGGGCCGTGGCGTTGGCCGGCGACCGGCTCGGCACCCGCCTGCAGCGGAACTTCTACCTCTACGGCGCCGTGCTCTTCACCGCGCTCGCCCTCCTTGATGCCTTCACCATCAACTATGTGGTCGGCATGCGCCAGAAGGCTTTCGATGCCATGGTGCGCAACCGCCTGGTGGTGGCGCCGCCGGCCGCGGACATCGTCATCGTCGACATCGACGAGAAGTCGCTGGCGGCCCTGGCCGGCGAATACGGCCGCTGGCCCTGGCCCCGCCAGGTGCTGGGCGAGTTCGTCGACAGGCTCGCAGCGCAGCGCCCCAGAGCGATCGTCTTCGACATTCTGTTCAGCGACCCCGACCTGTTCAATCCGGACTCGGACGCCTACTTCAACGAGGTCATTGCCCGCAGCAACAATACCTGGTTCCCCCTGGTGCGGCTCGACCCGGCCCAGGACCGGCTGAGCGAGCTGACGGTCGATCGCGTGCCGGGCGTGCGCTCCGACGCATTCGGGCCCGCGGCGCCCATCGCCGTGGTTCTGCCGTACTTCCCGGCCGTCCAGGCTTCGGAACGCGTCGGCTTCAACAACATCTGGCCCGACCCGGACGGCATCGTCCGCGAATACACCCTGCGCCGCTACGAGCACGGCTTCGAGCTGCCGTCGCTGGCCCTGGCGGTGGCCCGCGGCGAGAACCCGGCACTCGTAGCACCGGAGCGCCTGCTGATCAACTGGCGCGGCGAGCCGTTCCGCTACCCCTACGTCAGCTTTGCCGAACTCTATGTCGACCTGCAGAAGCAACACCGACAGCGGCCGAATGATGAATTCACCGGCAAGATCGTCATCATCGGCTCCACCGCCCCGAGCCTGTTCGATATCAAGGCGACCGCCGTGAGCCGACAGTTTCCCGGCGTCGAGATCCTGGCCACGGCGATCGACAACCTGCGCCGCGGCGACTGGCTGAGGGTTCCCGAAACCCGCTTCCTCTACCTGCTGGTCACCCTGGTAATCCTCTGGGCAACCGCCTGGGCGTTCTACCGTCATGGGGCCAGCAGCAAGCTCGACCGCGTCTATGGCCTCTCCCAGTTCGTGCTGATCGCCATCGCCTACGCGGCGATCAACCTGTTCAACCTCTACATCAACCTGACCGGCCCGGTCATGTTCGGTTTTGCCTATTATTCCGTCGCCCGCTACTATGCCTTCGCTACGGCCCGCGCCCTGGACCGGAGCGTGGTGGTGCGCCGGCACGGCGGGCAAGGCGGGGCACACGGCTGTCTGCTGGCCCTGCGTTTCGAACTCCCCACCCGCGAGGAAGCCGCCCTGCAGAAGCTGGCTACCGAACTGCAGGCGCGCTGCGGACACGCCCCCAGCGCCGAATGGCTCAGCGGCCGACAAATGGGGCTGTGGCGATTGCTGGAAAACATGCTGGTGCTATGCTGGCTGTACGAAGGGAACGATGAGGCCCAATGGCAGGCCATCCGGCAGGAGGCGGCGGAACTGGCCAACGCTCTGCCCGAAATCCTGCGGATAAAACCGTTTGCCGCCGTGCTCCCGCATGCAAGCCTGTCGATCAGCCGGGTCGAAGGCGATCTCGGGGCCGGGACCGATCATGACTGGCAGGCTTTGCTGGGTGCCGCCCTGCAAGAACTCAAAGGATCACGACCATGATCAAAATCATCTGTCTGACGCTGGCAGCATTGCTGGCCTGGCCCCTGGCCTGCCTGGCCGAACCCGCCCGGGTCAGCAAGGCCGACAGCCTTTACGAAAAGCCGTTCGCCGATGCCAAAGTGCTGGCCAAACTTGCCGCCGGCCAGCAGGTTGACGTCCAGAAGCGCGAGGGGAGCTGGTACCAGGTCAAGGCCGCCGGTAAAACCGGGTGGATGCGCATGCTCAGCGTCCGGCGCACGGCTGCGGCGGCAGCGGTCAGTGCCGGCAGCCTGTCGCAGGTCGCCACCGGACGGGCCGGCACAGGAAAGATCATCGCCACCACCGGGGTACGCGGTCTCGGCGAGGAGACGCTGAAACCCGCAGCCTTCAGCGAGGAGGCGATTGCCGCCGCCGAGCGCTTCCGGGTCAGTCAGGCCGAAGCCGAGCGCCTGGCCCGTGACGCCGGGCTCAGCCCGCGCAACGTGCCGCCACTGCCGGCATCGGTTGCCGCGGGACCAGGAGAAATGCCATGATCCGCGCAGCCTTGTTCCTTATGGTCATTGCCATGCTGTCGGCGTGCGTCGAGACGGCACAGACGTCACCTTTTGGCGGCTTGCTCGAATCGGAACTCAACCGTGTGCTCACCCCCGGTCAGCCGGCCGCGCAGCCGGGGAGCCCCGGGCAGGTACCGCTGATCGGCACCCTGAGCGATGCCGACGAGCAGGCGGTGGGCCGCGAGATAGCCGGACGGCTGCTGGCCGGCTATCCGCTGGTGAAAAACGATTCGCTGCAGCGCTATGTCAATCGCGTCGGCCGCTACCTGGCGGCACAGGGACCGCGCCCGGGACTCAACTGGACCTTCGGCGTCATCCAGAGTGACGACATCAATGCCTTCGCCGCTCCGGGCGGCTACATTTTCGTCACCCGCGGGCTCTA
>JAMPXI010000141.1 GCA_023701265.1 Desulfuromonadales bacterium | reverse complement strand
GTGCGCAGGGCGGAGGCGTTGATCAGGGAGGCCCGATCTTTCACCGGGGTCAGCACCAGGTCGGCGGCGAGCAGGGCGGCTGCGGTGAACCAGTCGAGGATCGGCCGGGTGTCGAGGATCAGGACGCCGTCCAGACCGAGCGCGTCAAGCCAGGAGCGAAGCACCTTGGGCGCCTGGGCCGGAGGGGACAGGCGCCGCGCCGAGGCGAGATACTGCACGCCGTACTGGCCGAGGCAGACCAGGTCGGGCGACGGCGAACCGCTCAGCAGCTCGCTCATCCCCGCTGTCGGCCGAGCGCCGAGGGCGAACATGTGATCGACGCTGAAATGATTGTCGAAGGAGGCGATGGTGACGGGGAGATCCTCGTGCAAGGCCTTGAGATAGACGGCGAGGTTGGTGGCGATGGTGGTCTTCCCCACCCCCCCCTTCTCGCTGGCGACCGTGACCACGAACAGCCGCTTCATTCTGCGGCCCCGTCCTGTTCCTGCAATTCTTCCCAGAGCGCCATCTGCTCGTCCAGATCCCGCTGCAGCGTGTCGTGCCGGTCGATCAGCGGGTAGAGCCGGGCATGGTCGGTGGCCATGGCCGGATCCTGCATCTCCCCGACCAGGCCGGCAAGCAGCGCCTCGAGCTCGGCAATCCGCGCCTCGACTTCCAACAGGCGTTTTTCGCGCCGCTGGGCGTCGCGCTGGGAGGCCTTGCGCTCGGCGTGGGAGGCGATCCGCGCCGACTTGTCGTCCGCGACCGGCACGGCCTTGGTCACGGTGGTCGTTTCGACCCGCAAGGTCGAGTGCCCCTCCCCGCCCTTGGCACGCAGGAAATCCTCGTAGTTGCCGAGATAGGCCGTAGCCGCAGCATTCGCCACCTCGACCACCCGGGTCGCCAGGGCATCGACGAAGTAGCGGTCGTGGGAAACGAAGATCAGCGTTCCGGCATAGCCGCGCAGCGCGTCGAGCAGCACTTCCTTCGACTGCAGGTCGAGGTGGTTGGTCGGTTCGTCGAGAAGGAGCAGGTTAGCCGGGCGCAGCAGCAGGATGGCCAGGGCCAGGCGGTTGCGCTCGCCGCCGGAGAGGACGCTGACCTTCTTGTGGACGTCGTCGCCGTGGAAGAGAAAGGCGCCAAGCAGGTTGCGCAGCTTCGGCACCATGTCGAAGGGGGCGACCCGGGTGATCTGTTCCAGCACGGTCAGCTGCGCCTCAAGGGTATTGGCCTGGTCCTGGGCGAAGTAGGCCAGCACCAGCCCCGCCCCTTCCTCGCGCGTCCCCTGCCGGGACGCTTCCACGCCGGCCAGCAGGCGCATCAGCGTCGACTTGCCGGCGCCGTTGGCCCCGACCAGGGCGACCCGCTCGCCGCGCTCGACGGCCAGGTCGACCCCGGTCAGTACCGTCTGCTCGCCGTAGCCATGTCCAACGCCGTGCAACCGCACCGCCAACCGCCCTCCTTTCGGCGGCGGCGGAAAGCTGAAGGCGATGCGCTTGCGTTCGGGCGGCAGGTCGATGCGCTCGATCTTCTCCAGCTGCTTGATGCGGCTCTGCACCAGCGGCGCCTTGATGTTGTTGTAGCGGAACTTGTTGATGAACGCCTCGATCTTGGCGATCTCCTCGTCCTGACGGCGCTTGGCCTCGCGCAGGGCCGACACCCGTTCCTCGCGCGCCGTCAGGTAGCGGGAATAGCTGCCGGGATAGCTGGTCAGCGAGGCGTGCCAGACTTCGACGATCTTGGTGACCACCTGGTCGAGAAAGAAACGGTCGTGGGAAACCAGCACCACCGTGAACGGATAGTTGGCCAGGTATTCCTCCAGCCAGTCGCGGGCGGGGAGGTCGAGATGGTTGGTCGGTTCATCCAGGAGCAGCAGATTGGGGCGACGCAGCAGCAGCTTGGCCAGGGCGATGCGCATCTGCCAGCCGCCCGAAAAGTGCTCGCACGGCTTGTCGCGGTCGTTTTCACTGAAGCCGAGGCCCTTGAGGACGCGGGCGACTTCGGCCTCCATGGTGTAGCCGCCGCGCTGGAGGAACTCCTCCTGCAAAAGCGCGTAGCGGTCGAGATCGGCCTGGGCGTGGCTGGCGCTGATGCGTGTCTCCAGTTCGCCCAACTCCGCTTCGATGGCCAACAGATGTTCAAGGGCGCTGCGGGCTTCATCAAACAGGGTGCGCCCGGCGTGTTCGAGACCGTCCTGCGGCAGATAGCCGACCAGCGTGCCGCGCGCGGTTTGAATCGTGCCGGTGTCCGGTTCGTGCAGCCCGGCGAGCAGGCGCAGCAAGGTGGTCTTGCCGGCGCCGTTTTCACCGCACAGGCCGATCCGCTCCCCGGGGCGCAGGTGCCAGTCGACAGCGTTCAGCACCGTTTGCCCGGCAAAGCTTTTGGTGACATTGATCAGTTGCAGCATGGGGAGAGTTATAGCACAAGGACGCGTGCGGGAGAATGGGCACCGAAATGAGCTAACGTGGATGATCTTTCATGAAAATATTTGGTTATTTCCCATGGTGCAATATTGCCGTTTCCCTTATAATACGTCCGCTAATTCATCTGTGTTCCGAGGTCATCATGCACCGTTTTTTGCTTCTGCTGTTCTGCTTTTCAACCCTGCTCGTCGCCTGCGACAGCGGCAAACAAACCGTTCCGGTCAAACCGGGGCCACAGGTACTGACCGAACCGCTCCAACCGGTGGTCATGGAACTGCCGAGCGAGGCGGTGCCGGTCTGGCGCGAGGCTCTGCCGCAGAAGGGAACGCTGGTACTGATGTCGATCCACCCCTTCCTGCAGCCGATCGAGGCGGAGCGGGCCGACGCGGTCAAAAAGCTGGTCGTCTCAGGAACGCGCGAGGATTTCTGGAAGCGCGGAAGTTTCTACCGCGCCGACCCGCTTCTCGTGCCGACCGAAGCGGTGAGCGCCGCCCTGCTCGGCGGGCTGTTCAAGGAGATCGTCTGGGTTTTCCCCAACAGCGTCGAACCCGAGCAACTGTCGCTGGAAACCTTCCGCAAGCAGCTGGTTGAAGCCAAGTTTCTGACCGGGGATGAGAGTGGCAAGCTGACCCTTGCCAACGGCGTCTTTACCGGCACGGTGCGCGGCGTGCCGTTCCGCGCCGTGCATCCGAAAACCCTGCCGAGGATCGACGGGCCGTTCGCCCTGCACGTCGATCTAGGCTATTTCCGCGGTCTCTACCAGGGAGAGGTCAAGACCCCGATTTATGATGTGTTGCATGCCGCCTGCCAGGCGCTCAAGACGACCAGTTGGCGGCCGCAGATCGTAACCCTCTCCTACTCGACCATCGAGGGAACCGTCTCCCACGATGTGCGTTTTTTGCTGAGCAACTTCGCCGACATCCTGCGCGATCCGAAACTCCTCGAACAGATGCCGGCCAGTTGGGCCAAGCGCGGCGAGGCCATGTACTCGGCCAACTTCTTCCTCGACCAGAAAGTCCGCGAGATGTACCAGCAGAACGCCGCCGACAACCCCAAGGATGCCGCGGCCCAGTACGACTACTATAAAAGCCTGTTCGAGCAGAAGAAGATCGACGAGGCGTTGAAACAGATTGACATGGCGGCCGCCCTCGATCCCGGCTACGGTGCGGCCTATCTGGAGCTGGCACAGATTGCCGAAACCGACAAAAATCCGCAGATTGCCGAGGAACTCCTGACCAAGGGTGGCAACTTTTTCGCCATCAACCCATTCATCGACTATTACCGTGCTCAGTTCCTGCTGCAGATGGGACGCATCGACGAAGCCAGTCCGTTGCTTGAGCGTCTCGAAAAACTCCCCTGGTCACAGCATTACCATCCGCAGATGCCGAAGGGCATCAGGCAGATGGCTGACTACGCCCGCAACCCGCAGCCACCGCAGGGTACGCCTGTGAAGAAGGGTTAGCCGTCGCCAACGTAAAACGCCGCGTCAACCGACGCGGCGTTTCCAACTTCCCGCCCCTTGTCTGCAACCCCGAGGGATTACCACACCTTCTCCACCGCCAGCGTCATTCCTTCCAGCTTCTGGCCCGTGCGGATGCGAATCGACGCATCGGGAGTGCCGGCAAAGCGGCCGTATAACTCTCCAGGGGTCGGCGTGCCGCCGAGCGTACTGCGAGCGGACAGATAATAGGTTCCGCCATCAGGGAAGGAGACCACGAAGTTCCCTTGGGCATCCGAGGGCTGGGAGACATACGCCGGCCGGCTGAGCATCATCATGTCGGCATAGAGGATGGCATGCACGCCGGCCACCGGCTTGCCGGCCCTGTCGACGATCTTGCCGCTGATGCTGGTGTTGCCGAACAGGGTCGCGGCGAATTTCTCGACCTTTTCCGGGACCTCGATCAACGGGACCTGCACCCGCGCCACCTGTTTTTCCTTGATCACCAGGGGGTTCTGCGGCAGGTAGCCAAACAGGTCGCCGGCGCGCATCGGCCCGGCCAGCGCCCCGCCCTTGCGCATCCGTACCACCAGGTAGTAGGTACCCGGCGGAAGCGGCACCTCGAACCTTCCCTTGTCGTCGGTCGGCGCGGCCATCCCCAGACCGAACCCCTTGAACTGACTGTTCAGATCGGTATAGACCGTGGCGATCGCCCCGGCCACCGGCTTGCCGTCCACGGACACAAAGCCGAGTACGCCGCTTTCAACTCGCACCGGTTCCTGTGGCACCGCTCCTGATCCTGGCACCATGCGCAGGTTGACGTTTGCCAGCCCCTCGGCCGGCACTGCCACCGGATTGCGCCCGTAGTAGGTGAACAGTTCGGCACTCTCGGCCAGCAGATAGTAGTCGCCGGTTGGCAGCTCGAAATTGAACAGGCCGTCGGCACTGGTCGGCCCGATCTCGAATGGCGCCTTGCCGGCCAGCGTCTTGGTGCCGACCGGAAAGGCCTTGACCGTGATTCCGGCCGTGGCCGTGCCGCCGACGGTTGCCTTGCCAGACAGGGAGGCAGCTTGGGCAGACAGCGGTGAGAGACTAAGCAGCAGACCACTGACGGCCAGAATAAGATGTCGGATCATGAGAACTCCTTGACGGGAGAGGCTACTTGTAAACTTCACGCCGATGACCGATGGCAATAGCCAACACCACGAGCCGGGCATCCTGGATCTCGCAAATGACCCTATAATCCCCGATCCGGTAACGCCACAGGCCGGTGAGCCCCCCCTTGAGGGGGTCGCCGAAATGCCGGGGATCCTTGCAGCCTTCGAGACGATCGTGCAACCAGTTCAGCAGCCGTTTCTGCACCGGCCGATCGAGCTTGCGCAATTGTCTCTCTGCGAATTCATTAACTTCAACCGTCCAGGCCAAGGTCTTTTCTCAAGTCAACGAGAGATTTCGTCGCACGCGGCTCGTTCAAGGATTGCCTGGCCAGTTCCAGGTCTTCATTGTCCTCGAGATAGCGAACAATTGCCTCCCTGACTACAGCACTGCGGTTGCTCCCCTTTGCCCGGGCCAACAGATCAAGCTCGATTTCCAACTCTTTTTCCAGACGGATCGCCAGCATATTGCCCTCCTTTTGTATAACAATGTATAACACGAAATTTGTATTGTCAACATCCAGGCTCGCCCCGACTCTGCCTTTACTCATCGCTCAGCACTGCAAGAAGAAGGGCCGGTCACCCGGCCCTTCTTCTTGCAATTGTTCAGCAGGGATGGACGCTGCCACTCCCCACCAGGCGCGGTTTGATGTACTTCATGGTCGTTCTCCTTTGGTTGCGGGTTGCTCTCCGGTTGTTCGGTGGGGACACTTCCCGGGGGAAGTGTCCCTGCCTGTCCTGTTTAAGGCAGCGCCTGTCCCGCATTGAGGCGGTGCCAGCCACTGCTGTCCGGTGTCCCTGCCTCCTTGCGGTGGCAATTGTTCGCCTGCGGGAAGGTTGGGGTAATTTGATTACTGTGCGCAGTCCAGGTAGCGACGGTCACATCCAGGCAGTTGGTAATCAGCAGAGCCGGCAGGGTCGCCGCATGCGGGCTGTGGCACTTGGCGCAGGTGAAGTTGTGCGCCTTGCCACCGGCTGTGCCGGTATAACTGCCGATCCCGGTGGTACTGTACCAATTGGTATAATCGCCACCCTGGCCGGTTGTCGATCCGGCCGTGCTGCCGAACCATCCGCTATTGCGCGCGCGCCC